>NZ_JBANFK010000003.1:0-308508 GCF_037861105.1 Rhizorhabdus argentea
GCGCAGCATGGGCGTGACGCCGAGCCCGATCACCGGACCCGAAGGCAATATCGAATTCCTGATGGGTGCGGTGAAGGCCGCCCCCTTGCCGTCAATGCCGATCTGAACAGGAGCGCGGATGTCTACAGCCCAGCCCCAGTCCGAACCCGCGCCACAGTTCTCCGGCCGGCCCGAAGCGGTGCAGAGCGGGTGGCTTGCGCATCTCCGCAAGCGGAAGGCCGCCTACGTGGTCGCGGCGCTGGTGGTGATCCTTACCCATGGCGCGGCCTATCTCCATCGCCGCCACAACGTCGCCATCCTGACCGACGGCGGACGCGCCGCCGCGCAGATCACCAAGTTCAAGGTGACGCGAAAGAACACATGCCACCTGACCTACCAGTTCAGGGGCCCCGATGGCCGCACGATCGTCAACCACTCGCGCAAATGCCCCGAGGGTGAGGCGCGCAGGGTCGGCGGGACGATCGCGGTCGCCTATGATCGCAAGGATCCGGCGAAGAATTTCCCGGTGGGCGCCAATCTCTGGCACCCGGCGGCGCCGCTGTTGATCTCGCTCGATTGCATCATCCTGCTGATCCTCTACGTGGTGCTGGCTTGAGCGGGCCGGACGAGACGGCGAGGAGCGGTTGATGGGACAGATCGCGTCGGCAGGACAGTTGCGGATCGCCTATATGCGCTGGGCGCTGGTGACCGTGCCGGCGATCCTGCTGCTGGGGCTGCTATCGGCTAGGATCGGCGACTCGGGCTATGGCAATGTCTGGTTCGACCGACTGGCCAAGCCTGCGATGATGCCGCCGGGCTGGGTCTTTCCGTTTGCCTGGTCGATCCTTTACATCATGATGGGCTTCGCATTGGCGATGATCCTCAACGCGCGCGGCGCGCGGGGGCGTGGCATCGCGATCCTGCTGTTCCTGGTCCAGCTGGCGCTCAATCTCTGCTGGTCGCCGGTGTTCTTCGCGATGCACCGGATCATGCTGGCGTTCGGACTGATCCTGGCGATGCTGCTATGGGCGGGCGCGGCAACCTGGCTGTTCTGGCGGATCCGGCGCGCGGCCGGGCTGTTGATGCTGCCCTATCTGGCATGGCTGATCTTTGCGGCTATGCTGAACTGGCAGGTCCACCGCCTCAATCCCAACGGGCTGACCCTTGTGCCGTCGACCGGCGATACCCAGATTATCATTCAATGACTCCGCGTGCGCGCGGCAGCAAATCGAGGAAGTGACGATGCAGTCCGAAAACCGCCTGTTCGACGATTTCGTGAAGATGGTGAACGGCGCCGCCGGGACGCTGGCCGGCGTCGGGCGCGAGGCCGAGGCTTCGATCAAGGAGCGCGCGAAGGACTGGATCGGCGGGCTCGATTTCGTCAGCCGCGAGGAATTCGAAGCGGTGAAGACGATGGCGGCGACGGCGCGCGAGGAGGTTGAGCTGCTCAAGGCGCGGCTCGATGCGCTGGTGGCGGCGAGCGGCAAGTCAAAAGGCTGACGGGCAGCTATCCACAATTTTGTGGCTGTTACGGGTTGAACTGGCTGGCGTTCCGGGCCACGGAAACATGCCTGGGCAGCGGAGTATGGCCCCTGATGAACGTGGACGACTTTGAATCCTCGCGCGACGTAAGCGCTCCGATCGACATGCTGGAACAATATTTCGCAGCACGTGGATGGGAATCCCAGCGCGCGGGCGACGAGGAGATCGTCGCGCAGTTCCAGGGTAGCTGGGCGCAATATGAGCTGCGCGCCGTGTGGCGCGACGAAGATCGCGTGCTCCAGTTTCTGGCGCTGCCGGACATTCGCGTCACCGCCGACAAGAAAGCCGCGATGTACGAGACGATCGGGCTCATCAACGAGCAGCTCTGGCTCGGCCATTTCGAGATGTGGACCAGCTCGTCGATGGTGCTGTTCCGCCATGCTGCGCTGCTCGATGCACAGGGCGAGGAGGCCGCGCTGACGCTCGACCAGGCGGAAACGCTGATCGAGACGGCGATCGACGAATGCGAGCGCTTCTATCCGGTGTTCCAGTTCGTGCTGTGGAGCGACAAGACCCCGCAGGAGGCGATCGCCGCCGCCATGATCGAGACGCAGGGCGAGGCCTGAACAGCGTGTCCGCGCCCGATGGCAGGACGAACGGCGCGCTGTGGCTGATCGGCGCCGGCAATATGGGCGGCGCGATGCTGAACGGGTGGCTCGCGGCGAGCGGCCCGAAGCGCCCGATCACGGTCATCGACCCTTTCATAGCTGGCGTTCCCGAGGGCGTGTCGCTGCGGCGTGAGATACCGGCCGGTGCGGAACAGCCCGATATATTGGTGCTCGCGGTGAAGCCGCAGCAGCTTGGCGACGTGCGGGCGGCTTTCGCCGGGAAGGCGGGGCCGCCGCGCCTTCTGCTCTCGATCCTGGCCGGCGTTGAGACGGCAACGCTGCGCGACGCTTTTTCAGCGCAGCTCACGGTGCGCGCGATGCCGAACCTGCCGGTGTCGATCGGCGAGGGCGTGACGGCGCTTTATTCCGACGATGCCGATGACGCGGCGCGGGACGAGGCTGCGGGCCTGGTGTCACCGCTCGGCCTGGTGGAGTGGATCGACGACGAGGCGCTGTTCGACGCGGTCACCGCGCTCTCCGGCTGCGGACCCGGTTTCCTGTTCCGCTTCATCGAGGCGATGGCGGAGGCCGGCGAAGCGCTGGGCCTGCCGCCCGAACAGGCGCTGCGTCTTGCGACCGCAACCGTCAAGGGTTCGGGGCTGCTCGCGGCGCGATCAGACGAAGGACCGGCGATCCTGGCCGACCGCGTCGCCAGCCCGGGCGGCAGCACGCGCGAGGGGCTGAACGTGCTGGATGACGGCGACGCGCTCAAGGCGCTGATGCGGGCCACGCTCGCGGCGTCGGCAAAGCGCAATGCCGAACTGGCGGCAGCGGCGCGCGGTTAGGTCGCGAGGTCGCGCGCGCGGTACATCAAACCGCCCGGGCCGTAATAATGCAGCAGGAAGTCGCGCCACAGCCGCGGCGGATCGTGGCGCGGCCGCCCGCGCAGCCGGGCGAGCAGGGCACCGGGCGGCGACGCCAGCAACCAGAGCAGGTTGGCGAAATGTGTCGCCGCAAGTCCATGACGGCGCAGCAGAAAGCGCGCCCGCGAGGCGAACCAGTAGCGCGGCCGGCGCAGTTTCTCGCCAGCTTCGGTGACGCCGGTGGCCTGGCCGCCGATATGAGTCACGCGGCTGGCCGGGACATGCCACGTCTCGAACCCGGCATCGGCAGCGCGCGCACAGAAATCGGTCTCCTCGAAATAGAGGAAGTAGCGCGAGTCCAGCGAACCGATCCGATCGAGCAGCGTGCCGCGGATCATGAAATGCGCGCCCGACACCCAGTCGACGCGGCAGGCGCTGTCGCCGGCGGGCACCACCACATCGTGCCGCCACAGCAGGCGGCGCAGCGGGCCGAAGTCCAGCGCAGCGGCGAACTCGCCCAGCGGCGAGTGGAAGCGAAAGGCGCTGTGCCGCACGGTGCCGTCCGGCCGCAGGCATAGCCCGCCGGCGATGCCGGCTCCTGGACGGCCCCCTAAAAAATCCACCAGCGTAGCCAGCGCGTCCGGCGCGGCGATCGTATCCGGATTCAGCAGCCAGACGAACTCCGGCGACCGACCGGTGCTCGACGCATAATGCTCGAGCCCGGCATTGTTGCCGCCGGCAAATCCAAGATTGTCGTCGAGCGCCAGCACCGAGCACAGCCCGGTATTTTCCGGCGCGATGGCGGCTTCGATGATCCCCGCCGATCCGTCGCCCGAGCCGTTGTCGACGACGAGGATCTGCGTATCGCCGCGTGCCCGCACCTCATCGAGGATCGCCCCGACCGCGCGCACCGTCAGCGCGGCGGTGCGATAGTTGACGATGAGCACCAGAATCGGCGCGAAGATCATGCGTTGCCGGTCGCTCCCTGATCCGGCTCCCGACGAGCGGCGGATGCCCGACACATGCCCGGCATCACGCCCGAAGACAATCTCGGCGCCCCGACCTCAGCCGAACACCCGCGCGAAGATCGTGTCGACATGCTTGAAGTGATAGCCGAGGTCGAACTTGTCCTCGAGCTCCTTCGCGCTCAGCTTCTCGCCGACCTGCGGATCGGCCTTGAGCAGCTCGAGCAGCGACAAGGCGCCGTCGGATTCCCACACCTTCATCGCGTTGCGCTGAACGATGCGATAAGCGTCTTCGCGACTGATCCCGGCCTGGGTCAGCGCGAGCAGCACGCGCTGCGAATGCACGAGACCGCCCATGCGGTCGAGATTCTTCTGCATCCGCGCGGGATAGACGAGCAGCTTGTCGATAACGCCGGTCAGGCGCGCCAGCGCGAAATCGAGCGTCACCGTCGCGTCCGGGCCGATCATCCGCTCGACCGACGAGTGGCTGATGTCGCGTTCATGCCACAAGGCGACATTCTCCAGCGCAGGCGTGACGAAGCCGCGCACCAGCCGTGCGAGGCCGGTCAGATTCTCGGTGAGCACCGGATTGCGCTTGTGCGGCATTGCCGACGAGCCCTTCTGGCCCGGCGAGAAATATTCCTCCGCCTCAAGGACTTCGGTGCGCTGGAGATGACGCACCTCGGTCGCCAGCCGCTCGACCGATGAGGCGATCACGCCCAGCGTCGCGAAGAACATCGCATGGCGATCACGCGGGATTACCTGGGTGGAGACCGGCTCGACCGTAAGCCCGAGCTTCTCGGCGACATATTCCTCCACGCGCGGATCGATGTTCGCGAAGGTGCCGACCGCGCCCGAGATCGCGCAGGTCGCGACATCCTTGCGCGCGGCGACCAGCCGCTCGCGGTTGCGCGCGAACTCGGCATAGGCCTGGGCGAGCTTCAGGCCGAACGTTACCGGCTCGGCGTGGATGCCATGGCTGCGGCCGATCGTCGGCGTCAGCTTATGCTCGAACGCGCGGCGCTTGAGCACCTCGAGCAGCCCATCGAGATCCGCCAGCAAAATGTCCGACGCACGGGCGAGCTGCACCGCGAGACAGGTGTCGAGAACGTCCGACGACGTCATGCCCTGGTGCATGAACCGCGCCGGTTCCCCGACATGTTCGGCGACATTGGTGAGGAAGGCGATCACATCGTGCTTCACCTCGGCTTCGATCGCGTCGATCCGGTCGACCTCGAAGGCGCCCTTTTCCCAGATCGCCTTGGCCGCTTCCTTGGGCACCACGCCGAGTTCGGCGAGCGCATCGGTCGCGTGCGCCTCGATTTCGAACCAGATGCGAAACCGTGTCTCCGGCTCCCAGATCTTGACCATTTCGGCCCGTGAATAGCGGGGAATCATCGAACGTCCTCGTCTCTAAGCTGGCAATCGACCGGGCGCCTAGCAGAGGGGGCGGACAGCGGCAATCGCGTCGGTTGCGTCCTCGCGATCACCGCAGCAACCGATTCGTCGTGGAAATGATCCGGGCGAACCGTTGCGGCCGCGGATCGGGAAACCCCGCGCAAGGTTAGGGGTTCGACCGGCTGGGGACGCTTGCGACCCGAAGGATTTGATCGATTCGCCTGTCAGGAGAGACGAGATGAACAAGTTGATACTCTTGGGCGGCGCCGCGCTGCTCGCCCTATCCGGAACCGCGATGGCGCAGACGGCTGGCAGCGAGCCCGCACCGGATGCGGCCGCTACCCCTGATGCCACCACGCCCTCTGCCACCACGCCCAATGATGCGACCGCATCGACCGGCACGCCGAATGGGTCCGCGACGGCCCCGGCAACCGGCACTCCTGGGTCTGATGCTGTCGCTCAGACAACGGCGCCGGCCGCCGATGCCGCTGCCACCACACCGGCGCCGACCGATACCGCGACCGCAGGTGCCAATGCTGCAGCGACGGCACCCGCCGCGCCTGCTACGGCCACCGCGAGCGCCGACGCCGCTGCCAAGGTCAATGCCGACTGGGCGAAATACGACACCGGCGGGAAGGGCAAGCTCACGCCGCTCGAGTTCGGCAGCTGGGTCCTCGCGGCGCGTGGCCAGGACGTGATGGCGCAGGTCGAGAAGAGCAAGACCAGCAAGCGGGCCAATCTGCCGGCGGTCAAGGTCCTCAATGCCACGGCCGGCGATTTCGCCAAGGCCGACACTGACAAGGATCACATGATCTCGCCGAACGAGCTGGCCGTTTATCTGTCGGCCTGATCGGGAAGGAGCAAACGACAGGAGGGGCGGTCTGTGGTCGCCCCGCCCCTCTTATATAAGCCCCAGCGCGCGCAGGCTCGCCTGAGCCTTTGCGCCCACGACGATGTGGTCGTGGACGCTGATCCCCAGCGGCTTGGCCGCGGCGATCAGTTCCTTCGTCAAGGCGACATCCTGTCGGCTCGGCTCGGGATCTCCCGAGGGATGGTTGTGGACAATGATCAGCGCCGCCGATCCAAGTTCCAGCGCCCGCTTGATGACCATACGGACATGGATCGCCGCCTGATCGATCGAACCCTCGGACATGAGCTCGTCGCGGATCAGCACGTTTTTGCTGTTCAAGTGTAGGACGCGCACGCGCTCGACCGCCCTGTGCGCCATGTCGGCGTGAAGATAGTTGTTCAGCGCCTGCCAGTTTGACAGGACATCGCGCTGGCTGATTTCGGTGCGGAGCAGCCGCAGCGCCGACGCCTCGGCGATCTTGAGAGCGGCGATCACGCCGTCGGTGAGGCCCGCGCGAGCCAGCGCGCCGGTATCCGCAGACAGTAGCGGGCCGAGGCCGCCGAATTCGGCAAGCAGTGCGCGCGCCATCGGCTTGGTGTCCTTGCGTGGGATCGCCAGCGCCAGCAGATATTCGATGAGTTCGTGGTCGAGCAGGGCTTCCGGCCCCCCTTCGATCAAGCGTCCTCGCAGACGGGCGCGATGGCCGCTGGCGTCGTTGGCCGGATCGGGTGGGCTGATGGTCATTGTTACACAGGCTAAACCATTTTTAGCCGGACGCCATCCTGAGCGGCTGGCTCGCCTCCGCGGCCTTCAGCTCAGGCCGAGCCGATTGAAGTCATGAATATGCACCAGACCGATCGGCACCTCCGGCGCATCATGATTCATGACGAACAGTGCGGTGATCTTCTTGGCCGTCATGATCGCCAGCGCATCTTCGGCGTATGTCCCATCGGGCACGGTCTTGGGACTGCGCGTCATCACATCGGCGGCGATGCTGATCAGCAGCCGATCGATATTGCGGCGCAAATCGCCATCGGTAATCGTGCCGATCAGGCGCCCGGCGGCATCGACGACGCCAGCGATGCCGAGGCTCTTTTCCGTCATTGTCACCAGCACGTCGCGCATCGGCGTTTCCGCGGCGACAAGCGGCAGTTGCTGGCCCGCGTGCATGATGTCGTTGACGGGCAGCAGGCGCGAACCGATTACCCCGCCGGGATGCAGCAGTTCGAGTTGCTCGCGAGAGATGCCGCGCACACTCATCGTTGCCACCGCCAGGGCATCGCCCAGCGCGAGCATCAGCGTGGTCGATGTCGTCGGTGAGATATTGAGCGGGCAGATTTCGCGCACCTTCGGCAATGTGAGGCAGGCGCTGGATATCTGGGTGATCGGTGAATCCGGCTGCGACGTGATGCCGATGATCGGGCAGCCCAGCCTCTGGGCATGATGGGTTATCGGTCGCAGTTCCGGCGTCGCGCCGGAATTGGAGAGCACGACCAGCAGATCGCCGGCGATGACCATGCCGAGATCGCCATGCGCGGCTTCGCCGGGATGTATGAAGATGGCCGGCGTCCCGGTGGAGGCGAAAGTCGCTGCCATCTTGCGTGCGATATGCCCCGACTTGCCCATGCCGCTGACGATGACCCGGCCGCGCGTCTCGACGATCAGTTCGACCGCGCGCGCGAATTGCTCGTCGAGCAGCTCGCCCAGAGTGGCGAGCGCCCGCGCTTCGACATCCAGCACGGCCCGGCCATGATCGAGAATGGCCTCGCGAGCCGAGCGTGCCGAATGGAGGCGGGCATCGTGGAGCATCTCAGGGCTTCATCGCGAACCAGGTCGGATACATCGAGTTCCAACTATCCTCGTGGCAGTCGATAACGTGGAGCTCGAGGCCGTTCTCGGCGACGAACCGGTCTACCGCAGCCATGACCAATGGCCAATCGGGCGCATAGTCGTCGCCCGCGATGATGCCGCCCCGGCGCAGCTTCGGTAACCAATCCCTGAAAGTCGCCCCGTTCAGCTCGCCATCATGGGCGTAGCCATCGACATAGATGAAATCCAACGACTCTTCGCCGAACAGATGGAGCGCTTCGTCGAAGCGCATCCGGAGGATGGCATTGCGATCGCGATAGGGACTCAGGCGCCCGATTGCCTCGCGATACTGGTCCACGCCATGCCCGCGATCTCCCGCCCACATGTCGATACTGAACAGATAGCCGACATGGTCATATTGCAATATGCGCTCCGAGAAATCACCGGCCGCAACGCCGAGCTCGACGCCGACGCCGCCTTCGCGGAACAGGGTCGCCACGTCGTCCCGCCGGGTAAAGGTCTTGGCCAGCGTCTGCAGGGTCCGGCTCATTTCCTCGTCGTAGCAGGATGCAGTCTCGGGCATCGCCTCGGAGCGATATTCCTGGCCGCGGATGTAGAAGGTCAGTGCGATCGAATTGCGCGGCTGTTCGTCGGGACCGAGTTCGTCGACGCTGTGCCAGCTTTCTTCGGTGCGTACGAAGGCATAGGCTGCGTTCGGCCTGAAGTCGTTGGTCTTGAGCCGTTCGAACCCATCGCCGGAACGCTGATGGAAGGAGGTTCCCAGATGCCGCTGCGAGTCATCCTCGGGAAGATAGAATTGCAGCGTGGCGATCTTGCTGGGCGCATCGGGATGGACGCCGATGCGATAGCCGGGATGATCGCGATAGAGGATCGGCACCGCGACGAGATCGGGCAGTTCTTCTCCGAAGCGTTCGTGGAGCGTCGGGGCAAATTTGGCGATGATCGCGTCGGCGATGGCAGGCGCGGTGAAGACCTCGATCATCGCCTCCCAGAAGGGCTGATCGTCGAGTGCGAGACGTGAAAGCGATGCGGGGGTAAGATCGAGCAGGAAGCGGGTCGGCTTGCCATCGGCACCGATCGCATCGGGATGATCGATCGGGTCGAGCGCCTCGTCCCCGGGCAGGCGCGACAGCAGTTCGCGATAGACATTGGCGGGCAGCATATCCTCCATGAAGATATTGCCGCTGGGTGCAGGATCGACCCGTGCAGCCGCGATCCGGTCGACGATCCGCTCGATGATCGCATCGGTCGTCACCGGCTCGTCTTCAGCGACCGGCTGCCGCATGATTGCGCCGATCCGGGCGGCAAGCGCCACAGGGTCGCGATGGAATAGATAGTTGAGCACGTCGCGCGTTTCGGGCGTCGCGAAGGCCGCATTCTGCTGCTTGTGGATGAAGTGCAGCCCGGCGCCTTCGAGGATCGCGGTGACCGCCGCCACTTGCGCCGCATCGCTCTCGATCAATTCGATCGATACCGACCGCAGCTTTTCGCTGGCCAGCGTCGCCCGCGCGCCTTTCACGATCGCGAGTTCGATGCCGTCGACATCGATCTTCAAGTGGGTCGGTATCTCCACGCCGAAGTCAGCGACGAAGCCGTCGATGTCATAGCCGATCATCCCCTGGCGAAAAGCCGGCTCGAACGGCTGGCCGCGAAAGTCCAGCGCTGCTCCGAAGTTGCTCATCGACGTGCCGATATCGAGGCTCGCCAGGTTCATTTCCGCTATCGACTTGCCCTCGGCGAAGGCCAGGCAGAGCGGAGTCACCAGATCCTGCAGCCCATTGGCGGCGATGGTGATGCAGAATTGATGATAATTGGCGAAATGCGGTTCGAACGCCACGGTCCGGATGCCGCGCGCGCCCGCGTAGATGCTGTAGATGCCGACATTGGCGCCGACATCCCAGAAGGTTTCGCCCGGCTGGAAGGTGTCGATCCAGGCGATCGTCTCCGGTTCCTTGTCGAGCAACGTGTCGTAGCGCCAGCCGGCACCCTGTTCGGCATAATGGATCAGATGGCCATTGGCGTTGAGCGTCTTGAAGCCCGCCGCAGCGAGATCCTTGGCCATGACGTGCATCGATCAATCTCCCATCGCCGGTCGCGCTGGCGTAATGCGAATTGCTGAAGCCTTCGTTAACCATGTTCGGAGTCAGGCTGCGCGCAGCCGCTCATTCTCGCGCTCCAGGTCGCGCGCCCACGAAGCCAGGCCGAAGCGCCTTATGTCGACCTGCCGCCAGAACAGGCCGGGGTCGCGATGCCACAGATCGAAGTGCGCAACCGCGTTGGCGCATTGCGATCCCATGTCGATCACTTCGGCCAACTCGGTCAGGTAGAAGGGCAGGGGCCGATCGGCCGTGCCGATCTGGATCTCGTGCGGGAAGGCGGCAGCCTTGAGCGCTGCGTCGACGCCGTGCTGGAAGCGGGCGAGCGCGGTCTGGCTGTCGCCATCTGCCAGGCACAGCCGCGCTTCATAGAAGGATGCGGCGATGGCCTTTGTCGCCAGCAGCGGCGAAAAGGCCTGCCATTCGCCCTCGGCGGCGGCGCGATACCAGCGCCTAGCGGCATCGCGCTCGCCGATCAGCTCGCTGAGCCGGCCCGCCAGGAAGGCCAGCGAGATCCGCCAGCGCCGGACATGTGCCGGCGTGTCCTCGCGGAGTGGCTGTTCGGTGTAAGCGAGGATCAGCGGCAGGATCGAGGGCACCAGATTGTCGAGCCGCAGTTCGAGCACCCGATAGCCGAGCACGGCGATCGCCGCTCCCCGGTCCGCCGAATCTTCGCGCGAATCCTCGATCACGCATTCAGCGAGCCGGGCGAGCTTCATGTCGTCGCTCAGCCTTTCGCCCATCTGCACCATCGAACGGTAGAGATAGGGATTGTCATAGGCGGCGCCGAAATCCACCAGCGCGGGCTGCGGAGCGGCCGCTTTCGGGAAAGCCGGATGATCATATTCGGCCGCCCGGCCCTCGCCCATCAGCGGGTTCGCGGAGGCGACCAGGAGCAACCATTCGGTGTCGACGGACTGGTCGAGCGCGACCGGGAACAGCGCGTGCGGGCCTTCGGGATTGGGGCTGACCGGCATCTGGACATAGCGCATCTCCGGCAGGAAGTGCTCGGATACCGCTTCGATCAATGCCGCCCAGTCGCACGGTCGGCTGCTATCGGCCTTGCCCTGCCGAAAGCCGAGGATCAGCCGTCCATCGAACTTCAGGACGCGGGCATAGTCGTCGAGCCGCGCTATCCAGTCGGCCGGCACTGCCGGCTCCAGGGCGACGATGAGGTCGAGCGAATTGTCCGCAACCCGGGCAAGATCGGCGTCGACACGGTCGATATCGCGGCGCCCGCTCCAGTGGCCCGGCTTCGGCGGCGCGGCGACACGCATTATCGATCCGGCCCGGGACAACGACATCAGTACGGCCGCGCCATCCGCCGATCCGATGCCATCTATCAGCACATGATCGCCGGGCCGGACGTGATTGGCCGCCATCGCGTAGCGTGCGATGGTCGCATCGGCCTCGACGCTGCCCTTCTGCAATTCGCCGGCGCCGCCGTGCGGCGCGCGCTGATAATAGCTGATCACCGGCAGCGCCTGTGCCGACCAGCCGGGATATTCGCCCAACGTCATCCCGCCGGAATGGCGCTGCCACCCGGCATCGAACAAGGCGCGCTCCAGCGAGCGTCGGTCATGCCCCGCCGACTGAAGGACAAGGGCGTTCATCCGCTTGAACGGACGAAGGGCATTCGCGAAAGACATTTTCGGCGCAGCATCGATCCAGCTCAGGAAGCCGGCGGTGGGGTTGTTGCCAGCTGGCAAGGCTCCGCCGGTCGGCAGGTCGACCAGTTCGCATCCCATCAGGGCCAGCTCACGCGCCAGTTCGAGATGAGCCGCCTGGTCCAGTGCGATCCGGCAAGGACCCAATCGCTGGATGATTGCGTTGGCACATTGAATGGTCACTCGCTTCTCCCTGAACCTTGGGCGTTCGCCAGGTCGCTGCCGGATTAGGCCGCAAGCGTTGAGGGTTGGTTAACCATGTTCGCCGCGGGATCGGCGGGGTGACGCGCGCCGAACGACAGGGTAAGCGTCGCGCGATGGAGGAAGCTCTAAGACGTCGTTCGCGCCTTTTGCTTGCCGCTGGCCTGGGTAGCCTGGCGCTTGCTGGCGGGGCCGTCTGGTTGTGGAGCGAGCGAACGCCGATCGCGACATCCTATATCGACGATGCGCTCAAAGCTCGCGCTGTGCCTGCCAGCTATCGCCTTGCGCATGTCGGCTTCCGCACGCACCGCATCGAGCACATCCGTATCGGCGATCCCGGGCATCCGGATCTGGTCGCCGACTGGGCCGAGGTCGAGCTGGCGGTCGGGTTGACGGGCGTGAGGGTCAGCGCTGTCGATGCCGGTGGGGTGCGCCTGCGCGGCCGGTTGGCCGATGGCAAGCTGTCGCTCGGGGCGATCGACCGGTTGCTGCCGGCGACCAGCACCGGCCAGCCTTTCGCTCTCCCCAATATCCGGCTGACCGCCCGCGCTATCCGGCTGGATCTCGCCACGCCGCAGGGTCTCGTCCGGGCCACCCTCGACGGCAAGGGCAATCTCCACGATGATTTCGGCGGCAGGCTTCGCGTCGCTTCGGATGGATTGGCCGCCGGTCGCTGTGCCATCCTTGCCCCCGTCGCGGAGCTCACCCTCGCCGTCGACGCAGGTCGGCCGCGTGTCCGTGGCCCGGTCGAAGCGAGTTCGGTCACATGCCCCGATGTCAGGCTGGTCGCGCCGCGGTTGGCAATCGACGCCCAGGGAGACGCCGATCTGGCCCGCTGGCGTGGCGACGTCGACTTCCAGCGCGGACAACTCGCGGCATTTCAGGCCGATATAGCCCGGCTTGGCGGCCGGCTCAGGTTCGACGCTGCGGCGCGGCAGGTCTCCGGCAGGGGCGATCTCCGAGCCGATCAGGTCAGACATGCCAGCGGGACGATCGGACGAGCCGCCCTTCTCGGATCCTACCGCTTCGATCCGGCGACGCGCCGCGCCGCGGTCGATGGCGATCTCAAGGTTTCGCAGGCCCGGCTGGACTCCGCCCTGGCCGATCGTCTGGCGCGTCTGTCGGCTGGTGCCGCTGGAACGCCGATCGGCCCCATATTGGCTGCCTGGGGGCGGGCGGCCCTGCAAGCCGGGCGCAACATCGATGGATCGGCGCGGTTCGCGCTGGACCATGCGCCAGAAGGCGGCGCGTTGCGGATCGAGCGAATCGACGCATCGGCATTTGGCGGCGGGAGGCTGGCGATCCGCGCCGATCGGGCGGAGGGACTGGGCTGGCGCTGGCCCGAGGCCCGCCCCGTCGTCAACGGCAGCCTGGAACTGACCGGCGGCAGCCTTCCGGATATTTCGATGAGCCTGCGGCAGGAAGCACCGGGGGCGCCGCTCGCGGGTTCTGCGACGATCGCTCCCTATCGGGCCGGCGATGCGCTGTTGCGGCTGGCACCCCTGCGTTTCGGGGCCCGGCGCCAGGGCGTGACCGGCATAGTCACGCGCATGACACTCGATGGCCCGCTCGCCGACGGCCGGATCGAGGGACTCGATCTGCCGATCTCGGTCGCCATTGGCCGCAACGGCAGCTTCGCGGTCAACGGCGACTGCGCGCCACTCGGCTTCGCCCGCCTGGCCATCGCCGGCACTGTCATCGCCAACACACGCCTTCCCTTGTGCCCCGCAGGCGGCGCCCTTGTCGGGCGGCGGGCTGGCGGTGCGCTGTACGGCGGGGCCAGCATCGCAGCGCCACGGCTGCGCGGGCGTGTCGGCGATCAGCCCCTGACGATGGCGGCCCGCTCCCTGGCGGTCGGCATAGGCCGGCCTGGCTTCCGGATCGATACGCTGGCGATACGACTGGGCGATCCGGCGTCGCCGACGCGGCTCGACGTCGCAACCCTCGGCGGGTCAGCGGGGTCGAAAGGATTCTCCGGCCGTTTCGATGGCGCGTCGGGCAAGATCGGCGCAGTGCCTCTCCTGATCTCAAGCGGCACCGGTGATTGGCGGCTGGCATCGAGCGAGCTTGTTCTCGGCGGGGCCGTGAAGGTCGAGGACGCAGAGCAGGCGTCGCCGCGTTTCCACCAGCTCGCCGCCAACGATGTCCACCTGACGCTGAAAAACGGGCGCATCGGCGCCACCGCTACCTTGCGCGAACCGCGATCCTCCTCCGCCGTGGCACGCGTGACGATCCGCCATGATCTGTCGAGCGGGGCCGGCGATGCCCTGCTCGATGTCGCCGATCTGCGCTTCGGCAACGCGCTCCAGCCGGAGGCGGTGACGCCGCTCACGCTCGGCATGATCGCCAATGTCGAGGGCGCCGTGACGGGGCAGGGGCGCATCCGCTGGTCGGGCGGCAATGTCACCAGCGATGGCGACTTCCGGACGGAGAAGCTCGATTTCGCAGCCGCCTTCGGCCCGGTGACCGGCCTCAAGGGATCGATCCACTTCACCGATCTGCTCGGTCTCGTGACGGCGCCTGACCAACGGGTGACGATCGCCGAGGTTAATCCGGGCATCGCCGTCAACGACGGCACGGTCCGCTACCGTCTGCTGCCCGATCGCAGGCTGGCGGTCGAAGGCGGGGTGTGGCCATTCGCGGGCGGAACGCTCGCGTTGGAACCCTCGGTGCTCGACATGGGCCAGCCGGTCGCCCGTCGCTTGACCTTCCGTATCACCGGGCTCGACGCCGCGACCTTCGTCCAGCAGCTCGAGTTCAAGAATATCGCCGTCACCGGCAAGTTCGATGGCGTGCTGCCGATCGTCTTCGACGCCCGCGGTGGCCGCATCGAAAATGGCGCGCTGACGGTTCGGCCCGGCGGGGGGACGCTCTCCTATGTCGGCGACGTCACCAATGCCGATCTCGGCCGGATTGCGCGGATCGCCTTCGATGCGCTCAAGTCGATGCGCTACGACCGGCTGACCATAGACCTGAACGGCGATCTCGATGGCGAGATCGTCAGCAAGGTCCGCTTCGACGGCACCAACGACAAGCCCGAGCAAACCGCCAAATCCGGCGGGATCGTCGGGCACCTGCTCGCGCCGGTCACCCGGCTCCCGTTCCGCTTCAACATAACCATCACCGCGCCGTTCCGCGGGCTGGTCAATTCGGCGCAGACCTTCATCGATCCCTCGATCGTGCTCCGCAACGCCACCTCAGGCGCCGTCGAGGCGGCGCCTGCCCCGCCGACCCCCATTCAGCCCCGGTAAAGCGAGATCATGCGATGAACACCCCGACATTGACGACGAAGCGTTGCAATGCGAGCCTCAGGCCATGAACAAGATGGTCCCTGCGCCTTATGGCGCTCTGGTGTTCGCGTTGATGCTGCCAGGTTGTATCCAGGTCTCCGCGCCCGACAAGCCGATCGAGATCAACCTGAACGTCAACGTCAAGCAGGAGGTGGTCGTTCGGCTTCAGAAGGATGCCGAGGATTTCATCGCCAACAATCCGGAGCTGTTTCCGCAATGATGAAGCTTTCCAATATCATCGCTGTCGCTGCGGCCCTCGCTGTGGCCGCACCCGTGCTCGCCGCCGATCCGATCGTCGAATCGGCGCTATCGAACGGCACGGTCGGCGAGCAATGGGACGGCTATCTCGGTTTTGTCGCGGCGCCCTCGGCCGATCTGAAGGCTGCGGTCGACGCGATCAACATCAAGCGCCGCGCGGGCTACACCCAGATCGCGGCCGCCCGGAATGTCACCGTCGACCAGTTCGCGCAGACCACCGCCTGCTCGACCTTGCGCGCGGTCAAGCCCGGCCAAGCCTATAAGCTGAAGGATGGCGGCTGGCGCAAACGGCAGGGATCGGAATCGATCACCCCGGATTATTGCGGCTAAACCCGCTCAGTGCAGCGCCGTGGCCATTGCTTCGTCGACGGCCACGGCAAGGGTTTCCATTCGATAGGGCTTGCGGACGACCGGAAAACCCTGCGACCCCGCTGCGATGATCCGGTCGCTATGGCCCGTCGTCAATATGATCGGTAGCTTCGGGCGGCGTGACTGAAGGGCGCTGGCAAGTTCCAGCCCGCTCATCCCGGGCATGACGACATCGCTGAAGACGATGTCGAACTGGTCGCCCTCATCGGCTATGTTCAGTGCTTCGGGGCCGTTGCGGGCGCGCACCACCGCGTGACCGAGCTCGCCGAGCAGGCTTTCCGCCAAATCGCCGACCTCGTCATTATCCTCGACCAGCAGCACGCGGCCGCAATTCTTTTGCGCGGCCAACGGCCGAGCGGTCGGCGCCCGCTGTGGCAGCGGCTTTTTGCTTGCCGGTAGCAGCATCGAAAGAGTGGTGCCCTTGCCAGCGACGCTGTCTATCCGCGCTTCGCCACCCGATTGCGCGGCAAAGCCATAGACCTGGCTGAGGCCCAGTCCGGTGCCCTTGCCTATTACCTTGGTGGTGAAGAATGGCTCGAAAACATGGGCGAGCTGATCCGGCGCGATCCCGATGCCGCTATCTTCTATTGCAACCACCACGGCCCGCTCGCGCCCCTCGGCTTCCTCGGGCGTCGCGTTGCGCGTGCGGATCGTCACTTCGCCGCCGTCGGGCATGGCGTCCCGGGCGTTGACGACGATGTTGAGGAGCGCCGCTTCGAACTGCCCGGGATCGACCTCGACCGGCAGCAGCGCTTTTTCGAGATGCGTGTTGAGGATGATGTTCGGGCCGAGCGTGGGCTGAAGCATCACCAGCATCTTCAATATGCTGGTGTTGAGATCGAGAAGCTCGGGCTTGAGCGGCTGCCTGCGCGCGAAGGCCAGCAGTTGCCCGGTCAGCAGCGCGCCCTGCGCCGATGCGTCGATGATCGTCTTGGTGAATCGCATGTGGCGATCTTCGGACAGGCCCGGCCGCTGCAACATCTCCGCCGAGCCCTGGATCACCGTCAGCAGGTTGTTGAAATCATGGGCGACGCCACCAGTCAACTTGCCGAGCGCCTGCATCTTCTGTGCCTCGCGGAGCTGCTGCTCGGTGCGGCTGCGCTCCTCCATCTGGAACTGGAGCTCACGGTTGGCCTCCGCAAGCGTCTGGTTGACACGGCGCAGCGCCGCCTGGCCATAGCCGAGAACCGCCAGGATCAGCGATGTCATCACCACCAGGAGCACGATCATCGCATAACGCGCGATCCGGCGTGACAATGGCTCGATATCGCCTGCGAGGAAGACCGTGCCGATCCTCGTGCCGCTTCGCATCACAGGTACGGTGACCTGGATCGGCACGCTGTCCGACGATCGAATATCCGAGAAGCGCGTGGGCAGCAGCGTCGGCGAGCGGGCATAGCCGGCGAACCGGCTGCCGGTCGAATCATAGACGCCCGCCGCCAATGTTTGCGGGCTGACCCGTAGCGCATCGGTGGACTCCTGCGCTGCGGCCTGATCCTGGAAGTCGAGCGCGGCGGTGACGCTTGCCGCCAATATCTCCCCCTGTATCTGGGCAGCGTTCTGCCGTCCTTCCCGATAGTTCTGCTCGTTCTGGAAGATGATCCACAAGCCGGCGCTCAGCAGCAACAGAACGGTTAGCGACACCAGCATCGTCAGGGCTCGACGGCTGAGCGTGGGCAACTGGCTCATGACTGCCGCACACGCGATTTGACGCTGAGCGCGAGGCTCAGCAGGCGGGCGCTGATCGACAGGTTGCTGCGCGCCGCCAGGGCATCGTCGATGTGGAAGCGTACACGACCATCTTTCAGTTCGAAATGCACCATGCCGCGTCCGCTGCCCAGGCTGGCATCGGTGACGGTCAGGATCGGCTGTCCGCGTAGCGCCTCCTGCATGGCGGCGACGCTTTGCTTGGCCGACCCGCCGAGAAAGGCGACATGACAGCTGGCGGCACCTGCTGTGCTATCCAGCCGGCGCACCAGAAGCGCATGCTGATCGACATGCTGGCCGGCAACGGCTGCGTCGACATCGGTGCCGAAGGGGTCGCGGCCGATTATGCACAGCTCAAGGGGATCGGCGGTTGCTCCAAGGGCACTTGGCGGCCAGTTCACATAGGCAGCGAACTTGGGAAGGAAGGCGGCCTTGACCTGAGCCTCGAGCGATTTCGGCGCCGCATCGGCCGCGGCGAGGCTGCCGGCAGCCACTAGGAGACCGAGGCAACGGCCGAGGCGCTGAAGATTTCCGCCGCGGAGTTTCACAATCGCCACTGCGCGGCGAGGAAAACGCTTCGTCTTACTTCAACGCCCACGGGGCCCACCTGCAGGGTGTTGGTCGTGGTGCCGAACTCGGCATGATAGGCGTGAAGGAGGTTGGAGCCGGTCAGCGAAAATTCGAGATTGTCCGAAGCCGCCCAGGCGATCCTGGCGCCGAGCTCGACATAAGCGGGCGACGGGGGCGCGGGCAATGCGCCGATCCGGCGGAGGTCGAGATCCAGCAGGACGCCCCGGCCCAGGTCCATGGTGGAGCGTAAAGAGAGCTGATATTTCGGATCGTTGCCGGCAATCTGCAGCCCGCCCAGGCCGGGATCGCCTCGCTTGAAGCGCAGGTCCTTGTGCAGCCAGTTCGCGCCAGCGGCGAGGCGCCACCAGCTGTTTGCGCGATAGTTCGCCCACGCTTCAACGCCGTAGGTTTCTCCCTCCATGCCGTTTTCGAACGTCAGTGGAAAGCCGCCATTGGTGGGCTCGGCACTGCGCAGGTCCGAATAGACATTGTAGAAGGACGAGACCGAGAAGGAGAGGCCCGCCAGCGGTTGTGAGCGATAGCCGAGTTCATAGGCGGTCACCTTGACGGGCTGCATATTGCCTCCGGTTATCGCAACGAGCGAGCCGATCCGCTGCGTGACGTCCCGATCGAGGCGGGACGGCACGCGTACGGCGCGCGATGCGGCAAGCCAGAGCAGGCTATCGTCGGCCATCGTCCAGGAGAGGCGCAGGTTCGGCATCAGCTCGATGCCCGTATATGGCTCATGCTCCATCTTCAGGCCGACCGTGAGTTTAAGCCTGTCGGTAAGCGAAACAGAATCCTGCAGGAAAAGATTCCAGAGCGTGAGCGTACGGCTCTGAGGAATGAACTGCACGGCTTGAGTCTCGGAAAGAACGGTCGGAAAATCGTCCTTCATGGCGCGGTATCCACCGCCCGCGACGAGGGCATGGCCGCCGAGAGTGAGGTTATACTGCGCCTGGAGATCGTAGCTATCGAGGTGGTTTGCGAACCGGTTGGGCACCGAAAAATCGATATGGTCGTAATAGGCCTGGAGCTGCAGGCTCGAATCGCTGCCCATCGCCCGTGTCCATCGGGCGATCAGATTGTGGCCGCTGATATCCGATTTCGCACTACTGAGTTGCTGCTCCGATCCCTCATAGATGTCGCCCTGGACGGTGATCACGTCATCGGCCGACTGCCAATCGGCCCGAAAACCGCCCTGCACCTTGTTCCAGGCATCGCGCGCCTTTGCGCCTGTGCCGGTGCGGTTCTTGTTGCGCTGTTTGAAGCCGCCGACATAGGCACGGTAGCTCAGCTCGTCGGTCAGTTTGCCGCCATATTGCAGCCGGCCTTCGATTACGGTGTTGCCTCCCCCGATCTCGGCCGTCGCTCCCGGCGTGTCGCTCGATTTTTTGGTGATGATATTGATCACGCCGTTGACGGCATTGGCGCCCCATAGAGTGCCGCCCGGGCCGCTGATCACTTCGATCCGCTCGATATCGTCGGGTGGGACTTCCTGCAGGTCCCAGTTCACGCTCGATGAAAAGGGCGTGTAGATGCTGCGTCCATCGACCAGCACCAGCAGCTTGTCGGAGGCGCCGGCGTTGAAGCCGCGCGCCGAGATCGCGTAGCGATTGGCGTTGATCTGCGCCACCTGGAGGTTCGGTGCGAGGCGCAACATCTCCGGAAGGCGCCGGGCGCCGGATCGCAATATGTCGTCATGGGTGATGACGTAGATCGCTGCCGGAGCGTTGCTCAGCGGCTCGGCGCGTTTGGAAACCGAGGTCACCTCGATCTGGGCTAGTTCCTCGATCGACAGACTGTTGAGATCGAGCGCTGCCTCGGCGGTTGTCGAGATGAAGGGCAGGCAAGCGAGCACTGCCGTCCAGGCACATGTCCGCTGTGAAATTCGCCGTCCGTCACCCGACCGCATGTGGCTCCAGCCCCCTTGTCCTGGATGTCCCACCACCGTGATGCCCACTAGCGATCAGCGACATCAAGCCACGGAAAACACGTAGGTTGCGGGATGTCCGGGGGCACAGGCGGGCTTTTTGCGAACGCCTGGTTTTTTGCGGTCGTTCAGATATTGTAACGGTTATTGGGCGTCATGCCTCGCCTCCCACATCGTCATCCCGACGAAAGTCGGGACCCATAGCCGCACCGAAGACGGATATGAGGATGCAGTCCGGCATTTTCCTCTCATCTCAGCGCGTATAGGTCCCGACTTTCGTCGCAATGACGGATGGGGAAGGTTCGGGCGTTCACCCGATTGCGCCGCGGCATCGGTAAGCGCGGTTGACTCGGGAAGACCCCCTTCCTAAAGGGGCCTCGCCTTGGCGGGATGGCTCGTCGGCATGGCGTTGGCTTCCCGATAAGAGGAGAGGCGGCGACATGACGGTGAAAGATCCCGGGCAAGACCCGGACAGCGTGGAGGATCAAAGGCTTACGTCGCTCGATGAGCGGCTGCGGACGATCCAGCAGGCTGAACAGGTCAGGACGGGGACAGCGCAGAAAAAGCCTGACAAGGGATATTCCCAGGGCAATCGCGTGCTGACCGAACTGATCGCGGGAATTGCCGGTGGCGGTTTAATGGGCTGGCTGTTCGACAGCTGGCTCGGAACCAAGCCCTGGCTCCTCTTGGTGATGCTCTTCCTCGGGATCGGCGTCGCCTTCAGGAACATCATACGGATTTCTCAGGAGCGCCCGAAATAGCTTTCGGACGCTTTTGGCATAAGCAGGGGTAACGCAAGCGTGGCAGCCGAATCGGGCAAGATCGATCCGATGCACCAGTTCCTGATCGAACCGTTGTTCGGGAAGGATTGGGCAATTGCGGGCCATAACATAGCTTTCACCAATTCCGCGATGTGGATGGTGGTGACTTTGGCGGCGATGCTGCTGTTCATGATTGGCGGCATGAAGCGCGAGCTCGTGCCTGGCCGCTGGCAGGCCGCGGTTGAAAGCTTCACCGGCTTCATCTCGAACATGATGGCGACGAACATCGGCCCGGAGGGCAAGAAGTTCACGCCTTATGTGTTCTCGCTTTTCATGTTCATCCTGATCTCCAATCTGATGGGCATGATGCCGACGGGTATCGTTGGCGTGCATCCCTTCACCGTCACCAGCCATCTCACGGTGACCGGCATTCTGGCGATCATCAGCTTCTCCATCGTCCTGATCGTCGGCTTTGCGCGGCACGGCTTCCACTTCTTCTCGCTGTTCATTCCGCATGGCACGCCGGGCTACATGATCCCGCTGATCTTCCTGATCGAGCTGTTCTCCTTCCTGATCCGCCCGTTCTCGCTGGGCCTGCGACTGTTCGTCGCGATGACCGCGGGGCATATCCTGATGAAGGTGCTTGCCGGCTTCGTGATCAATGGCATGAACGCCGGTGCGCTGACCGTCGCGATCGTATCGGTTCCCAGCTTCATCCTGATGATCGGCATCACCCTGCTCGAACTGCTGGTGTGCGCCATCCAGGCCTATGTGTTCGCACTGCTGACCTCGCTCTACCTGAACGACGCGGTCAACCTGCACTGATTTCCACCTACCACCACCATCAACCTGTTTAATGCTAAGGAGTTTATCATGGACGCAGAAGCCGCAAAGCTGATCGGTGCCGGTCTGGCCGCGATCGGTGTTGGCATGGCCGCACTCGGCGTGGGCAACGTGTTCGGCTCGTTCCTCGAGTCCGCGCTGCGCAATCCCGCCGCTGCCGACGGCCAGCAGGGCCGTCTGTTCATCGGCTTCGCCGCCGCCGAGCTTCTCGGCCTGCTGGCGTTCGTCGTTGCAATGATCCTGCTGTTCGTCGCCTAACAGTTGCAGGGCGGGGCCGGTGCGCCGGCCCCCGCTTGCAACGACCACAGGGAATATCGATGCCTCAGATCGCCCAGATCACCGCGACCTATGCTTCGCAGATCTTCTGGCTGTTGGTTGTCTTCGGCCTGATCTACTTCGTGATCGGGCAGGGGATGCTGCCCAAGATCGAAGCGACCGTCGACGCGCGCGACCAGAAGATTGCCGCCGATCTCGCCGCCGCCGAAGCCGCTCGCGCCAAGGCTGACGAGACCGAAGCCGCGTATCGGGCACGGATCGAGGAAGCGCGCGCCGCCGCGCTGAAGGCTACGCAGGAAGCCAAGACCGCTTCCACGGTCGAGGCCGAAAAGCGCGTCAAGGCAGTGGATGCCGAACTCGCTGCGAAAGCCGCTACGGCAGACGCGTCGCTCAAGGCTGCGCAGTCCAGGGCGCTAGCCGAGATCGAAAGCGTCGCCGCTGAGGCTGCGCAGGAAATCGTCGCCAAGGTGTCTGGCCTGGCCGTCGACAAGGCTGCCGCCGAGAGCGCGGTCAAGGCCGCTCTGGCGGCGTAACGGAGACCCATGATGTCTGTAAACGGCTCCGAACTCGCCGCCGACAACCTATCCGAAGCCACCCAGCTTCAGGGGCTGCCGCAGAACGCCAGCGCCGAGCACGCCGCTGCGGGCACTGAAGAGCATCATGTCGACCCCACCGCACTGGGTATGACCGCCACCGCCTGGGTGTCGCTGGCGATGATCGTCGTCATCGTCCTGCTGATGTGGAAGAAGGTGCCATCGGTCATCGGCTCGTCGCTCGACAAGAAGATTGCCTCGATCCGGGCCAATCTCGCTGAAGCCGCTGCGCTCCGTGCCGACGCCGAGAAGATCAAGGCGGAATATGAGGCCAAGGCCAAGGCCGCCGCGCAGGAGGCCGAGGCTATGCTGGCGCACGCCCGCGACGAAGCCGATACGATCGTAAGCCAGGCCAGGGCCGATGCGGCATCGTTGATCGAGCGCCGCGGCAAGATGGCCGAGGACAAGATCGCTGCTGCCGAACGGACTGCCATCGCCCAGGTTCGCGCCACCGCGGCATCGGTTGCCGCTGCCGCTGCGTCAAAGCTGATCGCGGAGCGTCACGACGCGAGTTCGGACAAGCCTCTGGTGGACGACGCGATCACCGCGCTCGGGACCGCTCGGCTTAGCTGATCCAGCTCTCCTGGCATGGCCGCGATCGGGGATGCTCGATCGCCGCCGGCGCCAGGGTTTACCATTTCCTCACCATGTTGCCGTAAGCGCCGGTCATGGTTGCGATCGGCTGGATCTGGGCATGGCTGATGTTGCTGGGCGGCGTGCGCGCACACCTGGCTCATGCGCTGCCATCTGGTGTGATTGCGGCCATGATCCTGTCGGGGACAGCCGCGCTGCCGCTGTTATGGAACCGCAAGGACGGCCTGTTCGCTGCCATCGCGCCCTCCGGCTTCGTCCGCGCTGGGCTTGCGGTGCTGGTGCTGGTCATCGCGGCTATAGCCCATCCGGATGCTATGGCGGGTCTGGCTGCCGCCTGATCCAGTCGATAACGGGCAGATCCGTCGTGCCGAACGATCCTGCCGTTGCGGCGGTCGGTCACGCGACCTAGATCAGTAGGGTGAGCGACACGATCCCCACCGACAGATTCAGCGAAGAGAAGAGCGCGTATACCGTGCGCGGCTCCGACACGCCCGACCTGGATGCTGGAATCGCAGCGATCCGCAATGTCCTCAAGACCTTGCCGGCGCGTCCCGGCGTCTACCGCATGCAGGATGCCCGCGGCGACGTGCTGTATGTCGGCAAGGCACGAGCGCTCAAGAACCGGGTGGCCAATTACGTCCAGATCGGCCGCATGCCCAAGCGGCTGAGCCGCATGGTCGCCCAGACCCGTTCGATGACGATCGTCACGACCAACAGCGAGGCCGAGGCGCTGCTGCTCGAGGCGCAACTGATCAAGCGGTATCGCCCGCCCTATAATGTCCTGCTGCGCGACGACAAAAGCTTCCCGTTCATCCTGCTGCGCGAGGATCACGCCTTTCCGCGCATCCAGAAGCATCGCGGCGCGCGGCGCGCCAAGGGGCAGTATTTCGGGCCCTTCGCCAGCGCAGGATCGGTCACCCGCACGCTGAACGCGCTGCAGAAGCTCTTCCTGCTGCGTTCCTGCACGGACAGCTTCTTCGCGAACCGCGATCGGCCCTGTCTGCTGTACCAGATCAAACGCTGCTCGGCGCCGTGCGTCGGCCGGATCGACGCAGCGGCCTATGCCGAACTGGTGGAGGACTCCAAGGCCTTCCTCTCCGGCAAGTCGACACAGGTCCAGAAGAAGCTGGGCGAGGCGATGAGCGCTGCCGCCGAGGCGATGGATTACGAGCTGGCCGCGGTCTACCGCGATCGTCTTCGCGCGCTGACCTACATCCAGGGGAGCCAGGCCATCAACGCCGAGGGCGTTGCCGATGGCGATGTATTCGCGTTCGACACCAAGGCGAACACCGTCTGCATCCAGGCCTTCTTCATCCGCGGCGGCCAGAACTGGGGCCATCGTGCCTTCTTCCCCGCGCACACCGCCGACGTGCCGGAGGATGAGGTGCTCGCGAGCTTTCTGATGCAGTTTTACGAGGAGGTGCCTCCGCCCCGGCTGGTCCTGGTGGACCGCGAGCCGGCCGAATGTGCACTGCTTGCCCAGGCGCTCGGCGAACGCGCCGGCCGCAAGGTGCAGATCAAGGTGCCTCAGCGCGGCGAACAGCGGCGGCTGATGGACCAGGCCCGCCGCAACGCACATGAGGCGCTTGATCGCCGCCTCGCCGAATCGACCACCCAGGGCCGCATTTTCCAGGAAATGGCCGACCTGTTCGAACTGGAAGGCCCGCCGGACCGTATTGAAGTCTACGACAATAGCCATATCATGGGCACCAATGCGGTCGGGGCGATGATCGTCGCCGGGCCCGAAGGTTTCCGGAAGGGCAGCTATCGCAAGTTCAATATCAAACGTCCGGAGACTGCGCCGGGAGACGATTTCGCCATGATGCGCGAGGTGCTCGAACGGCGCTTTGCCCGGCTGGAGAAGGAAGATCCCGAGCGTCGCAGCGACGAGTGGCCTGATCTGCTGCTGATCGATGGCGGCAAGGGCCAGCTTGGCGCCGTCTGCGAAGTGCTCGAAGATCTCGGCGTGCACGATGTGCCTGTCGTCGGCATCTCGAAAGGTCCGGACCGCAACGCCGGCCGCGAACATTTTCACCTGCCCGGCGGGCGTGAGGCGATGCTTCCGCTCAACTCGCCGCTGCTGTTCCATCTCCAGCGGCTGCGCGACGAGGCGCACCGTTTTGCGATCGGCGTCCACCGGGCCAAGCGCGCGGCCAATTTCACCAGGAGCCCGCTTGATCGCGTTCCCGGCATCGGCCCCGCACGGAAGAAGGCGCTGCTGATGCACTTCGGAACGGCGCGCGCGGTGCGTGCCGCTTCGCTCGAGGACCTCGAACGCGCGCCCGGCGTTTCCAAGGCGATGGCGCGCGCGATCCACGATCATTTCCATGCGGCCGGATGATGGCGAGCGGCGCGCCTTCTTTCGGATCTCGTCTTCAATCTGCTGCCCTGACCCGCGTTCTGCTGACGATCGACACGGAGCTCACCTGGCGGCCGGGGCCGGGCTGGGACCGTTGGGAGACCGCCTATGAGCGCTGCTACGAGGCTGCGGGAGTCGGCGTCCGATACCAGCTTCGCGTGTTGGCGCGCCACGCTCTCAAGGCGTGCTTCTTCGTCGATCCGATGCCGGCCTGCGTGTTCGGCATCGATCCGATCCGGCGCATGGTCGAGCCGATTCTGGAGGCGGGGCAGGAGGTACAGCTCCATCTCCACCCGTTGTGGGTCGGCGCGAGCGATGGCCAGACCGGCAGCGAACGTCAGCTGGCGCGTTATGGGCGGCAGGCGCAGCGCGACCTGATCGCCCGTGCCCGCGATATGCTGATCGAGGCCGGTGTTCCCGAGCCGGTCGCGTTTCGCGCCGGCAATTACTCGGCCAATGACGATACGCTGCGTGCGCTGGCGGAGTTGGGCTTCCGCTTCGACAGCAGCCATAATGGACACCAGCATCCCTGGCCCAGCGCGATCGATCTGCCGCGCGATCACATCACTCCGATCGTCCACCAGGGCGTGATCGAGATACCGGTCACCCTGATTGCCGAGGGCCGCGGATCGCGCCATCTTCAGATCTGCGCAGTGTCGCTGGGCGAACTGAGGGCGGCGATCGAGCATGCCGGTCTGGTGGGCCTGCCGATCGTCAACATCGTCACCCATAGCTTCGAACTGGCCAATCGCGCCGGGACGGCGCCGAACAAGGTGCACGTCAAGCGCTTCGAGGATCTGTGCGCTTTCCTCTCCAGCGAGCGCCGCAGCTATCCCACGGTGTACTTCAGCGATCTGGACGACATGCCCCTCGATACGCCGTCCGTGATGCTGCCCAAGGCCCGCTTTCGCCGCGTCGGACGGCTCATCGAGCAGATCTGGTCCAACCAGGTCGAGGAGCGGTAGAGCCAAGGCGATGGCCCGCTGCTCCGTAATTCGACCGAACCGATGCCATGAGCGGCTTTTGTTTGTTTTCTTCCTATCCTCGTTGATCGCGCTGGGCCGGATGGCCGATTGTTGTCGTTAAAGAGCGAGCGTTGCCGCGAGCGTGCGATATTTTTCGATATCCTTGTCGAAGAAATGAAGCGCCGGGGCCTCGTAGGTTACGAGATAGAGCTTCCCCTCCACCAGCGCACCGATGGCCTCGCCATTTCTGCGCACCTCGTCCGGTCCGACAAGGCTATAGGTGAAGCGTATCGCCTTGTGTCCGGCCAGCGTCGCAGGTTCCTGGCTGTCTATGCTCATCTGGTTGACGGCCTGCTGGCTGCGGTAGGTAGACTCCAGCAGGGCCGGGATGTCGGTCATCAGCATCGTCCGCGAGACCTTCGGCAGCGGCTGATGCTTCTTGTCCACTTCGCGCAGCAGCGGCTTGCCGCTCGCGATGCCGCCAAAAAAGGTGACCTTGTTCAAGGCGTCGCCGTCGAGCGTCCAGAGCTCGACATTCTTGCCGTCGTTGCGGCTGAGATGGTTCCACTCCCGGTCGGGCGATGCCGATAGCCGTGAATCGGCGATGCCTGTCGTCCGGCCCGGCGAGATCAGGGAATTGGCAGGGGACGGCGCCGCCGCTGCCATCACCAGGATCGAAAAGGCGATCGGGAAATTGCCGTATTTCATCGCTGTTCCTCAATCGGTCAGGAGTGTCTGGATCATCTTGGCATCGCTGGCGTCGGGCTTGAGCGCCAGATAGCTGCTCAACGCCCGGCGGCCTTCCTCGATCTGCCCGCCGCGCAACAGCGTCAGGCCCAGATCCCGGTCGAGTTCCGGTGCTGCATATCCCGCCGCCTTCGCCTCACGATACCAGATCGTCGCCATCTGCAGGTCGCGGGGGTTGCCCCTTGCGCGGTAAAGCTCTGCGTGCGCGAACAGCAGGTCGCCTGTCCATCCATCCTGGGCGGCGATCGAGGACAGAATGAATTCCGATCCGCCGAAATCATTGGTCTTGATCTGGGCGTTGAGCAGCCGGGGCAGGTAAGGCGCGATCGCTTCGCGATACTCCATGACGCGCGCTTCGGTACCGCCGGGCGTCGCTGCCGCCGCGGCTCCCAGATATTGCGCGCGCTTCAGATCGCTCGGATGATCGTCGAGAAAACCGGCGCTATATTGATGCTTCGGCTTCTGGCCACGCCCGATCGCGGTGGCATCCTGTTCGGCCATCAGATGCTGCCAGACCTCCGCTGCGGCCTTCGAGGGATATCCCGACGCAACCATATATTTGAAGCCCAGCAGGTCGGCTTCGGTTTCCTGCTCACGGCTGAAGCGATAAAAGGATCCGACGATCGAATTGATCGCGCCATTGAAGTTGGTGTTGGTCATCGCGCCGATCACGCTGAGCCAGGCCGTCGCGTCGGTGGCGCCGCGCTGCGCCTTGAAGCCCTTCAGCTGGTGCCGCAACTCGAAGTGGCTGAACTCATGTCCCAGCACCGCTGCCATCTCGGCTTCGTTGCGGACGCGCAGCAGCAGGCCAGACCAGACCTCCATGCAGCCATTGGGCATCATGCTGGCGTTGAATGCCGGAATTTCCATCACATAGACCCGCACCCCCTGGCAGCGGTCCGCGCCCACCTCGCGGCACAAAACGTCGCGGACGTATTTCTCCAGTCCGCCCTCGCGGATGCGCAGGGGGCTGTCGCGCAGCATGCGCTCCCGCTCGTCGGCCTCCATCCACATGCCGCGCTCGTCGACGGTGGTCGGCTCATAGGCTGGCGTATAGGTGGGCAGCGCCAGGCCAGGATCCGCGGCGGCCGCCGGCTGCGCCAGCATCATCGCCATGGTCGCGAGAGGGAGGGCTATCCGCCGCACGTCAGTGCGCCGCTATCGCTGTCTGCGCCGGCCGGCCCGGGAAACCTTCCAGCAGTTGGGCTACCCGCTTGGCGGCGCCCTCCGCGGTTCGCACGTCGCCGCCCATCTCGCGATCGGCGTTGAGCCACACAAGTTCGCCGGTGCGAAGGTCGACCAGCCCCGCATGGCCGGCATGTACGCCCGCGGTCATGCCGATTCCCCCCATCATTGCGACGACCTGGAGCACCTTGCGGCCGGTGGAGCCATATTCGTCATGGGTGTTTATGAAGAGCGCGTAATCGGCGCCCTCCAGTGAATGGAGCTTTCCGATCTCTGGCCCGATGCTCCACTCGAAGCTGTCCTTGCGCTTCTTCGTGGGCAGTCGGTTGCCGACGAAGAACTGATATTCGATCACCGAATCGGCAACTGCGCCAAAAAGCTTCGCATAGTTGGCCATCACCGCGCCTTCGCCGCTGGCCCCTTCGTCATATTCGACCACGACGTTGCCCAGCCCGGCCTGTGCGGTGCGCAGTGCAGCTGCGATGTTCTCGCGCGCCTGTTGCGTCCAATCGGCATTCGGTTCGTTCAGGCCGCCAGTCGATTGCGCGCCAACGCGAATGTTTGGCCGCACGAGAATTATTCGCGCCGTCCCAGACTTCAGGACGAAGCCCGCTTTGCTGCCGGTCTTTTCCTGCGCTTGAACAGGTGTCGCGACGGAAAGAACGGCGGCAAGAAGAATAGCGGCGTGGGATGCCGCGCGAAAGATCGCATGATGGTTCATATTTTCCCCCCGGAGCAAAAAATAATACGCACAAATTACCCGTTGGAAAGACCAGGCGGAGTCGAAGTCTGACTATTATGACGGGTTATCTGCTCCATTTCGGACGAGAGTTGCGGCGGCCTGCCTGCCCGGTTTCGACCCGCTCGCGCAGCCCCTTGCAGCCGTCGCCTATCCGCGCTTGAAGGTTCTGCGATGCAGGTAAATACCCCCGCCATAATCTGCTCGATGCGCGCGCATGGCGAACATGGTGCGATCGTCCGCGCCCTCACGCCGGAACATGGGCTGCTGGCCGGCTATGTGCGCGGCGGCCGGTCGCGGCGGCTGCGCCCGGTGCTGGTGCCGGGCAACCTGGTCGAGGCGGAATTCCGCGCCCGCACGGCGGAGCAGCTTCCCGGCCTGACGGTCGAACTGTCGCATAGCCGCGCCGCCTTGCTCGCCGAGCCGCTCGCCGCGGCCGCGATCGACTGGCTATGCACCCTGACCGCCGTCTCGCTCGCCGAAGGGCAGCCGCATGGCGGCGTGTACGAAAGCCTCGATGCCACGCTCGCGGCGGTGGAATATGCTCCCTCGGCACGCGGCTGGGCTGCGGCCGCGGTGCGCTATGAGCTGCTGCTGATGGCGCAACTCGGCTATGCGCTCGATCTCTCGGCCTGCACCGTCACCGGCGCCCGCGACGATCTCGCCTTCGTCAGCCCCAAGAGCGCCGCCGCCGTATCGCGCAACGCAGGCGCGCCCTATGCGGATCGGCTGCTGCCGCTGCCGGCCTTTCTGACGCAGGCCGGTGTCGAGGCGGGATGGCCGGATATTATCGACGGCCTGCGCCTCACCGGCCATTTTCTGGCGCGTGACATATTGGTGGAGCGCCGCGCCGATGCGCTCGACGCGCGCGAACGGCTGATCGATCGCCTGCGCAGGCTCCGCTGACGTCAAACGCCATTGCACCGCCGGCTGCATCAGGGCAGGGGGCGGCGACATATCAAAAGAGGTTGGAACATGCTCATTGCCTTGTTGCCCGGAGACGGCATCGGTCCCGAGGTCATCACCGAAGCGGTGCGGGTGCTCGAAGTGGTGTGCGGCGATACGCTGGAATATGAGATCGGCCTGGTCGGCGGCGCCGCCTACAAGGCGGGCGGCCATCCGCTGCCGGCGGAAACGCTCGATCTTGCACGGCGCGCCGACGCGATCCTGTTCGGCGCCGTCGGCGATCCCGACTGCGACGGTCTAGAGCGCCAACTGCGGCCGGAGCAGGCGATCCTCGGCCTGCGCAAGGAGCTGACGCTGTTCGCCAATCTCCGCCCCGCCACCCTGTTCAAGGAACTCGCCGACGCCTCGGCGCTGCGCCCCGAAGTCGCCAGCGCGATCGACATGGTGATCGTCCGCGAACTCAATGGCGACGTCTATTTCGGCGAAAAGGGCATGCGCAAGACGGCGACCGGCCGCCGCCAGGGCTATGACGTGATGTCCTATGACGAGGACGAGGTGCGCCGCATCGCGCGCGTCGGCTTCGAAACGGCGCGCGCGCGGCGCGGCAAGCTCTGCTCGGTCGACAAGGCCAATGTGCTCGAAACCTCGCAGCTCTGGCGCGACGTGGTGATCGAGACCGCCGCCGAATATCCCGATATCGAGCTGAGCCACATGTATGTCGACAACGCCGCGATGCAGCTGGTCCGCAACCCCGGACAGTTCGACGTTATCGTCACCGGCAACCTGTTCGGCGACATCCTGTCGGACCAGGCGTCGATGTGCGCCGGATCGATCGGCATGCTGCCCTCGGCCTCGCTCGATGCCAACCAGAAGGGCCTCTACGAACCGATCCACGGCTCGGCTCCGGACATAGCAGGCCTTGCCAAGGCCAATCCGCTCGCGACGATCCTCTCGTCGGCGATGATGCTGCGCTATTCGCTCAAGATGCCGGCCGAAGCCGACCGCATCGACGCAGCCGTCGCCAAGGCCCTCGCAAGCGGCGCGCGCACCAGCGACCTAGGCGGCACGCTCAGCACCTCCCAAATGGGCGACGCGGTGCTGGCCGCGCTTTGAAAAACGGGCGTCATCCCAGCGAAAGCTGGGATATCGGGCGGCAAGGACGGAATTGAGCTCGTGCGCTCTCCTCCGGAAAATCGTCATCCCGGACGTGATCCGGGATCCCGCTGCCTTTGATCCGGCGCGCAAACCGCCGGGCAAGGAAGAGAAAAGAGATGCCGGATCGAGCCCGGGATGACGAAAATTCCAAAGCGATAGCGCCCCTTCGGGGGAGCGATTGGGGTGGAGCCTGTCCGCAGCACGAGGGACGTGGCTAGAGTCCGCTTCGTTCAGGCTAAAACAACACTCCGCTCATCCAGAGTAGCCATTGAGCTTGTCGAAATGGCGTATCGAAGGATCATCCTTCAGCACATGCTCCGCCAGCCAGCCCCCAGCATCAAGGGCATTTCGTGAACTGCCCCTTCTTGGGCCCAGCGGCGAACCGGCATTTGCCGTCGCTGCCTTTGGTCACGGTCGCCGTCGTGCTGACCTTCGTCGCCGACGAGCATTTGATGAACTGCTTCTTCTCGTTGCGACAGGACGCGGTCTTGCTGGTTGCGTGTGCGCTGGTGACCTTGCCGTTGGTCGTCGTCTTGGTCGAACTCGCAACCTGGCTTGTCGCGCTCTGGGCCCAGGCCCCGGAACCTATCAGCATAAGCGCGGCCGCTACGCCGGTGATATATATTCTCATCGCATCTCTCCTGCGTCGCCCGTCGACAGCGGATGAAACGCCCGAACGGCGCTTTGGATCAACTTGGGTTAGAAGGATTTCGCTCGGTGTTCGCGGCCGAGCTGGTGAAACCTCATACAGACACGTCGCTGCGCTGATTGCTCGTGCTGGTGCCGAGCTACGTCGCGGCAGCTGCGCGCCCATCTCGTCGTTCAGCCTCTAAATCGCTGATCCGGGAAGCAGCCCTACGGTCAGGTCATCCGGTGCCGCACTTAACGCGACCAATACGCAGTTTTTTCGCCACAGAGCCGCTCTGAGACCGCCGCTCAGGCGATAGGAGCATCCGATTGACGGAAGGTAGCGGCCCGGTACGGCTTCCAGGCGAGGAAGAACAGCAGCCAGACGGCCGGTCCTACCGCACAGACGATGGCTAGCAAGGAACGGCCGATGGATCCCGGGCCACGGAAGACGGTATCGGCGAGAAACCCGACCAGAAAGACACCGAGGCCAAGACCGATGACGTTGTTCGCGAATGCCATGATTGCCATCAGCCTTCCTCGAAATGCCGGTGGCGCGATCACGGGTAAGGTGACTTGGGGAAATGCGCCAACCGAAGAGATAATGCTGAAGCCCACTGCCATAAAGATCGATGCAAAAAGAAGGGATGATTGCAACAGCGCGAGGATGAAACAGCCCAATCCTATCGGGATCAGGATTAATGGAATGAGCATCAACAGATCCCTGCGCCCGGTGCGGGCAATGCGTTCGGCGAAGATGGGAATAGTAAGTAACAGGATTGCTGTCATCAGAAGTGCAGTGGAGAAGATATAGCCTGCAACCGACGCGCTGACGCCCTGTGTACGGATGAGATGGGTCGGATACCACGCCACTGCGCCATTCGATACGGCATATAGCAGCGCGGGACCGCTCACTGCAGGGGCGTAAAATTGAAGCGACTCCCGCAACGAAGCGAATATGCCGAAGCGCTCGGAATCCTGCGGCTCCGCACTATCCGGAGCAGGCGATGCATGCGTGCGCGGTGGCTCCTGGGTCGTGAAAGCGATGATTGTTGCGAGAAGCAGGCCAGGAAGCCCCACTAGCACCAACGAGAGGCGCCAGGAGGCAACCGGCGCCAACCCCAACGCGCTGGCCAGCCAAGCCTGACTGGCGAGTTCGATGACTGCGCCGCCTATGACATACGCCAGTACGATTCCAATGGGGGCCGACGAGAGATAAACGGCACTCGGCGTTGCACGTTCGTATGGCTTGAAGAGATCGCCGATCATCGACAGCGCCACGGGCGACAACACGGCTTCGCCGACTGCAAGTCCCATGCGCAAACCGAAAAGCATCGGAAACGAAGTCGCGAAACCGGAGAGCGTGGTGCAGATGCTCCACAGGGCCACCCCGAGCACGAGATATCTCTTTCGGTTTCCCCGATCCACCAGCCACGCCACGGGCAGCGCCGCCAACGCAAAGATAAATGCAAAGGACGGCCCCATGAGCAGCCCCATTTGCATATCACTCAGGTGGAACTCAGATTTGAGCGGCTCTACCATCAAGGAGATGGTAACCCGATCGATATAGGACAAAACATACAGCGTTGCGAGCAGACCGACCATGTACCAGCGATGACGAAACATAGCTCTCCCTCGTCTTCCCGCGTTAGCGTGTATGATGTGCCGGCAGCGACCAGCGACAGCGAATTTGACCCTGACATTACCTCCGCTGCCACGTTGCTTGTCCTCAAGCCAGAGCTTTCGGACGCGACAGGATAGCTGGCCGCGCAGCGGAGGGCTTCGCAAGAAAATGTGCTCAGGCGTTGCTAGGTTTTTTTTCAACCGATCGCAGAAAGGAAGTAACAGCAGCGATACATTCGTCGAACTTCTCGAAAAATAGCTCGTGGCCGGTACCCTCGATCACCTTGATGCGAGAATCGGGAACCAGATCGTGCATTTTCTGTTGGTCGCTGAGCGGAGCGGTTCTGCTATTCGCCGGGGCGAGGATGAGAGTAGGCATTTCGAGGGTCGAAACCGCCGGCGTCAAATCTATGCTGGGGAAAAGCCGTGCGAGAGCGGCCAGATTCTCCGAGCGGTTCTTGCGCCATTCGGCTCTCAACCATTTTTCATGTGCCGGGCCCGTCGCCACGACTCCCCGCCCTTTGATGTTCATATCAAGGAACTCGTCGATCGGTGTTGTCGCGATCATCCCAGCGAGATCGCTGTATCCATAATCCTCGGAATTGCGGGTCGGATCCGACAGCGGCGACGAGAGTAATGTAAGGGACCGCACCCTTTCCGGAAATCGAACTGCGAACGCCACGCCCAGAACGCCTCCGGCGGACTCGCCGATATAATGAATCTGGTCGACTCCCAGTTCGTCGAGAAATCCAGCCATATCCTCGACCAGCTCATCGACCGACCACTCGACTCCCGGCAAGGGATCGTCGGACAGCCCGTGGCCGCGCATGTCGCGGCGCAATACGCGGTATCTCCCCGCCAATGGCGGTACCCAATGGTAGAAGAACTTCGAGCTTCTACCCCATCCGTGCTGGATGAAAACGACCTCCGGTTCGCACCATGGATCGGTGAAATTGTCATCCTCATAATAAAACGAGACACCATTTACCTTCACATACGGCATCTCATTCTCCTGGCGACAAATTCTTTATCTAGCAGCGCGGCATCAGATCGCGAGACTAGGATTGTGTTAAATATTTATTTCGCAGAACAGTCAATTACATTATCAATGAGTAATCTCAATAGTATCATTGACAGATGCTGACGTCGCCCCTGCTTTCCACCAGCACGGATTAGAGCCCCGCACCTTTGTTGCGCATGAGCGCGGGTTGGTCAATGGCTTGCGCAGCGGAGCCCGTAGGGCGTAGCGAAGCAGGCCATTGCTTATGCGGTTGTGACACCGCCGCCGTCCTGTTTGCGCATTTACGACAACTATCATCAGCAGGCCGATCGCCAAGCACGCACTTTTTGGAGCGCGGCGTGCGCGAGATTCCACATCTCAATACGGTTTTTCGTCGGGCTTGATGATCATCGAAGGTCCACCCGCGACGCCGTCGCCGTATCGCCGTTTGCAGTGTCCATGAAATTTCCGCCCGCATCGATGAAGCGGTCCATGATGTCTTGGCATTCGTCGACGGGCGAGCCCCAGCCGCGGCTTTCGCCGAAGGTCATCGTGCCGAGGCAAAGCGAGCTGACGCGCAGGCCCGAGCGGCGGAGCGTAAAATATTGATCAAGTGCCATGGTGGTTTCCTTCATTGAAATGCCGTTAAGGGCGCAGCGCGTTGACAGCGTTGGAAATCAGGCAGAGCCGACCTTGGATAGGAAGTTGCGCGAAGCGGTGGCTTTCCCCCCGTCCGCCCGACACGACAAGAACCCCAATGCCCTATATCTTCACCCACCAGCGCAGCCTTGCCCGGCAAGCAGTGTTCTTGATATGTTCTTGCGTTTTCCGCCCATTTCCGCTACCTCACGGCCTGGAAACCGGGCGTACGCGCCCACGGCGGAAGGTGGGCAGGAAATAGAAAATGAAAAAACGAGCGAACAACCCCATGCACCCGGGAAAACGTCACTTCTATGTTGACGATGTGCCCTACGGCGCGGTCGCCTGACGGCGATGGGGCTCGAGAGCTTCCCCGTCGACCTTGCCGCCTTCTTCGAGAGCGAGGAGGTGCAGCGGCAGGTGCTGAACGAGGCGCTCGCTACCGGCCATGCGGGCACGATCGCCGGCGCGCTCGGGCTGGTCGCGCGGGCGCGCGGCATGTCCGGGCTGGCGGCCGCGACGGGCATGAAGCGCCAGCAGCTCTATCGCGCGCTCGGCGCGAACGGCAATCCGACGCTCGATACGCTGGCCAGGGTGATGACGGCGCTGGGCTATCGGATGTCGGCCGAACGCGCGCGGCCGGATGCGGGCGGGGCAGCGACAGTCGTCATTCCAGCGAAAGCTGGAATCTCAATGGCTTCTTCCGTCGCACCTGGAGAAGGGAGATCCCAGCTTGCGCGGGGATGACGTGGTCGCGTTACCGCCCCATCAGCGTCCGCGCCGCCGGCAGGTAGGTGCGGCCGATCCGGATGCGCTCGTCGTCGGTCATCACCGCGTGCCACACGCCCATGCCGTCATGGCTGAGCTTCGCGATCCGGTCGCGCCGCACGATGGTCGAGCGGTGGAGGCGGATGAACTGGGCGGGATCGAGCCGCCGCTCCAGCTCGGTGATGGTCTGGTGGAGCAGGAAGCTGCGCGTGCCGACATGGAGCCGCATATAGTCGCGTTCGGCCTCGATCCGGTCGATATCCTGCGCCGCGATGCGGATCATCTCGGAGCGATGCGGCACCCAGAATTCCTGGGCATGCTCGGACGTCTCGGCTTCTTCCACCGGTGCCCGCCGCCGCTCGACCACGCGCCCGACGGCACGGCCGAGCCGGTCCTGCGCGACCGGCTTCAGCAGATAGTCGGTCGCCGCCAGGTCGAAGGCGGCGACGGCATATTGATCGAATGCGGTGCAGAAGATGATGGCGGGCTTCTTGTCTAGCGTGTCGATCGCCCTGGCGACGCCGATGCCGTCCAGGCCCGGCATGGCGATGTCCAGCAGCAGCATTTCGGGCTTGAGCGCCTCGAGCAGTCGCAAGGCGGCCTCGCCGTCCGAAGCGGTGCCGACGAGGTCGATCATCGGCTCGCGCGCACACAGGATCTGGAGCCGCTCGATCGCCAGCGGCTCATCATCGACGACCAGCGTTCTTATCGGTGAATCAGAAACCATGCCGGATCAATGGCATGAAAAGCGTCACGCCAAAACCACCATTGGCAAGCGGACCATAGCGGCAGGCGGCATCGTCGCCGAAGCGCGCCTTGAGCCGGTCGGTCACGTTCTTGAGGCCCACGCCGGCACCGCGCAGCTTCGCGTCCTCGCCCAGCGGCTCGCCGTCATCCTCGACGGTGAGCACCAGCCCATGCGAATCCTCGCGCGCGCAGATCCGGATCGTCACCGGGCGTTTTGCCCGCGACACGCCATATTTGATCGCATTCTCGACCAGTGGCTGCAGGATCAGGCAGGGCACACAGGCATTGGCCAGCGCGGGCGGCACGGTGATGTCGACGATCAGCCGCTCCGGAAAGCGCACCGCCTCGATGTCGAGATAGAGCCGCTGCAGCCGGATTTCCTCGGACAGGACGACGTCTTCGGTCGGGTCGGCGGTGAGGCTGGTCCGGAAGAAGGTCGAGAGGTTGAGGATCATCGACTCCGCGTCGTCGCGCCGGTCCTTCAGGATCAGGGTCGACAGCGAGTTGAGCGTGTTGAACAGGAAGTGCGGGTTGACCTGATAGCGCAGCGCGCGCAGTTCGGCGTCGCGGGCGGCGGCCCGGTAGCCTGCCGCCTCGCGCTCGGCCGCGCGGACCGCAGCGGCGTAGGACAGGGCGAGGAACAGCGCGCCCCACGCCGCGAAGAAGAAATAGCCGTTAAGCGCCTGGTCGCCGATCTGCCCGATGACGGACAGGTCCTTGTGTGTGTCCGGCGGCTCGCCGACCTGGATCATCACCGTGCCGGGCGTGGGCTCGCTGATCACCGGAGTCGGGATGGCGATCGGCTTCGGTGGTGCCGGAGCGGGCGTGGCCTTCGGCGCGGGTTCCGTCGGCGCAGCCGGGGCCGGGGGTGCGGGCTTGATGAGCCCGTCGGCCTTGCCTGCGCCTGGAGGGGCGGGCGGTACGGGCGGCACCGGCGGAGCGGGAATGCTCGACAGGATGCTGCCGATGTCGATGTTGACGCCCTGCCGCTTGGCTTCCTCGGCGGCCGCGCGCGCTTCCGCTATGCTTTGCTTATAGCTGTCATAGGCCTCGCGATAGGCTTCGCGCCGCTCCTGATAGGCCTCGCGCTGCGCCTGATAGGCTTCGCGTGCGGCCTCGCGCTTCGCCTCCTCGGCCTCGCGGATCGCGGCCGCCTTGTCCTCGTTCCAACCCCGTTGCGCGGCGGCCTTCTCGCGTTGCATCTCGGCGTTCTTGCGGGCGATCTCGCGCTTCGCCGCGGCGGCTTCGCGCTGCGCCTCCGCTTTGGCTTCGGCGGCGTCCCGGGCCTGTTCGGCGGCTTCGCGGATGGCGTCGCGGGCGGCGGCGATCGCGATCTGCGCCTGCCGGCGTGCCTCCGCGACGCTGCGGTCGGTGGTCTTCAGCATCGCCGCGTCGCGGGCCTTGTCGGCGGTGATCTGCTTGTCGACCTGCCGGAATGCCATCCAGTTCATCGAGCTATAGGCCACAGCCGCCGGGATCGCGAGCAGCGCGACCGCCGTGACATTGGCGGCGAGCGACTTGCCGGCCAGCGGTCGCATGGCGAGATAGACGATATAGGTGGCCACCATCGAGCCGGCGGTCACGAAGGCGCGCGCCGCCAGCATCTCGGTCTGATGACCCCAGTCGATCATCAGCGAACGGACGGTGGCGACCGCGAAATATACCAGCCAGAAGCACAGGATCGACAGCAGCGCCACGCGCGGGCTCACGGTCGAACCGCGCGGGCCTTCGGAGTTCAAAGTCATGTCCCCCTATATATATTCACGGATGTAACTATGCTGCCGCGGCCCCGTGGTGTTGGTCGAACTGGCCATGCCGTCCATCGAAAGTTCAGCTTTCTAGCACCGATTCCAGCCCGGAACAGCGGTCATCGCCGGACGTTGGTAGGCACCGAATACTGCGAAGGAACTAGGGTCATGACGACCGATACATCGACCAAAAGCGACACCACTACGCCGCATATTCGCACTGCCCATGACGCTTCGGAAAATCCCAAGCTGGCGCGAAATCCTCGCGACGAGGATGCCAAGCTCGATGTGGCGCTGGACGAGACCTTTCCCACGTCCGACCCGCCTTCCAACACCCAGCCGGGCAAGGGCAAGGATCCGGCGCCATCGTCCGGCTATGACGATGAGGCCGAGAAGGCGCGCATGAAAGGAGGCGAGTGACCTCTTGCCACCTTGCTGCGCCGGAGGGGCCGCAGCAAAGCGCAATGGGGGTAGGCATTTATCCACAGAATAATGGGCTGCTCGGAACCTTTACGACTTATTCTTTGTTGCATTGCAGCAAGAAAAATGTTCCGATCCTGAACAGAGGCCTTCAAAGGGCTTAAGCGTCCATAAACCATATGGGTGCAAGATCCCTCACTAGGCTTCCACTTTAAGGGGGTTTGGTATGGGCACGCATATGAAACCTGCAGACGGCGCAATGACGCTGGCGGAAATGAAAGAGTTCGCCAGCTTCCCGGCCGCCACGCAGCGCTACATTCGCCGATCACTCGACATAGGCCTGGGCCGAGAGGATGCACTCACGCGCTGGTCGCGCGATGTCATCGAGTCGGCCAGCATCATGGCCCAGGCGCGGATCTACCATCGGCTCGATCATATTCGCGATCTCGTACCCGACGACAGCGGCCTCGATGCCGTCGAGCCGTTCCTCGCGCCGCTGGTGACGATCTCGGCGTTCGATCTCGGCCAGGATCGCCTCATCAGCTTCGGCGCCTATCGCTTCCTGTACGAGCGGCTGATCGGCGCAAATGTGCGGCCTTGGCTTCCCGGCGCATTCTGCGCTGCCGCGGCGCTGCCGCACCTCCATCCCGAGAAGCGGCGCATCCTGCTGCAGTCGATCAGCGAGGCCGCGGCGACCGCGCCGGGTTGGTCGAACCGCGAGCCCGTCTTTTACCCCGAGTGGGTCGACAAGGTCGAAGTCCGCCTGCCGAACTGAGGCCTGCCGGCTGGAAGAGATCGTCGCGGTGGGGTAGGCGACGGCTCTTCGCGGGTGAAATCCCGGGCTTTTCGGTTGGACATGCGGAACAAATCCTCGCATCCCAAATTGTGCCGACGGCTGCGGGAGAATGATATTGCCGGCCATTAAGCTCACCAACCATCGCGTCGAGAAGCCTTGGGGTCGTCATGATCTTGCCCCGCTCTTCGACGATCAGCCCACCGATCGGCCGGCGATCGGCGAGATATGGTACGACGATCCGGCCGGAAAGCCGCGTGAGTTGCTCGTGAAATATCTGTTCACGAGCGAGCGGCTTTCGGTTCAGGTCCATCCCGATGATGCTGCCGCCCAGGCCTGCGGCTTCCCGCGCGGCAAGGACGAGGCGTGGATCATCCTTTCAGCCGAACCCGACTCGACGATTGCGCTGGGTCTGACCGAGCAGATGGATGGCGATACCGTGCGCGCAGCGGCCCTGGATGGCTCGATCGAGCGGATGCTCCATTGGAAGCCGGTTAGCACTGGCGAGGTCATCTACTCGCCAGCGGGCACCATCCACGCGATCGGCAAGGGTCTCAGGGTTGTCGAGATCCAGCAGAATCTCGACCTCACCTACCGATTCTACGACTATGGCTCGGACCGGGATTTGCATCTGGACGAGGCGATATCGGTGTCTGATTTCGGTCCGTTTGCCGGCAACCCGGCTCCGCGGGAGATCAGCCCCGGCCGCACCATCCTGGCCGAGCGGCAGAAGTTCGTCCTCGAGCGCTGGACGGCGACCGGACACTTCCCGGTCGCAGCCGGGAGCACCACCGTCTGGGTGCTTCCCGTCGAAGGGCAGGTTGTCCTCGATGGCGAACCGGCCACGCTCGGCGACGCTGTCATCTTAGAGGGCGCTGCAGCGATCGACATTGCGGCCGGCAGCACCGTGTACGTGGCCTATCCCGGCGTGGACGTCATCGGCGGCCTGCTCGGGCCGGGTGCACGGTCCGCCTTGCTGAGCAGCTGAGCTGTCACCGGATATCCCAGCCCTTCGGGAATGCACAGCCAGTCGGTCCCGTGCCGCCGTTCGATCCAGGGCGTGATCACATCGATGCTATGCCGCCTGGCGAGTTCGACGGCACTGTCGAAGTCACCGGCCAGTGCGATCCGTTCCAGGTTGCGCACCGTCGGAAAGATCAGGCTCCCGCACGCGAGATGCGCTTCGGCGGTTCTCCAGGCGCAGTGGCTGCTTTCCACGCCATCCGCCATCGCTTCGCCGATCTCGGGCGCGCGCGCTATGTAGAAGCGGGTGTCGAACCGCCGCGACAGTTCATGGTCCGGGCGCCATCGCGCAAAAGGATGGAGGGCGTGAGGATCGATGCGGAGCGATCGTCGCGCGAGAATCGCGCTCAACGGCTGCCCGCCATGGAGGTCGGCACGGATCGCGCAGAGCGTCTCGACATCGGCCAGGTCTTCTATGCCAGGAGCCAGGCCGATTTCCTCGATCGTCTCTCGCACCGCCGCGATGCGATGCGCCAGGTCGTCCCGATCGATAGCCTCCCCACCCACGAGCAGTTCCGCACGGCCGGCGATGAAATAGTCATCCGGATCCACCCGACCGCCTGGAAAGACCATCCGGCTGGCTGCGAAGGCCAGGTGAGCGCCTCGCCCTACCATCGGGAGTTCGGGCGCACCGCCGGGCACGTCGCGCAGCAGGATCAGGGTGGCGGCTGGGATGGCGTCGGACATGCGGCTTTCGTCAGTTGCGGCCTGCGAGGATCGTGAGCGGCCAGCTGATCGTCCGGCAGGAGACCGGATCGCCCCACGCATCGGCCAGTTCGGCGGCTACCGCATCGAAACGGCTGCGCCCGACGCGCTGTTCCATCGCCCGCACGGGCGACCAGGTATCGAGATAGCCGATCAGCGCCGGCAGCGGCCACTCGGCATCCATGGTGAACGCCGGCGCCTCGACAGGCTCGAAGGGCAGGGCGATGTCGCGATAGCCGTTCTCGACCATGGCGCGTTCGGGCGGCCAGTAGGCGTCGAGTGTGTCGGCGAACGCGATCACCGGACGGCGGTCAGAAAATAATCGAGCGTAAGGTTGTCGCTGAGGTGAAAACCCTTCGCAGGCGAAAAGCTCAGGCCCATGCGCTCGATCACCTGCAGTCCGGCATCGACGAGATGGCCTGTCAGCTCGTCAGGCGTGAGGAACTTGTTCCAATCATGCGTGCCCTTGGGAACGAGACCCAGGCCTTCCCCGGCCTGGATCATCGCCAGTCGCGAAAGCGGGGTTCGGTTCGGCGTCGACAGGATCATGATCCCGCCCGGTGCTAGCAGCCCGGCCAATCCTTTGACGAAAGCCGCCGGGTCGGCGACATGCTCTATCACCTCCATCGAGGTGACCAGATCGTACGTCTCGCCGATCAGCCCCTCGACGCCGCCGATGCGATAGTCGATCGCCAACTCCTGCCTTTCCGCATGAGCCCTGGCGACCATGATATTCTCAGGGGCCGCGTCGATCGCCGTCACCCTGGCACCTAGTCGCGCGAGCGGCTCGGCGAGCAGTCCCGCGCCGCATCCGACATCGACCGCGCTCCGACCGGCAAGCGGCTTCAAGGCTGCCGGATCGCTTCCCCAATGCGCGTCGATCGACGCCCTGATGTGGCGGAGTCGCGGCGGATTGAGCTTGTGCAGCATCGCTGAGGATCCCCTCGGATCCCACCAATCGGCCGCCAATTTACCGAAATGCGCAGCTTCATTCGCTACGATCGAGCCGTTCTGCTGTGCGCTTGCGTTCATTGCGCCCCCTCTCTATCAGGACCGCGCCCTCGAACCAAAGGGCTTTTCCGGCCTCCCCAAGGCCTGCTGAGGACACAGTTTTCACATGGCGCGCATCGTTATGAAATTCGGCGGAACCTCGATGGCGGGGATCGAGCGAATTCGCAACGTGGCGAGCCGCGTCAAGCATGAGGTCGATCTTGGCAACGAAGTGGCGGTCGTCGTCTCGGCCATGTCGGGCGAAACCGATCGGCTGGTGAATTTCTGCCGTGAGGCATCCCCGCTCTATGATCCGCGCGAATATGATGTGGTGGTGTCATCTGGCGAGCAGGTGACGAGCGGCCTGTTGGCGATCGCGCTCCAGGCGCTCGGCGTCAATGCGCGTAGCTGGCTCGGTTGGCAGCTGCCGATCCGCACCAGCGACGCCCACGCCTCCGCGCGCATCGAGGTTATCAATTCGGACGCGATCGGCCTGGCGATGGCGGCGGGCGAGGTCGCGGTGATCCCCGGCTTCCAGGGCCTTACCGAGGACGAACGGATCACCACGCTCGGCCGTGGCGGATCGGACACCTCGGCGGTAGCGGTCGCTGCGGCGATGAAGGCGGATCGCTGCGACATCTACACCGATGTCGATGGCGTCTACACGACCGACCCCCGCATCGTGCCCAAGGCGCGCAAGCTGTCCAAGGTGACCTATGAGGAAATGCTCGAGCTTGCCTCGGTCGGCGCCAAGGTGCTGCAGACCCGTTCGGTAGGGCTCGCGATGAAGGAAAAGGTGCGCGTCCAGGTGCTTTCTTCCTTCGACGAGCCGACAGACAATCCCACGCCTGGCACGATGATCGTCGGCGAGGAAGAACTTGAAGGAAGCGCCATGGAACGTCAGCTCATCACCGGCATCGCCTATGACAAGAACGAAACCAAGGTCACGCTGATCGCGGTGCCGGATCGGCCGGGCGCGGTGGCCTCGATCTTCGCCCCGCTCGCCGACGCCAGCATCAATGTCGACATGATCGTCCAGAATGTCGCGCATGACAGCGGCTCCACCGACGTTACCTTCACTGTGCCGTCCGCCGAACTCGCCCGCTCCCTCGACGTGCTCGAGCGCGAACGCGGCGCGATCGGCTATGAGCGGCTGATCCACGACGCCAGCGTCGCCAAGATTTCCGTGGTCGGCGTCGGCATGCGCAGCCATGCGGGCGTGGCATCGAAGATGTTCAGCGCGCTCGCCGCGCGCGGCATAAACGTGCTCGCGATCACCACCTCGGAAATCAAGGTCTCGGTGCTGATCCACGAGGACTATACCGAACTGGCGGTCCGGGTGCTCCACACCGCCTACGGCCTTGACGCGGAAGACGCCGCTTGAGCGGCCATGGCCGCCTCGCCTCGCTAATGGCGCGCGGCGCGGCCTTCTTCGGCTGTGAGCATGCGATCCTCGCCGGGGCGATGAGCTGGGTGTCCGAGCGCAACCTCGTTGCGGCGATGTCCAATGCGGGCTGCTTCGGCGTGATTGCATGCGGGGCCATGACCCCCGCATTGCTCGATGCCGAGATTGCGGGCACGAAGGCGCTGACCGCGAAGCCCTTCGGCGTCAATCTTATCACCATGCACCCCGATCTCGACGCGCTGATAGATGTCTGCGCGAAGCACCAGGTCGGCCATGTCGTGCTCGCCGGCGGTTTGCCGCCGGGCGGGGCGATCGAGAAGATCAAGGCGTCGGGCGCCAAAGTGATCTGCTTCGCCCCTGCGCTCGCGCTGGCGAAGAAACTGATCCGTACTGGCGTGGACGCGCTGGTCGTGGAGGGGATGGAAGCCGGCGGTCATATCGGCCCGGTCTCGACCTCGGTACTCGCGCAGGAAATTCTCCCGACCATCGCCGCCCAGCTCCCCGTTTTCGTGGCGGGCGGAATCGGCCGCGGCGAGGCAATCGCGGGCTATCTCGAGATGGGCGCCGCGGGCGTCCAGCTCGGCACTCGTTTCGTCTGCGCTCATGAGTCGATCGCGCATCCCAACTTCAAGAAGGCCTTCATCCGCGCTTCGGCGCGCGACGCTATCGCCAGCGTCCAGATCGATCCACGGCTGCCGGTGATTCCGGTTCGCGCGCTCAAGAACGCGTCGAGCGAACTGTTCACCGCCAAGCAGCGCGAGGTCGCGCAACTGCTCGACGAGGGCAAGGTCGAGATGATGGAGGCCCAGCTTCAGATCGAGCATTATTGGGCGGGCGCCCTGCGCCGCGCCGTCGTCGACGGCGATGTGGAACATGGCTCGCTGATGGCGGGACAGTCGGTCGGCATGGTCACGAAGGAAGAACCGCTGTCGGAAATCGTGGCAACTCTGCTTCAAGAGGCGGCAACGGCGCTGGAGCGCCGCGCCGCGTGAGTGATCGCTCGGCGCGCGCGTCGGCACCCCCGGAGATTCCATCATTGGAAACCTCGCCCGCTTTCTGATAGCGCGCGCAGATGGCACCGCTGACTGCAACTTCCGCCGCACGTGAAATTCTCACCCGTCTGCATGACGTCATGGCGTCTCGGTCGGCTGCGCAGGCGAAGCTCAACCGGGTGGTGCAGATCATCGGCGAGGCGCTCGACACCGAGGTCTGCTCGATCTACCTGCTGCGGGACGGCGTACTCGAGCTGTTCGCAACCCGCGGCCTGAAGCAGGAAGCTGTCCACGTCACCAAGATGTCGCTTGGCGAAGGTCTGGTCGGGACCATCGCGGAGGATGTCGAGACGCTCAATCTCGACGAAGCCACGAGCCACCCTGATTTCGCCTATAAGCCGGAAACCGGCGAGGAGCTGTTCCACAGCTTCGCGGGCGTGCCGATCGTACGGCGCGAGCAGGCGGTGGGCGTGCTCGCCGTGCAGCATCGCGAACAGCGCAAGTTCGACGATGTCGAGATCGAGGCGCTGCAGACCGTCGCGATGGTGCTGGCCGAGTTGATCGCTGGCGCCGGTCTGATCGACGATAGCGGCGCTGGCGCGACGGGTACCCGCGACACCGGACCAGTGCGACTGGCCGGCCTCAAGCTCGTCGAGGGGATGGCCAGGGGCAGGGCGGTCTATCACCAACCTCGCATCGAGATCGAGCATACCGTCGCCGAAGACATCGAGGTCGAGCGCCACCGCGTCATATCTGCCTTCGCCAAGATGCGCGATCAGATCGAGCGCATGACCAGGGAGGCCGACTTCGGTGTCGCCGGCGAGCACCAGGACATCCTCGCGATGTACAAGATGTTCGCCTATGACGAAGGCTGGATTCGCCGCATCAACGAGGCCATCGAGAGCGGCCTTACCGCCGAAGCGGCAATCGAGCGTGTCCAGCAGCGGACCCGCATGCGGATGCGTGAGATTGGCGATCCGCTGTTGGCCGATCGCATGCACGACCTCGAGGATCTTTCCAACAGGCTGCTGCGGATCGTGTCGGGCCAGCTCGGCACCGCGGCGCAGCTAGGGCTCCGGCAGGATTCTATTCTCATCGCGCGCAATCTCGGTCCCGCCGAACTGCTCGAATATGATCGTCGCCGCCTGAAGGGTGTTGTGCTCGAAGAGGGCTCTCTCACCGCCCATGTCACCATCGTCGCCCGCGCGATGGGGGTGCCGGTGCTCGGCCGCGTTAAGGATATCCGCCGCCTTGTCGCCGATGGCGACGCGATGTTGCTCGACGGAACCATGGGGTCGGTCGTCGTGCGTCCCAACGCGACGATGGACGAGGCGTTCGAGTCGAAGATGATGGTCGGCCAGAAGCGCCGCGCCGAGTTCGCTGCGATGCGTGACCTGCCGGCCCAGACCAAGGACGGGTTGCGCCTCGAATTGATGGTCAATGCCGGTCTGCGCGACGACATGGCGGCGCTCGACGTAACCGGCGCCGATGGCGTCGGCCTGTTCCGCACCGAATTCCAGTTTCTGGTCTCGGCAACGCTGCCGCAGCGCGAGCGCCAGCAGCGGCTCTACAAGGAAGTGCTCGATGCCGCCGGTGACCGGCCGGTGGTGTTCCGCACCGTGGACATCGGCGGCGACAAGGCGCTTCCCTATATGAACACCGATGGCGATTCGCTCGAGGAGAACCCGGCGCTCGGTTGGCGCGCGATCCGCCTCGCTCTGGAACGCGACGCTCTGATGAAGGTGCAGGCGCGCGCGCTGCTCGAAGCGGCGGCGGGACGGACGCTCAACGTCATGTTTCCCATGGTGTCGGAGCCGTGGGAATATGACGAGGCGGTCGCATTGTTCGAAGCCCAGCGCAAATGGATCCACAACCGCAATCGCGCGGTGCCCAATGTCATCCGCTACGGAACGATGCTTGAAGTCCCAGCGCTTGCCGAGACTCTCGACATGATCCTGCCGAGGCTCGATTTCCTGTCGATCGGCACGAACGACCTGACCCAGTTCCTGTTTGCGGCGGATCGCTCGAACCCGAAGCTGGCCGAGCGCTACGACTGGCTGAGCCCCGCGATCCTGCGCTTCATCGCCCGCGTGGCGAAGCAGACCCGCGCCGCCGGCGTTCCGATCGGCGTGTGCGGCGAAATGGGCGGTCGCCCGCTGGAAGCGATGGCGCTGATCGGCCTCGGCATCGATCGGCTGTCGATCACTCCAGCGGCGATCGGCCCGGTCAAGGCAATGATTCGATCGCTGGATGCAGCGGCCCTGCGGGCGCAGATGGGCGGCTTCCTCGCGCGCGCCTCGCGCAGCCTTCGCGACGACCTGACCGGCTGGGCCGAGCGCAATAGGGTTGCGATCACCTGAATTGCGCGGCAAACCGTGCGTCGCCAGGGGGATGGTGACGCCGATGGCGCGTTTGCGGGCCACTTATTTGGCCGCTTGCGCGATCGTGCCGAAGCGTGAAGGAGAGCTCAATGGGCGAAAGCGCGGATGAACGGGGCTTGTTCCCACATAATGTGGGTGAGCAACTCGCTGCCGAACGGTTGCGCCAGAAGCTGGAATTAAGCGACGTTGCCGCACGTACCCGCATTCCGCTGCGCCATCTTGAGGCAATCGAGAGCGGTGATCATGGCGGGCTCCCTGCCATTCCCTATTCGGCCGGCTTCGTAAAAAGCTACGCCACGATGCTCGGACTTGACGGCCAGGCATTGTCCCGGGCGTTCCGCGACGAGATCGGCGATGCGCGCCGCGGCTATTTCGAGCCGGAGGCTTATGAGCCGGTCGATCCCTCGCGAGTGCCGTCGCGGCTGCTTGCCATGATCGCGCTTGGCGTCGCGCTGCTTCTCGGCATGGGCTATCTGCTGCTTCGCTTCGAGGGCGACAATAGCGACCTGGCCAAGCTCGCCGCCGACACGGTGCCGGACACCCGTCCCGTCGTGCCAAGGCCTGTCGCGCCGCCGCCCGCCAGCCTTCCCGTCGAACCTGCGGCGCCCACCGGTCCGATCAGCATCGCCGCTGCCGATGATGTCTGGTTGAAGATATCCGAGCGTGACGGTAGCCGAACATATTACATGGACGTTATGAAAGCCGGGCAGAGCTTCACCGTTCCCGACACGGCCATCGACCCGATCCTGCGCACCGGCCGTCCCCAGTCCGTGAGGGTGCTGATAGGTGCAACCGCCTTGCCCCCGGTCGGGGAACCTGACCGGCTCGTGCGGGACTATAGCCTGAAGCGCGATGCGCTGGTGGCGATCGCCACGGCGCAGCCGGCTCTCCCCGGGGATAACTCCGCCGCCGCGAGCAATGCTGCGCTCCCGACCCCCGCTGCCCCGATCTCCAGTGATCCGCCGCGCCGCCTCGTGCGCCCTGCGCCGCCGGGCGATGATCCGGCGGGTAGCCGTCCGGACCAGGCTCGGCCTATAACCGACTCCAACCAGCGCCCTTAGCCTTGATCCGGGCTATACTGGCGCTGCATCATGCTACCGAACCGATCCCATGGAGATCCACCATCATGAAGAAGGCGATCCTCGCCCTCCTGCTTCTGTCCGGCACCTCCCTGCCCCTTCTTGCCGCCGAACCGCAACTGCCGATCGAGGGCCGTGTCGGCAAGCTCGAGAAAGAAATGAAGGCCGTCCAGCGCAAGGTCTTCCCCGGCGGCGCGCAGCAATATTTCGAGCCGGAGATAAAGGCGGAGACGCCGCCGCCTGCGCCAGCCGGTGCGCCCGCAGAGACCCCGGTTGCTGATCTCTCGCGTCGCGTCGATGCCCTCGAAAGGGCGCTTGCCGGCTTGACCGGCCAAGTCGAGCAGAACAGCTATAATCTGCGCAAGCTCGAGGACCAGTTCGCCAGGATGAAGGGCGATGCGGAGTTCCGCCTGAACGCGCTCGAAGGAAAGGGTGGCACCCCGCCGACCGGCGGCGCAGCGAGTGCGACCCTGCCTTACGTAGTGCCGCCCGCCACGAAGGCGCCTGCCGGCGGCGCGTCCGCTCCTGCATCCGCCCCTGCTGCTGCGATCGTCGCGCCCAGCGGCGATGCCGGCAAGGACGCATATATGGCCGGCTATGCGCTGTGGGAGCAGAAGAAATATCCCGAGGCTATCGCCGCCCTGAAGGCGATGGTCGCCAAATATCCCAAGCACAAATATGCCAGCTATGCCCGGAACCTCGCCGGCCGCGCCTATCTCGACAATGGCCAGTATAACGAGGCGATCCGGGAGTTCTTCGACAACACCAAGGACGAGGCCGGCGAGCGTGCTCCGCACAGTTACGTCTATATGGCGCAGGCTCTGATGAAGCGGAAGCCGCCGCTGCCCGAGAAGGCCTGCCAGGCTTATGAGGTGCTCATGGCCAAATATCCCGACAAGGTGACAGGCGGGCTTGCCGACCTCGTCGCCAAGGGAAAGGCCGATGCGAAGTGCCAGTGAGGATAGGGTAGTCGAATCGATCTTCGGTTCGATACCTTCAAAGGTTCGACGGTAGGGTGACTGCTTGGCCGACCCTGTGCGTCATTCCCAACGATCGAAGCCCCGGGCTCGCCCAGCGTGACGAATAGCGGAGTGAACCTTGCTTCATCCCTCATCGATCGCTTCCGGAACGATCTCGCGCGCCTGCTGCAACTTGAGGAAACCAGGCTGGGGCTTGCTGTTTCGGGTGGTCCCGACAGCATGGCGCTCCTGCACCTCGCCGCCGCTGCCTTTCCAGGCCGTATCGAGGCCGCGACGGTCGACCACGGCCTGCGGCCCGAGGCGGCGGCCGAGGCGGAACTCGTCGCTTGTACTTGCGCCGCGCTCGGCGTCGCCCATTCTACGCTGCGCGTCACTGTCGCGGATGAGGCCAGCGTTCAGGCCGCGGCACGCCGCGCCCGTTACCAGGCGCTTGCCGGCTGGGCCCGCGATCATGGTCTGGCCGCGCTCCTCACGGCGCACCATGCCGACGATCAGGCTGAGACGCTGCTGATGCGCCTTGCTCGCGGCGCCGGGCTGGCCGGGCTGTCCGGCATCCGCGAACGTCGTGACCTGGCTGGCGTCCTGCTCGTCCGACCGTTACTCGGCTGGCGGCGCGCCGATCTGGCCGCTATCGTCGCGGATATCGACACGGTGGCCGACCCGAGCAACGCCGACCCGCATTACGATCGCACCCATGCCCGCATCCTGCTTGCGACCGCGGGCGATCAGCTCGACCCGTTGCGGCTCGCCGCAGCTGCGGCGCATCTCGCCGATGCCGATGCGGCGCTCGACTGGCTTGCGGGAGAGGGGATTCGGTCGCGGGTCGACCGGCTTGAAGAAGGGCGCCTGGCAGTCGATCTGGAGGGCTTGCCGCGCGAGGCGCAGCGTCGGATATTGGCGCGGCTGATCGGCGATGCCGATTCGCCGGTGGATGGCCCCACCTTGGAGACCGCGATGGCGCGGCTCGACGCGGGGCTGAATGCGAGCGTGGGCCGCCTGACTTTGTCGCCCGGGCGCCGCATCCTGATCGAAAAAGCGCGCCCGCGACGTTGAAACCGTGGGCTCTGGCGGTCTGCTCCATTGTTATTAATTCGGCGGTGCCTATCTTGGCCTGTGAAAGGCGGAACAGACGCATGAGTGACGATAAAGAGCCGAAACAGCCCAATCCCTGGATGAAGAGCCTCGCTATTTGGATGGGCATTCTCCTGGCTTTGGTCGTCTTCGTATCGATGTTCGAAAGTTCGTCGCGCGGTGCCGCTGGCGACCAGATCGCCTATTCCGAGTTTCTCGCGCGGGTCGATGAAGGCACGGTGCGCGAAGCCGATATCGGCGAAGGCGTCATCAACGGAAAATACACCAACGGCAGCGCGTTCACGACGAATGCGCCCAATGATCCTATGCTGATCCAGCGGCTTGCGAGCAAGAACGTCACCTTCCGCGCCAAGCCGGCCGAGCAGACCAGCTTCTGGATGATCATGCTGTATCAGTCGCTGCCGTTCCTGCTGATCCTCGGCATCGCCTTCTTCGTGATGCGCCAGATGCAGAAGAATGCTGGTTCCGGCGCGATGGGTTTCGGCAAATCGCGGGCGAAGATGCTCACCGAAAAGCACGGTAAGGTCACCTTCGATGACGTTGCCGGCATCGACGAGGCGCGCGAGGAGCTCCAGGAAATCGTCGACTTCCTCAAGGATCCCACCAAATTCGCCCGCCTCGGCGGCAAGATCCCGAAGGGCGCTCTGCTCGTCGGCTCCCCCGGCACCGGCAAGACGCTGCTCGCCCGGGCGATCGCGGGGGAGGCCAATGTCCCGTTCTTCACCATTTCGGGGTCCGACTTCGTCGAGATGTTCGTCGGTGTCGGTGCCAGCCGCGTCCGCGACATGTTCGAGCAGGCCAAGAAGAATGCGCCCTGCATCGTGTTCATCGACGAAATCGACGCGGTCGGTCGCCATCGCGGGGCAGGCCTCGGCAATGGCAACGACGAACGCGAGCAGACGCTCAACCAGCTCCTGGTAGAGATGGACGGCTTCGAGGCCAATGAGGGGATCATCATCGTCGCGGCGACCAACCGTCCCGATGTGCTCGATCCCGCGCTGCTGCGTCCGGGCCGTTTCGACCGTCAGGTCGTCGTGCCGCGTCCCGATATCGAAGGCCGCGACAAGATTCTCGCCGTCCACATGAAGAAGATCCCGCTCGCCCCGGATGTCAACCCGCGCACCATTGCCCGCGGCACACCGGGCTTCTCGGGCGCCGATCTCGCCAATCTCGTCAACGAGGCCGCGCTCCTCGCCGCGCGCAAGGGCAAGCGCCTCGTCGCGATGAAGGAGTTCGAGGAAGCCAAGGACAAGGTCATGATGGGCGCCGAGAGGAAGTCCATGGTCATGACCGAGGACGAGAAGAAGGCGACCGCCTATCATGAGGCCGGTCACGCCCTCGTCTCGCTCCACGTCCCCGGCTGCGATCCGCTCCACAAGGTCACCATCATCCCGCGCGGCCGGGCGCTGGGCGTCACCTGGAACTTGCCCGAGCGCGATCGCTATTCGATGACGATGAAGCAGATGAAGGCGCGGCTCGCGCTCTGCTTTGGCGGCCGCATTGCCGAGCAGATCATCTACGGCAACGACGAGCTCAACACCGGCGCCTCCAACGACATCCAGCAGGCCACCGACATGGCCCGTTCGATGGTGATGGAATATGGCATGTCCGAGAAGCTCGGCTGGCTGCGCTACCGCGACAATCAGGACGAAGTGTTCCTCGGCCATTCGGTGTCACGCAACCAGAGCGTCTCCGAAGCGACTGCCCAGATGATAGACCAGGAGGTCCGCCGCCTGATCGAGGAAGCCGAGCATACCGCCCGCAAGGTCCTTACAGATAATCTCGATCAGCTCCATCGGCTGGGTTCGGCGCTGCTCGAATATGAGACGCTGTCGGGCGAGGAAGCCAAGCGCATCATCAAGGGTGAGGATATCGGCCGCGACGATGGCAATTCGCGTAATCCTGCCGCGCTCGGCACCGGCGGATCCTCGATCCCCAAGAGCAAGCGGCCAGGCAGCGGCTCGAGCGGCTGGGCCGACCCTCAGCCCGCCTGATCTCCCGACAATGACCGGACAAGCCGCGCTATCTCAACGAGATGGCGCGGCTTCTGCGTGTATGGGGGCGGAATCGTCTTGCGCTCCGCCGATCTCGCAATTGCTGGCCCCCGCCGTTCAAGCCACGGCGATGGGGATATGCGTCTGGGCTCGATCCTAGATGGAACGGGGATTGAGTCCAACTCTCCCTGATTTTCGCGATTTCCGAGCCGTCAGGTGATCCCGCTGTTCTGAAATCACTCCGGGAGCGGCAATTTCGGCCGCGTCGTCGCGCTCTACGCTGCGATCTGGCTGACGAAATCGCCGGTGATCGTCTCCAGCTTCGAAAGCTCGCCGTCCACCCGGCGAAAACCAGCCTCGAGCTGATCGATCTCGCCGGCGACATTCTCGGTGTCGACGCGTATTGCCGAAATCGTGGTCGACATCGAGTCGGCGGCCAGCGCCGTCTCGTCGACGGCGGCAGTAATCATGGTGACCGTCAGCGCCTGGGTTTCCATGGTCACCCGGATGCGCTCGGCCGAAGTCTGGACCTCCCCGACGATATCGCGGATCGCGCCGTTTGCTTCCACCGTCTGGCGCGTTGCAGCCTGAATCGCGGCGATTTTGGCTGCAATGTCATCGGTGGCGCGCGCGGTCTGGCTGGCGAGGCTCTTCACCTCCTGCGCGACCACAGCGAAGCCGCGGCCTGCGTCGCCGGCCCGAGCTGCTTCGATCGTCGCGTTAAGCGCGAGGAGGTTGGTCTGGCCGGCAATGTCGCGGATCAGGCCGAGGATCGATTCGATCGCCTGGGCATGTTCCGACAGGACTTCGGAGATCGCCACGGCGTGGATCGAGCGGTCTGCGGCCCGAGTAGCGATTTGTGCGGCAACTTCGACTTCGGAGCGGCTTTCCTCGATCGCTCGGATCAGCCCGGCTGCGGTATGCGCGGCTTCGCGCATGGCGAGAGCGGACTGCTCGGCGGCGGCGGCCACTTCGGAGGTCTTGCCGAGCATGCCCCGCGCGGCATGGGACGTATGGCCGGTCCGTTCACGCAGGCCGCGGGAGTCGTCCAGAGCGCGAACAAGGGTCTCGGAGATGTTGGTGCGGAACTTGCGTCCTTGATCGGCGAGGCCTCTGTGTCGCGATGCACGGATCTGCGCTCCAGCAACCGTGAAGGTGAGGTCATAATAGATCGAGTTGACTGCGAGCAGCGCTTGGCAGCTGGTCGATACGAAATCGGGTTCGTCGGGGAACCGCTCGATCATGAAGCCGCACATGACCGCAACCCCCTCCGTCGTCAGCTGCGCGATGACGACATGGTCACTTCCTTCCTCAACCTGTTGAGACGCGTTTGCGACGGCGCCACGCAGGAGCGATACCGAAAGGCCTTGGGTCAGCAACGATTGCCAGATGACGCTGGCCGGGTTCACTGAACCTCGGAATTCCATCAAAGCCATCTTCGCATCTAACGGGCGGAGAATGTCCATGACGTTACCCACTCTCGCGCCGATCGCCTTGAGGCGCGCGTCGAGCGTGCCGGTTGGATCGTAGATCGCCAGCCGGCGGGCGATTTCCTGATCGGTAAGTCCGATCGCCTCGACCTCGTGAGCGTTCATCATGGTTTTTGCGCAGTCCCTGTGTATCGGCGAACAAGCGCAGTTCTACGCAGCAATGGTAAACAGCCCGTTTAGGCTGTTTGTAAATCAGCCACCTTATTACGTTCCGAGGCTGCCAAGCGCCTTGCATGGCGTGGCGCATAGGCTAAGAACGGGCCGTCGACAGAGGGAGGGCATCATGTCGCGCAATCCAGGGCGTCCGCTATCGCCACACCTCACCATCTGGAAGTGGGGCCCGCACATGCTGGTCTCGATTCTTCACCGTGCCACCGGTGCTGGCATGGCCGTAGTGGCCGGGCTCAGCTTTGTCTGGTGGCTCGTTTCCGCCGCCAGCGGGCCGGAAGCCTACGCTACATTCCTGTGGGCGGCGACGTCTCCACTCGGATATCTGGTCGCCATCGGGCTGACCTGGGCTTTCTTCCAGCACATGTTCTCGGCGCTGCGCCACTTCGTAATGGACGTAGGCGCCGGCTACGAACTGAGAACCAACAAGATGGGCGCGGTTGCGACGATGGTGGGATCCATTCTCGTCACGCTGCTAATCTGGGGCGTGATCCTCGCCCGTCCAGCCGCGGGAGCGCTATAATGGGTTCGGGAACGGGTATCGGCCGCGTCCGCGGTCTCGGCTCGGCCAGGCATGGCTCGATGCACTGGTGGCGGCAGCGGGTGACCGCGGTCGGCAACCTGCTGCTGGTCACCTGGTTCGTCGTCTCGCTGTTCCGGCTGCCATCCTATGAGCATGCCGCGATGGTGCAGTGGATCGGATCGCCGATCGTCGCGGTGCCGCTGATCTTGATGACCATATCGGTCTTCTATCATCTGCGGCTCGGTTTGCAGGTGATCATGGAAGACTATGTGCATGAAGAGGGGGGCAAGGTCTTCTTCGTGCTGTTGCTCAATTTCTACGCGATCGCAGGCGCTGCGCTGTCGATTTTCTCGATCCTCAAGATCGCGTTCGGGGGAGTGCCCGCCTGATGCCTAATTCTTCAGCCGGTTCGGCTTACAAGATCATCGACCACCTCTATGACGCGGTGGTCGTGGGCGCAGGCGGATCGGGCCTGCGTGCGACCATGGGCGCTGCCGGTGCCGGTCTCAAGACGGCCTGCATCACCAAGGTGTTCCCGACCCGCAGCCATACGGTCGCGGCCCAGGGCGGTATCGCCGCCTCGCTCGGCAATATGGGCCCGGATCATTGGACCTGGCACATGTACGACACCGTCAAGGGATCGGATTGGCTGGGCGACCAGGACGCGATCGAATATATGGTGCGCGAGGCGCCGGCCGCAGTGATCGAGCTGGAACATGCCGGCGTGCCGTTCAGCCGCACCAACGAGGGTAAGATCTATCAGCGCCCGTTCGGCGGCCACATGCAGAATATGGGCGCCGGCCCGCCGGTACAGCGCACCTGCGCCGCCGCCGACCGCACTGGCCACGCCATGCTGCACGCGCTCTACCAGCAGAGCCTGAAGTACGACGCGGACTTCTATATCGAATATTTCGCGCTCGATCTCATCATGGAAGGCGGCGAGTGCAAAGGCGTGATCGCGCTTTGCATGGAGGATGGTTCGATCCATCGCTTCCGCAGCCACGCGGTGGTACTCGCGACCGGCGGCTCGGGCCGGACCTATTTCTCGGCGACGTCGGCGCATACCTGCACCGGCGACGGCGGCGGTATGGTGCTGCGCGCAGGCTTGCCGCTGCAGGACATGGAGTTCGTCCAGTTTCACCCCACAGGCATCTACGGTGCGGGCGTGCTCATCACCGAAGGCGCCCGCGGCGAGGGCGGCTATCTCACCAACTCGCAGGGCGAGCGCTTCATGGAGCGCTATGCGCCTTCGGCCAAGGACCTCGCCAGCCGGGACGTCGTGTCGCGCTCGATGGCTATGGAGATGCGCGAGGGCCGTGGCGTCGGCAAGAATGGCGATCATATCTATCTGCACCTCGATCATATCGATCCCAAGGTGCTGGCGGAGCGGCTTCCCGGGATCACCGAGACCGGCAAGATCTTCGCCAATGTCGACCTAACCCGCCAGCCGCTGCCGGTGACGCCGACCGTCCACTACAATATGGGCGGCGTGCCGTGTAACTATCATGGCGAGGTCGTGACCCTGAAGGACGGCAACCCGGACACCGTCGTCCCCGGCCTCTTCGCGGTCGGCGAGGCGGCGTGCGTCTCGGTTCATGGCGCAAATCGCCTGGGTTCCAACTCGTTGATCGATCTTGTCGTGTTCGGTCGCGCCACCGGTTTCCGGCTGGCCGAGCTGATCAAGCCGAACAGCAAGCATGGCGCGGTGGTCAGTGAAGCCGATGATAAGGCGCTCGGCCGGCTCGATCATTATCGCAACGCGAAGGGTGGGACCCCCACGGCGAAGATCCGTCTCAACATGCAGCATACGATGCAGAAGCATTGCGCTGTGTTCCGCGACACCGAGCTGCTGCGCGAGGGCCTCGGCCTGATCGACAATGTCTATTCCGAACTGCAGGACGTTGGTGTCACCGATCGTTCGCTAATCTGGAACACCGACTTGATCGAGACGCTCGAGCTCGACAACATGCTGCCCCAGGCGGTGGTGACGATGCACTCGGCCGCCAACCGCAAGGAAAGCCGCGGCGCCCACATGCATGAGGATTATCCGAACCGCGACGACGCGGAATGGATGAAGCATACCATCACCTGGTTCGACAAGGGCGCGGTCACCATCGATTATCGCCCGGTGCATGAATATACACTCACCGATGAGGCCGAATATGTGAAGCCCAAGCCGCGCGTCTACTGATCGCGCCGCTTCGCCGGACAGAAAAGAGGGCTTCGGCCCTCTTTTTTGTGCCTGTCATGGCTGCCGACTCGAGAGAGGAGCGGGTTGCCCGTGCCGCTCCGGCTCCGCCAGTGAATCTGAGGGCTCCGGCTCCGGAGCGGATCGACCTGTCGCCTCCTCTTTGGCCCGTTTCGCCGCATTGGGCGGAACGCCGGAGGCAGCGAGCGGTTTTGCGAGCGGCTTATAAGCGGCCTGTAGTGTATGGAGCATTTGGTGGGGCAGAGCTTGGGGCGAGCGTTGATCGTCGAAGACGATCCGATGCTTCAGCGGCTGCTCGCCGAGCTGATCGAGGAGATGGGCTATTCGGTCACTTCGGCCGAGGATGCCGAAAATGCGCGAAAGGCGATCCATGATCGCGAGTTCCAGTTCCTGCTGACAGATCTGAAATTGCAGAATGATCAGGTTGCAGGGCTTGCCTTGGCCACCGAAATCAGGACAGAAAACGCTGATATGCGGATCGTAATCGTGTCCGGCTATCCGATGCCCCTCGATCTGCCGCCGGAAACCTTGTTCCTGCAAAAGCCGTTCACAATCTTGCAGTTGCAAAGTCTCATCGGATCGCCGCCGAGCTGATATCGGGCACGCCGGAGCCCACCTCGACCGGCACTTCGGTCGCCCCTGCCAGCCGCGCCATGATCCATAGCGCAGCGAGATGAGGTGCGCGCGCGCCGGTATCGCCAAGCGCGTCCGCAACGGCTGCCCGCTGAATATCTGCGAACTCGCCGTGCCGTGCCGCCGCGGTGCCGATCGCCGCCATGGCGGCATCGACGGAGGTGCAGACCTCCCCGAAACCCCACATTGCGTAATCGGGATTGCCGCGCCAGTTCACGCCATGCGCGTCAAGAAACAGGCAAGGCTTGGGTGTGACCAGATACTCATAGATCTGGCTGCTGACATCGCCGATATAAAGGTCGGCGGCTCGGGTGTAACTCATGTCGAGTGATCTCCAGGATCCGAGGTCGACGGTCACGCGCCCTGGCACCGCCTTGCGCCGCCAGGCGTTCGCCTCCTCCGCGCTCAGCCTCTCCTGTAGTCGGACGTGCGGCGCAACGATCAGGTTGTAGCGCCCCTCGGCGATGATGCGATCGGCCAGCGCTTCGCCGAACCGCGTCCAGGACGACATCTTCCTCGCGAAGTGGGGATTGTAAAGGATGGTCGGCCGCTCCCGCGAAAGCGGCGCCCCGATATCCGGCACGGGCGAGAGTCGCTCTACCGCCGCCAGCTTGATATAGCCTGCCGCGTGGCAATGCTCTGGCCGGACCAGCCCCTCCGCCACCATTCGGCGTCGATCCTTTTCGCCGGCGGTGATCACCTCGTCGAACAAGCCCAGCCGCGGCTCGAAGCCCTTCGCCCGATCGCCGGCGCCATGTGGAATATGGACGAGTAGCGGCTGCCGGCCCGGCAGGCGCTTGAGGATGGTCGTGGTGCGTTCGGCGGTGACGATCGCGTCGAATCGGCGCAGCCGGCGCTGCCAGTAGAGCAGCTTCGGCAGCTTCATCGTCTTGAAACGCCCCGAGCAGCTCGCCAGCGCAGCAACTGGCGGTGGCAACTTCATCACCACGATAGGGATGCCTCCTGCACCTAAAGCGACAAACATTTCGGTCAGTTTCGGGGTCGCATCCTCGTCGAGGACGAACGCCTCCACCTGTGCCGCTCCGCTGGCGTGGAGTGCTGCGGCGACCGGTGCGATATGTAGCGCCTGGTGCATGCCGCCGACGAATACGAAGGCGACCTGTCGCCGGTCATCCAAAATCCTCGATCCCGCCATATTTCGCGACTATCTCGCGCGCCTATGAAAAAGGCTGTAATTCTTTCCGCGGGCCAGGGTTCCCGTTTGCTGCCGCTCACGGCGGATCGGCCGAAATGCCTGATCGATTTCTCCGGCAAGAGTCTCATCGCCTGGCAGATCGAGTCGCTTGTGGCGAACGGTGTCGATCAGATCGTCGTCGTAACGGGTTTCCGCGATGGCATAATGAACACCGCGCTTGCGGAGGTTGCGCAGTCGTCGGTTTCGATACGGACGTGTTTCAATCCCTTTTACAAGGTCGCCGACAATCTAGGCTCGTGCTGGATCGTCCGCGGGGAAATGGACCAGGATTTCATCATCCTCAATGGCGACACGCTCGTCTCGCCAGAGATTGTCGCTCGGCTGATCGCGAACGCGACGATGCCGATCACCGTGTCGATCGACGTCAAGGACAGTTACGATCTCGATGACATGAAGGTCCAGCGTGAGGGCGATCGGTTGCTCCAGATTGGCAAGCGGCTCGATCCGCATGAAAGCAATGCCGAGTCGATCGGCATGCTCGCCTTCAAGGGTGAGGGGCCGACGATCTTCCGCCAGCAGGTCGAGGCGATGATGCGGACACCCGAAGGAGTGCTCAACTGGTACCTCAAGGCGATCCATGCACTGGCGCCGTCGGGCGTGGTCGGCACCGTGTCCATCGAGGGCCTGCCGTGGGCCGAGGTGGATTTCCCCGAAGATCTGCCGATTGCGCGAGCGCTGACCGAAGCGTGGACGAAGTCCCGGCGTTAGCGCTCGCCCCCGCCGGTCCGACCTCTTGGCTTCTTGGTATCCTCAGCCTAATTTCACGCTGTGATAGCGAATCAATGAGGGGGGCTTTTATGCACAAAGGCAGTTGTCTCTGCGGCACGGTGAAATACGAAGTTCGCGGCCAGGTTGGTGCGGCGATTTATTGCCACTGTTCGCGTTGTCGCAAGGCGACCGCTACCGCATTCGCGACCAATGCGCCCGTCGCGACCAGTGACTTCGTCATCATTGAGGGCGAGTCTGCGCTGAAGGCATATAATTCTTCGCCAGGCGTTCATCGCCTCTTCTGTTCCAACTGCGGTTCGCTGATCTTTAGTCGCCGCGAGGCGATGCCGGACGTCGTGCGCTTGCGGGTGGGGACGCTCGATACGCCGCTGCCGGCGCCGCCGACCGCGCATTATTTCGTCGCCTCGAAGGCCGAGTGGTACGAGATAAAGGACGACTTGCCACAGAACGCGTAACGCTAGCTAGGCAGGCCACGACTCCTTCAGCCACACCACTACCGCGGCCACCTGTTCCGGCGTGAGCGCGACCGCCTGCCCCAGCGCGGGTGCAGTTGGCCAGCCCGCGTCCGTGATCGACAGATCGCGCCACTCGCGTTCGCCCTCATAGCGGGGGATGACGTGGAAATGGACGTGCGGATCAACCATCATGAGCATTAGATAGTTGATCCGCTGATAGGCGACCGCCTTGGCCAAGGCGGATTCGATGTCGGCGGTGATGGTTCCCAACTCGGCATGCGCCTCGCGCGGCAGGGCACCGAACGCCGTGGCGTCCGACCTGGCGGCGAGCACCAGCGATCCCAGCGTCGGCTGGGCAAGGCGTAGCAGCACAACCCAATAGCGGTATTCGCGGATCAGCGTCTCCGGATAGCCGAATTTCTCGATCGTCGCATTCACCATGTCACACCGCCAGCCAGGAGGTTATCGTCTCGCCGCGTGCCTGTCGCACCATCGCCTGAACAAGCCGCACGGCATGGAAAAGGCAGGATAGCACGGTCCAGCCGGCCACTGCGATCAGCCCGATGTCAGGACGCTGCAGGAGCGTTGCCGCGAACAGGATCACCATGTTGGGATTGCGCCGCGCGGTGATCAGCCGGAAGTCGCTGTCGAGCTTCTCCCAAACATGGATATGGATGCCTGCATAGCGTTGGATGAAAATACCCTCGATCAGGCGTTGCACGACATAGCCGCCGACGATCGCCACCATCACCGTGGTGAAGATCGTGTCCGAGAGCGCCAGTCCCCAGTTCGCCAATCCAACCCCCCAAGCCCACCACCAGAAGGGCGGGTGGACCAGATCGAGCCCGTGGTCGAAAACATCGCCCCAGGCGCTTGAGCTGATCGTACAGCGGGCGAGCTTGCCGTCGACCGTGTCGAGCACCATGAAGCCGAGCCCGGCGGCCATCCCCGCCCAATAATCGCCCCGCCAGAACAGCCACGTCGCGACGACGCACAGGATCGCCCCGATCGTTGTCACCTGATTGGGGGTCATGCCGATCCGCGCGGCGACTCGGGTGAGCACCAGCGCCCATTCGGGCCACAGATATTTGGTGAGCAGATCGGTTACGCCTTTATACGCGCCGAAATAGGTCTTGCGTTCGATAGTGCGGACCTTGCCGGGTTCGAGCCGCTCCAGAACCGGTTCCTCGCGCTTGCGCAGCGTCTCATTATAAAAAAGACGATGATCTTCGGCGCGGATCTCGGTTAATCCTTGCGGAAAGCTATCTCCGGTCCACCCGCTGGCGACGTGTGCGATCACATTGTCGCCGCCCAGCGTCAGCACGGAATTCGGATGCGCTGCCATGAACTTCAGCCAGGCCGGCTCGAACACATGACTTGCCGCTACGAGCAACGTGGGGCCATTCTGGCTCGCCCCGAAGGCCAGCCCCTGCGCCTTGGCGATCCGCCGAAGGCGTTCGGTGCTGGTCATGCCCCAGGCAAGCGTTGGATTGGTTCCGATCGATCGAACGGCTAGCGAATCAGAGGTCATGTTATCCTGGCACCGGTCGAAGATGGCGAGGTTTCTTGCCGACCGGGTAACGGACTGGCAAGGGCGGGCTGATGAACGATACGGGCTTCACAGCGATTATTCTGGCCGGGCAGCGGCCCGGCATCGACCCGCTTGCTGCGCATTTTGGTCAGCCATTTAAGGCACTGATCGAGGTTGCCGGCCAGCCGATGCTCGCCTGGGTGGGCGCCACCCTTGCCGCGCGCAGCGATGTGAATCGAATCGTCATTCTGGCGCAGGACAGCGCGGCGGTGCTGGATGATCCTCGAATTCAGTGGCTGCGCGACGAACCGCGCGTCGTACCGCTTGAATGCGGCGATTCGATCGTGGAGGCGATCACAGCCACGCTGCTGGCGATGCCCGGCGCCTACCCCTTCCTGCTTACCACCGCGGACAATGTCCTGCTGGATGAGGCGATTATCGACGCGTTCGTCGCCGGCGCCCGAAATGCCGACATTGCGGTGGCGCTGGTCGAACGCAGGACGCTCCTCGCCGCCTATCCGCGCAATCGCCGCACCTGGTTGCGTTTTCGCGGGGGGGCCTATTCGGGAGCGAACCTGTTTTGGCTGGGCAGTCCTGCCGCGCTCGATGCGCTTGCCGTTTGGCGCAGTGTCGAGCAACGGCGCAAGAAGGCGCGCGCCGTTCTCGGCGCTTTCGGCATCGGCCTCGCGCTGATGATTGCGGTTCGGCTGCTGACGCTGGAACAGGCGATCGCGCGGGCCGGTCGCAGGCTCGGGCTCATCTCGCGGGCGGTCATACTGCCTTATGCGGAGGCCTGCATCGACGTCGACAAACTTTCCGATCATAGCATGGCCGAGACGATCCTACATGGACGCGAGGCCTTCCCCAGCCGCCCGGGAAGTGGCATGGAGACGTAACGGTTCCGCCTGGGGGGCGATCATCGGCATGGGGCAAATTTCGGAAACGTCCGCGCGCGCAAAGAAGGTCGTGCTCACGCTGCACATGTTCGGCCAAGGTGGGACGGACCGCGTCTGTGCCCATCTCGCCGGAGGCTTCATGAGGGCGGGCTTCGACACCGAGATCCTGAATTTCTGCGCAGGCGGACAGGGCGAAAGCGCGCTGCACGGTTTGCTCGAAAAAGGGGTGCGGGTGACGACATTGGGCCGCACGAGCGGTTCGCGCCCGCGCGATCTGCTAAGCGGTCTGCCCCGCTATGTGCGGCATCTGCGTCGGGAACGGCCCGATTATGTCGTCTCCACCGGCAACAATATGAACTGGATTACGGCGATGGGCCTGTCGCTTTCCAGGGTCCCCTCGCGATTGGCGCTGAAGACGACCAATCCCATCGTCCGCTCGAGGGATGGTGCTGCCACCCGTTTCTGGCGGATGGCCGGCTACAGGCGGGCCTTCGCCGCTGCCCATGCCATATGGACGCTTAGCGATGCGGAGACGGCGCAGCTCCGGGCAGCATTCCCGGCATCGGCCGACCGTTTTCGTACAGTGACCAATCCTTATGTGACGCCCGAGATGCTGATTCCGCCCGGCCGCGCCGCCGGCCAGGACGGTCGTCGGTATGTGATCGCGGTGGGGCGCCTCGCTCCCCAGAAGCGGATGGATCTGTTGATCCGCGCTTTCGCCAGGGTCACCACCCCCGACTCGCATCTGCTGCTGCTGGGCGAGGGCAGCGGCCGGGCAAAACTCGAGCAGATCGTCCGGGATCTGGGCATCGGCGCGCGCGTTTCGATGCCCGGCTTCGTCCCAAATATTTCCGAATGGCTGCACCGGGCCGAGCTCCTCGTCCTTCCCTCGGTCTATGAGGGGCTCCCGGCGGTTGTTCTCGAGGCCATGGCGGCCAATTGCCCGGTCCTCGCAACCGACTGCTTTCCAGCAGCGCGCGACATGGTCGGAGGCGCGGAGGGATGCGCAATCATCGAGCGAGCGGATATCGATCTGCTCGCCCGGATGATCGACCAGAGCCTTGCGGAACCGAAGCCCAAGCACCTGGCGCCGGTCGCCAGTCGATATTCGATCGAGAATGGCATCCGTAGCCATGTCGATGCCTTGTCGGCGCTGGGGTAGAGGCGGGCACGACAGCTCTTCCTGCCGATTGGTGAGCCCGGCGATCAGAATAGGCGCAGCTTCCGCCCGGTGCGGCCAAGTGCAATCTTGTCGTCGTGGGAGAGGCCGAAACGGCCCGACAGCCAAATTCCCGCGAGTAGCATCGCGATACCGAATATGATGCGAACCAGATGGTGGAATGGGGACAGCGCTTCTGACAGCAGGAAGATCGCTACACCAACGCCCGCCGCCACCGCCGCGGCGCGGCCAAAGGGCGGTGCGAAGGGATGCAGCCGGGCGTTGAACCAGAGCTGCGCCATCGGTGTCAGCACCGACACCGCGATTCCGGCGGAAACCGCGACCGCCATGCCGTTCATACCCCCCTGCGGCAGCAGCAGCGCGCCGACCGACAAAGCCACCGCCAGACCGAGGAAACTCCCCACCAATGGATGGTGATAGCGGCTGATCACCGACTGGATCACGCCGGCCTGTCCGGCAATCGCCTCGATCAGGCGGGTGAAGGTCAGCAGGGCCAGCGCCGGATAGGCGGCTTGCGCGGCTTGGCCGAACAGGGCCAGCAGCGCCCGCCCTCCGCCCGCGATCGTACAGACCACAGGCGTCGCGACGATGATAGTCAGGCGTGTCGCAAAACCGTAGATTTCGGCGACATAGCGCAGGTCATGACGAACCGCCTCCGATGCGAGCGGCGCCATCACATAGGAAAACGCCTGGCGCACGAGTTGCACTCCGCTTGCGATCTTGCGGGCGATCGCGAACAGGCCCGCCGCGCTGGCGCCCGCCGCGCCCGGGATCAGCAGGTTAAGGATCAGCGGCGGAGCGTCGGAGAACAGCCGGCTGATGATGTTGGGCGGGAGAACCGACAGCCCGGCATATAGCGTCTTCGCGGTGATCCCGCCGCTGGGATGGCCGCGCAATACGAGATCGAAGCGGTAATAGCGCGCCAGCAGCCGCGTCGAGAAGACGCAGGTGATCGCGAGCGAACAGATATGCGCGATCAGCAGCCCGAGCGTGCTCGCGCCCAGCCAGCAGAGCAGGACCGCCGCGACCATTCGCAACAGCTGTTCCCACATCACGCGCAGGCGGATCTCGGGCCCGAATGCCTTGCGCGCCCTGAGCGCCGAAGTGGAGATTTCGAGATAGGCCCAGAAAGGTAGCGCCCAGGCGAACAGGGCGATGCCGGTGGCAAGTTCGTCGCGATCCTTGGCTGCGACGTTGATGATCGCCGCGATCCAGTGTGCGCCCAGGCTGACGGCGAGTGCGAGGAGGAGGCAGGGGACAAGGCCCATCACCATCGCGCCGCGCAGCGCCATTGCGCGTTCGGCATCGTCCTTGGCTTGGGGCACGACTCGTTGCAGTGCACCGGTCATGCCGAGATCCGCGAAATTCTCAGCCAGGTTCACCGCGGACCAGAGCACCATGTAAAGGCCATAGGTCGGCAGGCCGAACAGCCAGACATAGAGCGGCTGCGAGACGATCTCGATCACGCCGCCGGCGCGCGCGAGCAGCGCCGTCCCCGCGCCCTTGGCGACCTGGCGCGCGCCGGGGGGAGCGTCGGGGGGATTAGAGGCCATCGGCATGCTTTAGTTTATCCCGTCTTCCTTTCAAGGGAGGGGAGCAGGAAGAGAAATGGCGCGGATAAATCATTCGCTTAGGCGTTGAGCCGCGCGCCGCTATTCGCTATCGGCGGTGGGACAAAGGCAGGGGGTTCCGAGTCATGGCCGAGTTCGCGCTTCCCAAAAACAGCAAGATCAAGAAGGGCAGGACCCTGAAAGCTTCGGGCGCCAAGGATCCGAAGGCTTTCAAGATCTACCGCTACGACCCCGACAGCGGCGAGAATCCGCGTTACGATACGTTCGAGATCGACCTTGCCGAGTGCGGGCCGATGGTCCTCGACGCGCTTATCAAGATCAAGAGCGAGCAGGATCCCACGCTCACCTTCCGCCGTTCGTGTCGTGAGGGCATTTGTGGTTCATGCTCGATGAACATGGACGGCAAGAACGGCCTCGCCTGCACCACGGCGATCGAGGATTGCAAGGGCGAGGTTCGCATCACCCCGCTCCCCCACATGGACGTGATCAAGGACCTGGTTCCCGACTTCACCCATTTCTACGCGCAATATGCCTCCATTCAGCCCTGGCTGAAGACAGTGACGCCCGACCCGTCGGGCAAGGAACGCCTCCAGTCGCCCGACGACCGCAACAAGCTCGACGGTCTATACGAGTGCATCCTGTGCGCCTGTTGTTCGACCTCTTGCCCGAGCTATTGGTGGAACAGTGACAAGTTCCTCGGACCGGCGATCCTGTTGCAGGCCTATCGCTGGCTCGCGGACAGCCGCGACGAGATGACCGGCGAGCGCCTCGATGAACTCGAGGATCCGTTCCGCCTCTATCGCTGCCACACGATCATGAACTGCGCGAATGTCTGCCCGAAGGGATTGAGCCCGGCGAAGGCGATCGCGGAGATCAAGAAGATGGTGGTCGAGCGCCAGCTCTGATCCTTCGTTCGGGAAAAATGGTGGCGAGTTTCGGCGGGCTCATCCGCGGGTTGGACCGATGACCAGCGTCGTCGCCCGCTATGACGAACTACTGGCATCGGGTGAGTTGCGGCCGGATTCCGATCAGCGCCAGACCGTCGAGCGGCTCGACCGTCTGGCCGCTACGCTTGCCGAGCAGCCGGTCAAGGGCAGCTTGCTCTGGCGAATGCTCGGCAAGGCCCCGGTGCCTGCGCGTGGCCTCTACATGTGGGGCGGGGTCGGCCGCGGTAAATCGATGCTGATGGACCTGTTCTACGATTGCGTCCGGATCGAATCCAAGCGGCGGGTGCACTTCCACGAGTTCATGATCGAGGTTCACGACCGGCTCCGTGTCGAGCGTCTTAAGGAAAAGGGCGATCCGATTCCACCGGTGGTCGAGGCGATCGCCGCACAGGCCAAGGTGCTGGCGTTCGATGAGATGGTCGTCAACAACATGGCCGACGCGGCGATTCTCAGCCGCCTGTTCACCGGGCTGATCCTCGACGCGGGGGTGACCATCGTCACCACCTCCAATCGACCGCCGCGCGATCTCTACAAGGACGGCCTCAACCGCGAGCTGTTCCTGCCGTTCATCGACCTGATCGAGGCTAAACTGGACGTGCTGTCGCTCAACGGCCCCACCGATTACCGGCTGGAGCGGCTTGGCGGCCACCCCGTCTGGTATACGCCGAACGGACCGGCGGCCAGCGAGGCGCTGTCGCGGGCGTTCTTCCGCCTGACCGATTATCCGCCCGAGGACAAGGCGCATGTCCCCACTGCAGAACTGGGTATCTCGGGTGGCCGCACCCTTCACGTCCCCAAGAGCCTGAAAGGGGTCGCGGTATTCTCGTTCAAGCGCCTCTGCGCAGAGGCGCGTGGCGCTGCGGACTATCTGGCGATCGCCCGCAACTACCACACCGTCATCGTCGTCGGCATCCCGCTGCTCGGCCCCGAAAACCGCAACGAGGCATCCCGCTTCAAGGTGCTGATCGACGCATTGTACGAGCATAAGGTAAAGCTGCTGGCGAGCGCCGAGGCCGACCCGGCCAATCTCTACCCGGAAGGCGACGGCGCATTCGAATTCGAGCGCACCGTTTCGCGCCTGATGGAGATGCAGAGCCTTGATTATCTCGCCGCCGGACACGGCAGCGAGGCGTGACGCAACGCGGCGTCGAGCGGCTGAAGCTTCTCGACGGCTGGCGGGCGGTGAGCATATTGGCGGTGCTGGCGGGGCACCTCCTGCCGCTCGGCCCCCACCGCTGGCTGGGCAACGACATGGTCGCCCGCTTCGGGATGAGTATCTTCTTCGTCCTGTCGGGCTTTCTGATCGTCAGTATCTTGTGGCGCGACCAGCATGTCGGCCGTTTCCTGGCCCGACGCCTCGCGCGGATCGTTCCGCTCGCCTGGCTCGCCGTCCTGATCGTCTTTTCGCTGGAAGGGGCGCCAGCGGCGGATTGGCTCGCGAACCTCTTCTTCTATGCAAACCTGCCGCCCCAGCATCTCGATCATGCCGGCCATTTCTGGAGCCTGGGCGTCGAGATGCAATTCTATCTCGGCATCGCCGTCGTGGTCGCGGCGTTTGGGCGGCGCGGCTTGTGGCTCGTTCCACCCGTCGCGCTGGCGATCACGCTGTTGCGAATCTGTGCCGGGATGCCGACGACTATCGTCACGCTCTATAGAGTGGACGACATATTGGCTGGCGGATGCCTTGCGCTGATCCATCTCGGCCCAGCCCGTTCGTATTCAGTCAGGATGCTTGCCGCGTTGCCCTTCTGGCCGGTGTGCGGGCTGGCGCTCGCCGCCTGCCATGCCGATGCCGGGGCGCTGGCTTATGCGCGCCCCTATCTCGCAGCTACGATGGTGGGAGCCTTGCTCTACCAGCCGGGGCGTCGGATCCGATCTGTGCTGGAGTCACGTTCCATGGGCTATATCGCGCGGATTTCCTACGCGCTGTACATCATCCATCCCTTCACGGTGCGCGGATGGCTTGGCGATGGCGACACCTTGATTCGCTATTGCAAGCGGCCGCTTGCGATTGCGCTCACATTCTTCGCCGCGCATGTTTCCACCTTTCGGTTCGAACGCTCCTTTATTCGGTGGAGCCATCGGGGTGCTCAGCCAAGAAATGAAACCGTATCCAGCAATGCAACTTGACGCTGCCATTAAAAAACTTCTGAGGGCGCTGCAGCATAAGGTTGCCCCACGGGTTTGCCGAGGCTAAGCGGGCACCGCACTTTGGGGCGACTGCATCGGAGCGGGCGTCCTCCCTGGCGATTTATATCGGAGGAGTCGAATGGCTCGTACTAAAATTGCGCTGATTGGCGCCGGCAATATCGGCGGCACTCTTGCCCATCTCGCGGCATCTAAGGAACTCGGCGACGTCGTGCTGTTCGACGTGGTCGAAGGCATCCCGCAGGGCAAGGCGCTGGATCTGTCGCAATGCGCGCCCGTCGAAGGCTTTGATGCCAAGCTCAAGGGTACGAACGATTATGCCGATATCGCGGGTGCCGATGTCATCATCGTCACTGCCGGCGTCGCCCGCAAGCCAGGCATGAGCCGCGACGATCTGCTCGGCATCAACCTGAAGGTAATGAAGGCGGTTGGCGAGGGCATCAAAGCCAACGCGCCCGATGCCTTCGTCATCTGCATCACCAACCCGCTCGATGCGATGGTCTGGGCGCTGCGCGAATTTTCGGGCCTTCCCCACAGCAAGGTGGTCGGCATGGCCGGCGTGCTGGACTCGTCGCGCTTCGCGGCCTTCCTCGCCGAAGAGTTCAATGTCTCGGTTCAGGATATCACGACGTTCGTGCTGGGCGGTCATGGCGACACGATGGTTCCGGTCGTCGAATATTCCACGGTCGCCGGCATCCCGATCCCCGACCTGATCAAGATGGGATGGTCCACCAAGGAGCGGATCGACGCGATCGTCCAGCGCACCCGCAGCGGCGGCGGCGAGATCGTTGCCCTGCTCAAGACCGGCTCCGCCTTCTATGCGCCGGCCACGTCAGCAATCGCGATGGCGGAGAGCTATCTCAAGGACAAGAAGCGGGTGCTGCCCGCGGCGGTCTATCTGACTGGTCAATATGGCGTCGACAATCTCTATGTCGGCGTTCCGGTGATCATCGGCGCCAACGGTGTCGAGAAGGTTGTCGAGATCGAGCTTTCCGACGAAGCCAAGGCCAACCTTCAGGTCTCGGTCGATGCCGTCAAGGAATTGCTGGTTGCCTGCAAGGGCATCGACAGCTCGCTGGCGTAAGGCCGCTCACACACTCCGCCTCCCGGCTAAAGCAAGGTTCGACAGCCATATGAGTATCCTCGTCAACAGGAACACCAAGGTCATAACCCAGGGTATGACCGGGAATACCGGCACCTTCCACACCGAGCAGGCGCTCGCTTACGGCACGAAGATGGTCGGCGGCGTTACGCCCGGCAAGGGCGGCACCACGCATATCGGCCTGCCGAACTTCGACACCGTCCACGAGGCGGTTGCCGCTACCGGCGCGGACGCCAGCGTCGTCTATGTGCCGCCGCCCTTCGCAGCGGACTCGATTCTCGAAGCGATCGATGCCGAGGTGCCGCTGATCGTCTGCATCACCGAGGGTATCCCGGTCATCGACATGATCCGTGTCAAGCGCGCCCTCCAGGGTTCCAAGTCGCGGCTGATCGGTCCGAACTGCCCCGGCGTGCTGACTCCGGACGAGTGCAAGATCGGTATCATGCCCGGCTCGATCTTCAAGCAGGGTACCGTCGGGGTTGTCTCGCGGTCGGGGACGCTTACCTATGAGGCGGTTTTCCAGACGACGGCGATCGGCCTCGGCCAGACCACCGCGGTCGGCATCGGCGGCGATCCGGTTAACGGCACGAACTTCATCGACGTGCTCGAGCTGTTCCTCGCCGACGATGCGACCAAGTCGATCATCATGATCGGCGAGATCGGCGGCTCGGCCGAAGAGGAAGCAGCGCAATTTCTGCGGGATGAGGCCAAGCGCGGCCGTTCGAAGCCGATGGCCGGCTTCATCGCGGGCCGCACGGCGCCTCCGGGCCGCCGCATGGGCCATGCCGGCGCGATCGTCTCCGGCGGCCAGGGCGGCGCCGAAGACAAGATAGCGGCGATGGAGGCCGCAGGTATCAAGGTGGCGGCGAGCCCTTCGGAGCTCGGCACCACCCTGGCGGAGGTCCTCAAGGGCTGAGTACACCCGTCTTCGGACGGGTGAGTAGACATGTTATCAACCGCAATTGCTGTACTTCGGGCCTTGTCCCGGGGTGGGTGCAGCCAAGGATGGTGTGATGGGTATCGAAGGCGTCGTAATCGACGGACCGGAGGGAGTCAGTGCTTCCTTCGTAGAATCGCTTTATCGTCAATATCGTACGGATAGGTCGAGCGTAGATCAGGGCTGGCAAGATTATTTTGCTGGTGTCGAAGCGGTCGTGTCGGGTCCGAGCTGGGCCCGGCCGGATTGGCCGCCTGCCACGACCGATGCGCTGACTGCCGGCCTCGACCCGATGCAGATGGCCGCGGCGCCGAAGCCTGCGAAGCAGGCGCCGACAGCTGTGCCTGCCGCTACTGCTGCGGGTCAGGCGGAGATCGAACGGCGGGCGCTGGATTCGATCCTGGCGATCATGATGATCCGCACCTATCGGGTGCGCGGCCATCTCCTCGCCAATCTCGATCCGCTGGGGCTGTCGAAGCGCGACGAGCCCGCGGACCTCACACCCGAATGGCACGGCTTCAAGGAAAGCGACATGGACCGCGAGGTCTATGTCGGCGGTTTTCTGGGCGTTGAACGCGCCACCCCACGCGAAATCCTCGCCATCCTGCGCCGCAATTACTGCGGCAACGTCGGCATCGAATATATGCACATCGGCGATGTCGAGGAGCGTCGCTTCCTCCAGGCGCGGATGGAAGGCAAGGACGCCGAGATCTCGTTCACGCCCGAGGGCAAACAGGCGATCCTCAATAAGGTGATCGAAGCGGAGCAGTGGGAGAAATTCCTCGGCCGCAAATATGTCGGCACGAAGCGCTTCGGCCTCGATGGCGGCGAATCCATGATCCCCGCGTTGGAAGCTGTGATCAAATATGCAGGATCCTATGGCGTCCACGAGGTTGTGATCGGCATGGCCCATCGCGGCCGCCTCAATATCCTGTCGAACGTCATGGCCAAGCCATATCGTGCCATCTTCAACGAGTTCGCGGGCGGATCGTCCAATCCCGAAGATGTCGGTGGCTCGGGCGACGTAAAATACCATCTCGGCACCTCGACCGACCGCGAGTTCGACGGCAACGTCGTCCACCTCAGCCTGGCGCCGAACCCATCGCATCTGGAAGCCGTCAACCCGGTCGTGCTGGGCAAGGCGCGGGCCAAGCAGACCAAGCTCGACGACCTCGAGCGCGAGCAGGTGCTGCCGATCCTGCTGCATGGCGACGCCGCCTTCGCTGGCCAGGGCATCATCATGGAGTGCTTCGGCTTCTCCGGCCTGCGCGGCTATCATACCGGCGGCACGATCCACTTCGTGATCAACAACCAGGTCGGCTTCACGACTTCGCCGCAGTTCGCGCGCTCGTCGCCCTATCCCTCGGACATTGCGAAAATGGTGCAGGCGCCGATCCTGCACGTGAACGGCGACGATCCCGAGGCGGTGACGTTCGCGTGCAAGGTGGCCACCGAGTTCCGCCACACCTTCAAGCGCGATGTCGTGATCGACATGTGGTGCTATCGCCGCTTCGGGCACAACGAGGGCGATGAGCCGGGCTTCACCCAGCCGCTCATGTACGATGCGATCCGTCAGCATCCGCCGATCAGCGCCGTCTATAGCGCCCGGCTGGTCCAGGAAGGCGTGATCGATGCCGACTATGCTAGCAAGAAGGAAGCTGCCTTCATCGAGCATCTCGAAGGTGAGTTCGCGTCGGCCAAGAGCTACAAGGTCAACAAGGCCGACTGGTTCGAGGGCGACTGGACCGGCTTTGCCTCGCCGCGCGAGGCGATCACCGAGCGCCGCGCCGCCCAGACCGGGATCTCACAGGACATGCTGGCCGACCTTGGTCGGCACCTCACCACGGTTCCCGACGGCCTCAAGATCCACAAGACGCTCGGGCGCATCCTCGACGCGAAGAAGGAGATGTTCTCGACGGGCACCGGTTTCGACTGGGCGACCGGTGAGGCCCTAGCTTTCGGTTCGCTGCTCAAGGACGATTATGCCGTCCGCCTGTCGGGACAGGACTCGGGACGCGGCACCTTCAGCCAGCGGCACGCGGTCTGGGTTGATCAGACCGATGGCCACAAATATATCCCGCTCTCGGCGATGGACCGGCGCTTCCAGGTGCTCGACAGCCCGCTGTCCGAATTCGGCGTGCTCGGCTTCGAATATGGCTATGCCTCCGCCGCACCGAACACGCTGGTGATGTGGGAAGCGCAGTTCGGCGATTTCGCCAACGGGGCGCAGGTGATCGTCGATCAGTTCATCTCGTCGGGCGAAGCAAAGTGGCTGCGCGTGAATGGCCTCGTGATGCTGCTGCCGCACGGATATGAAGGGCAGGGGCCAGAGCATAGCTCGGCCCGTCTCGAGCGCTATTTGCAACTGTGCGCCGAAGACAATATGCAGGTCGCGAACTGCACCACGCCGGCCAATTACTTCCACATTCTGCGCCGGCAGATGGTTCGCAAGTTCCGCAAGCCGCTGATCATAATGACCCCGAAGTCGTTGCTCCGCCACAAGGCGGCAGTGTCGACGGCGGAGGACTTCACTGGCGAAAGCCGCTTCCAGCGGGTGCTGCGCGATCCCAATGCGCCGGCGGACAAGGACGTTCGCCGTGTCGTGCTGGTGTCGGGCAAGCTGTTCTACGAGCTTGCCGAGGCGCGCGATGCGGCCGGCGACGCCAACACGCTGATCCTGCGGCTGGAGCAGCTCTATCCGTTCCCCGCCGACGCCCTGATCGCGGCGTTCAGCCGCATGCCCGGCATAGAGACGGTGGTCTGGGCTCAGGAGGAGCCCAAGAACCAGGGAAGCTGGACGTTCGTCGAGCCTTATCTGGAAAAGGTCCTCACCGAAGTCGATGGCAAGGTGACGCGCGCCGTCTATGCGGGCCGCAAGGCAGCTGCAGCGACCGCGACCGGCCTCGCTCGTAACCATGCCGTGCAGCAGGCGATGTTGATCGCCGAGGCACTCGGCCACGAACTAAAGGGTAAGTAAGATGGCTACCGATGTGGTGGTACCGACGCTCGGCGAATCGATCACCGAGGCAACCCTCGGCCAATGGCTCAAGCAGCCGGGCGACGCGGTTAAAGTTGACGAGCCGATCGCCAGTCTCGAAACCGACAAGGTCGCGGTCGAAGTGCCGTCGCCGGTTGCCGGAGTGATTGGCGAACTGGTCGTCGACGAAGGCGATACGGTGAACGTAGGCGCGGTGATCGCGCGGATCGAAGCCGGCGCCACGGCGGCGACGGCGGCGACGCCCGCCGTCGAGGATCGCACCGCCGTCGGCAAGGCCGAGGCCGCTGCGCCACACGAACCCGCCGCGGCGCCGGCGGACGCTGGATCGGGCGATCCGCTCACCCTGTCCCCATCGGTGCGCCGCGCGGTGCTCGAGCATGGCGTCGACCCCAGCAAGATCAGGGGCACCGGGAAGGATGGCCGGCTGACCAAGGAGGATGTCATCACCGCGGCGCGGACTGCGCCGACGCCTGCTGCGCCTGTAGCTGTCCCATCGGCGCCTGCTTCGGCCGCGGCCAACGACCGCAAGGAAGAGCGGGTCCGCATGACCCGGCTGCGCAAGACTGTCGCGAGCCGCCTCAAGGAGGCGCAGAACACTGCGGCGATGCTCACCACCTTCAACGACGTCGACATGACGGCGGTGATCGAGGCGCGTAACAAGTACAAGGACCTGTTCGAAAAGAAGCACGGCGTGCGCCTGGGCTTCATGGGCTTTTTCGTGAAGGCGGCCTGCATGGCGCTGCGCGACGTGCCAGCGGTCAACGGCTCGATCGAGGGCGATGAGATCGTCTATCGCGACTATGTTGACGTGTCGGTTGCGGTGTCGGCGCCGAACGGGCTGGTGGTTCCGGTGATCCGCGACGCGCAGACCTTGTCGGTCGCCGAGATCGAAAAGACGATCGGCGATTTCGGCGCCCGCGCCAAGGCCGGGACCCTCAAGCTGGAAGAGATGAAGGGCGGTACCTTCACCATCTCGAACGGCGGCGTATTCGGTTCGCTGATGTCGACGCCGATCATCAACCCGCCCCAGTCGGGCGTGCTCGGCCTGCATCGCATCGAGGACCGCCCGGTGGTCCGCGACGGTCAGATCGTCGCCCGGCCAATGATGTATCTGGCGCTGAGCTATGACCACCGCCTAATCGACGGCCGCGAGGCGGTCACTTTCCTCGTCGCGCTCAAGAATGCGATCGAGGATCCGACCCGTCTGCTGATCGACCTGTAAAACAAATCGTCACCCCAGCGCAGGCCGGGGTCTCAGGAGGCGGAGGCGCACCTTTGCCGCATGAGATGCCAGCCTTCGCTGGCATGACGTAATAAGGAAGCTGTGATGTCCGACTATGATTTCGATGTGATCGTCATCGGTGCGGGACCGGGCGGCTATGTCGCCGCCATCCGCGCTGCGCAGCTCGGTCTCAAGACCGCATGCGCGGAGAGCCGCGAAACATTGGGCGGAACCTGCCTCAACGTCGGCTGCATCCCGTCCAAGGCGATGCTCCATGCCTCGGAGCTCTATGACGAGGCCGCAAGCGGTAAGCTTGCCAAGCTCGGGATCAAGACGACCGTCGAACTCGACCTGGAGACGATGCATGGCCAGCGCCGCGATGCGGTCAAGGGCCTGACCGGCGGCATCGAATATCTGTTCAAGAAGAACAAGGTCGAATGGCTCAAGGGCCTGGCGTCCTTCACCGGCAAGGACAGCATAGACGTTGCCGGCAAGAACTACCGTGCGAAGAACATCATCATCGCCACCGGGTCGAGCGTCACTCCGCTTCCTGGGGTGGAGATCGACGAGAAGATCGTCGTCTCGTCGACCGGCGCGCTGGAGCTGTCCAAGGTGCCGAACCATCTCGTCGTGATCGGCGGCGGTGTCATCGGGCTGGAGCTCGGGTCGGTCTGGAAGCGGCTCGGCGCGAAGGTGACCGTCGTCGAGTTCCTCGATCAGCTGCTGCCCGGCATGGACGAGGAGGTCCGCAAGGAATCCGCCAAGCTGTTCAAGAAGCAGGGCATGGCTCTGAAGCTGTCGACCAAGGTGACCAGCGTCGTAGTCGAAGGCGGCAAGGCCACCGTCACGGTGGAGCCGTCTGCCGGCGGCGCTTCCGAGACGATCGAGGCGGATGCGGTGCTCGTGTCGATCGGCCGGCGGCCGAACACCGAAGGCCTCGCCCTCGAACGCGCAGGGCTCATCACCAATAAGCGTGGCCAGATCGAAATCCACCACGACTTCGCCACCGCGGTGCCGGGGATCTGGGCAATCGGCGATGTGGTGCCCGGCCCGATGCTCGCCCACAAGGCCGAAGACGAGGGCATCGCCGTCGCGGAGAACATCGCCGGTCTCACGGGCATCGTGAACCACGACGTCATTCCCGGCGTGGTCTACACCATGCCGGAGATCGCCGCTGTCGGCCTGACCGAGGACCAGGCCAGGGAACGCGGCGAGATCAAGGTCGGCAAATTCCCGATGATGGCCAACTCGCGCGCCAAGACCAATCACGAGCCAGAAGGCTTTGTGAAGGTGATCGCCGATGCGAAGACCGACAGGGTGCTCGGCGTCCACATCATCGCCTCGCTGGCGGGCACCATGATCGCTCAGGCCGCGCAGGCCATGGAGTTCGGCGCGACCAGCGAGGACATCGCCTACACCTGCCACGCGCATCCGACCCATTCGGAAGCGATCAAGGAAGCGGCGATGGCGGTGACCGGAAAACCCATCCATATCTGATTTTTGCGGTTTTCTATCGACCGAGGAGGACTGTCCCGAAGGTTGAATTCTCGCAGGGGTCGTTGTTGACCGGTGGTTGACGCTGATCCCGGCGACCGACCTTCAGAACCAGCCGCGAACACCAAACACCGCGCGTGTCTGACGCCGCCCCTCACCGGATGCGGCGGCGAACCGTGCGGTTTCGCCGAAGCGCCGTTCGTGGACGATGCCGACATAGGGCGCGAAGCGGCGGCTGATGTCGTAGCGGAGCCGCAGGCCTAATTTGGCGTCGCTCAGGCCTGAACCGCTGCCGGTGGCGCGGTCGTCGGTCAAGGCGGCATTGGCCTCGAGCCGTGGCTGGAGGATCAGGCGCTGGGTCAGCCGCATGTCATGCCACGCTTCGATCCGTGCTGAAACGTCGCCCCTGTTGGACAGGAACAGGCTAGCCTCCACCTCGAACCAATAGGGAGCGAGCCCTGCGATGCTCAGGGCGGCATAAGTCCGGCCCGGCCGAGGGCGGATGCCCTGACGCACGCCGAGCTGGAGGTTCCAATAGGGATCGAGAGCGTGGCCCCACAGCGCCTGGACCTCGGCATGATCGAGTCGCTTGCTGCCTTCGCCCTCACTCTTGAGCACGAGCCGGTCGATGTCGCCGCCGATCCAGGCCTCTGCGTTCCAGGCATAGCCATCGCGCCGTTGATCCGGACGATATTCGGCAAAGTTAACCATCAGCTGGCTGAGTGTCATCGCGCCATGTTCGCGGAGCAGCGCTGCCCGTGCGGCGGCCATGTCCGCTCCAGGGTAGAAGCGATCTGCCGCATGGTCTCCAGACGGCGCGGGCGCGGTAGTCCTTGTCGGCTGTTCGGGGGCAGGCATATCGTGGCCGGCATGCGGGTCTGACGGGATCGTCATGCCGTGCTGGCTATGGTCCATCTCCTGCGCCACTGCGGGGCTGGCGAGCAGCAGGCCGCAGAGCAGCGTGCGCTTCATGCCGCGCGGACCGTGACGACTTCGAACATGCCGGCGTGCATGTGGTACAGCATGTGGCAGTGAAACGCCCAGTCGCCCGGTGCGTCGGCGGTCAGGTCGAGGCTCAGCTTTCCGCCTGGCGCGACGTTCACGGTATGCTTGCGCGGCGCATGGTCGCCGTGGCCGGTGACCAGCTCGAAGAAATGGCCATGAAGGTGGATCGGATGGTTCATCATCGTGTCGTTGACCAGCGTGATCCGCACCCTCTCCCCGGTCGTGAAGGGGATGGGCGCCGTGACATCGCTGAGCTTCTCGCCATCGAAGGACCACATATAGCGTTCCATGTTGCCGGTCAGATGGATCTCCATCGATCGGGACGGCGCGCGGCTGTCGGGGTTTGGCCGAGCCGCGACCAGATCGCGATAGACCAGCACCTTGTGGCCGGCATCCTCCAGCCCCTGCGGCGGCTCGCCGGTGCGATCGGCCGGCATGGGCGAGATCGTCTGGACGCCGGGGCCGAGCTTCACCTGCGGCGCATTGGCGGCGCTGCGCATTTCCATGTCCATGTCCATGTCCATGCCCTCCATGCGCATGCCGCCCATATCCATCCCCATCTCCTTCATCGTCGCGATCGGGCGGCGGCGCAGCGGGGGGATCGGCGCGGCCATGTCGGGGCGAGGAGCAAGCGTGGCGCGGGCCATGCCGGAGCGGTCGATCGTCTCGCCGACGATGGTGTAGGCTGCATCGCCCGGCTGCACGATTACATCATAGGTCTCGGCAACGGCGATCTGAAACTCGTCGACAGTCACCGGCTGTATGTCGAGCCCATCCGCGGCGACAATCTCAAGCGGCAGTCCGGGTATGCGGACATTGAAGTTGGTCATCGCCGATGCGTTGATAACGCGCAGCCGCACCCGCTCACCCGGCGTGAACAGGCCGATCCAGTTGTCCGCGGGGCCGTGGCCGTTGACCAGATAGCTGTAGATGGTGCCGGTTACGTCGGAGACATCGGTGGGCTCCATCCGCATCCGGCCCCATGCGAGGCGATCCTTCAGCGGCTGGTCGCGACCGGCGAGCAGCTCGGCAATGGTCTGCTTCTGCTGGTTGAAGCCGCCGGGATCGAGCTTGAGGCGCCGGAAGATCTCATGCGGGTGGAGCGAACTATGATCGGACAGCAGAATGACGTGCTCGCGCCCATCCGCGATCGGGCCGGCGTCGGCCGGATCGATGATGATCGGTCCATAATGCCCCATCTGCTCCTGCAGGCCACTGTGGCTGTGGTACCAGTAGGTTCCCGACTGAAGCAGCGGAAACTCATAGACGAAAGTTTCGCCGGGCCTGATGCCGGGAAAGCTGATGCCCGGCACGCCGTCCATCTGGAAGGGCAGCAGCAGGCCGTGCCAGTGGATCGAGCTGTCCTCATGCAGATTGTTGGTAACCGCGATCCGTGCCCGCTGCCCCTGGCGCAGGCGGATAAGCGGACCGGGGGCGGAGCCGTTGATACCGATCGCATGGCTCTTGCGGCCATCGACGGTCATCGTCACATGATCGATGGTGAGCGCAAGGTCAGGGCCGGAAAGCACCGGTTGCCTCGTTGCGGCGCTCGCTGCCCAGCCGGGGAGGAACGGCGAGAGCGCGAAAGACGATCCGGCCAGCGATAACAAACGGACAAGGCGGCGGCGATCCTGATCGATCATTCGCCCCTCTAGCCGGTTCGATCGGCGAGAAAAACCCGGTAATCTCCAGATGTTCGCTGGTGAAGCGCCGCCGAACGAAACCGCGGCGACCTTGGCGCTACTGCACGACTATCGTGGTGAAATAGACATTGTCGATGCCGCCGAAGCCGGTGCGCTGCTTGAGCACGCCGTTGATCGCGTCCTTGAGCTGCTTCTGGAGCGCCAGCTTGCCTTCGGGCGTCGAGATGGTGAAGCTGTCCTGCTGCGACATGACCATCAGGATCGCCGAGCGGATCGGCAATTCATTGTCCTTCAGGTTATCGAGCACCTTCTGGTCGTAGAAGGTCGACGTTCCCAGGCCGATCTGGGTGAAGCCGTCGGAGTCGCGCAGGTTGGCGGTGAACGGCTGCTCAAAGGTGTAGTAGGTCGCCTTATATTTGGTGGGATCGGGCGACTGGTCCGATTCGATGCCGAGCGGCAGCGTCTTCTTCTCGACATGCCCACCTTCTTCAAGGCCTTCCTTCGCCACGAGCTTCGGCGCGTTGGGGTCTTCCTCCGCTGCCTTCTCGTGCCCGCCGGCCAAGCCCGCGCCAGCGGCGTACATGCCGGCGCCGACGCCCCCGCCCGCGAGGACGATCGCCATTATGAGCATCATCAGGATGCCCTTCATCTTGCCCTTCTTCTTGGGCGCCTCGGCGGCGGGTGCGGCGGCACTGCTCATCGTTCAAATCCTATGGATCAGGCGTAAAGTTCACCATCGTCGCGCGCTGCCGAATCGCCGGCATCGTCACGGATCGCCGCCTGTGTAGCGGCAAAAGGTTTATGATTTTCTGACGACTGGCGCCGTTGCCCCTGCGCGGAGGCCGAGCTGCCGCCGCCCTGCTGATTAAGGTCGACATGCGACTCCGAGACGCGCAGCCCCTGTGCGCGGACCTCGGCGAGCAGACGCGGCTGGGCGTCGGCGATGATCGTGCGGGCCTGGTCGGTGTCCGCGGTCATGCGGATCGCGGTCCCCGACGCGCTGTTTGCGATTTCGACGGTCAGTGCGCCGAGATGTTCGGGATTGAGCTGGAATTTGAGGTGACCCTGCTGGCTGGCGGCCTGGCTGATGTCCCGTGCGAGCCGATCCAGCCACTGATTATCGCGGGCGAGATCGAGGTGTCGAGCGACGCTCTGCTCGGCCTGCGTCGTTACCGGGACCCCGTCGGTCGGGGCCGCTGCTGAAGGGGTGGATGCGCTGACGGCGATCGGGGCCGGTGTCGTATCGGCCGCGGCGGCGGGCGCTGGGCCGGCTGCCGGGTTGGCTGGCAGCGGCGCGGAGACATCGGCTTCAGCGGTGCTTGCCTCCGAAAGAGGTGCGTCGCTGTCCTGGGTTATCCTGGTGTCGGGCAGCGGCGTCGCGGTCAGGGCGCTCGGATCGACAATGCCGACAGCTGTCGCGCCGGCGGCGGGCCTGGCGGTTTTCGGTGCAGTCACCGCAGGCATGGCCGCTGCAAGGGCCGGCTGAACCATGACCGCGGCGGCCGGTTGCGTTTCAGCGGCGATGGCAGCCGCGACAGCGGCTGGCGCGGTACCGGCAGCAAGTTCAGCCAGCTTTTCGGCCGGCAATGGCGCAGGCAGGGCGTCGGGCGCCGCGGCGTCGCCAGCCTTGGCAGGCTGGTAGACCGATTTGAGCGAAGCGAGCAGCGCGGCGATGTCGCTTCGCACGGCGGAGCCGCTCTTGGCATCGTCGGCAATTCCCGGCGATTTGCCATTTTCGACCTGCGCCGACGGCGCTGCGGCGGGAGAAGCTTCCGCGGCTTCCACCGGGCTGTCCGCTGCCGGGATCGGTGCCGCCGGCGTCGAGGTGATAACCGGCGCCGTCACGGCGGCCAGCGCGGCATGGGCATCGGTGCCGGTCGATCTGTCAGGTCCATCGGAGGCCGCCGGCGTCATAGCTGGCATGGATTTGATCGCTGACATGGACTTGGCCATGGTGGTCGCAATGGCCGCGGGCATGGTCACGGTTGCGGCCGCTGTATCGGATGGCAGCGGTCCCGGCGCCAGTGGCGCGGGCGCAAGCGGCATCGGCTGGTTGATACCGAGTTGGCTGGCGGCAGTGACCATGGCCTCGATCTCCGCGAGCAGGTCCACCGGCTGGTCGGAGGGCAGCGCCTTTGCCTCGCCTTCGGGCAGGTTGACGGAACTGTCCTCGGCGGCGGCGGATTCGGCATCGCCATCGGGCGTGGCCTGGGGGCGGGTGCCGTCTTCGGGTGCCTTGTCTTCGGGCTTGGCCCGCTCGATCAGCTTCGCGAAGGCCTGAGGAGCCTCCGAAGCCTGCTGGATCGCCGGAGCCGGACTCGTGTTCAACGCGATCGAGGCGGTGGAAAGTGCTGCAACGGCCATGTCAGTCTTCACCTTGCTCTGCATGTCTTGGTCCTTTCGGACGGAAATTCGCGGCGATGCGGGCCTCGGTCCATTCCGCGAGCGCCTGCACGGCGCGGGCATCGAGCTTCGCCGCGCTTTCCTGGCGCTGGCGCGCTTCGAGCCGCTCTGCGATCTTTTTTTCGGCCGCGGCGCGTGCCGTGACGATGGCGTCGGTAAGGCCGTTCCGGGCCTTGTCGAGGCGCTGCGCCAGTTCGCCGCGGTTCTGGAGGATCGCGCCGGTCGAGGGGCCGCTCGGCAGGGTCAGGCTGTCGCGCAGCGAGGCGAGCTTGGCCGCATTATTTTCCAGCGAAGCGACCTGCGCCTCCGCGCTGGCTGCGGCCGAGGTGGCGAGCATGTGCTGCACGTCCCTTACCCGGGTGATCCGCGCGCGCTTTGCGACCAGTGCCTTCACCCGCCGAACGCCTCAATCAGCGCCTTGATCGAATCGTCGAAGTCGACCCGGTCCTTCTGACCCTGGCTGATGAACTCGAGGATATGATCGTGCCGGGCGATGGCGATATCGATGATCGGGTCGCTGCCGGTGCGGTAGGCGCCCATCAGGATCAGGTCGCGGTTTTCCTCATAGACCGCCCACAGCCGGCGCAGGATCTGCGCGGCCTGGAGATGTTCGGGACCGACGATGTCGTTCATCACGCGGCTCAGCGACTTGCCCACGTCGATTGCCGGAAACACGCCCTGTTCGGCGAGGCTGCGCGACAGGATGATATGGCCGTCGACGATGGCGCGTGCGGTGTCGACGATCGGGTCGTCGGTGTCGTCGCCATCGGCGAGGACGGTGTAGAGCGCTGTGATCGATCCCCCCGAGCTGGCATCGACGCCGGCGCGCTCGATCAGCCGCGGGATCATGCCGAGCGCTGATGGCGGATAGCCTTTCATCGTCGGCGGCTCGCCCAGCGACAGGCCGATCTCGCGCTGGGCATGGGCGACGCGGGTGAGGCTGTCGATCAGCAGCAGCACGCGCTTGCCTTGCGCGCGGAAATATTCGGCGATGGCGGTCGCGCGCATGGCTGCGCGCAGCCGCAGCACCGGCGGATGATCGGCGGGAACGGCGACGACCACGCTCTTCTGGCGCACTGGCCCGGCCAGCTTGGTGGCGAGAAAGTCACTGACCTCGCGGCTGCGTTCGCCGACCAGGCCGACGACGATCACGTCGGCGTCGGCGCCGGAGATCATCTGGCCCATCAGCACGGATTTCCCCACGCCCGAGCCGGCGGCGATGGCGATGCGCTGGCCGACGCCGGCGGTCAGCAGCGCATTGATCGCGCGCACGCCCATGTCGAACGGCTCGGTTACCCGGGCGCGATCCAGCGGGTTGCCGCGCTTGCCGGCCAGCGGCCAGCGCTCGGCGGTGGCGATCGGCCCGAGCCCGTCGATCGGATTGCCCAGCGCATCAACCACCCGGCCGAGCAGAGTGTCGCCGACATCCACGGAGCCGCCGCGGCGGTCGGGCTCGACGCGTGCGCCCGCGCTGTGCGGAGCGTCGGCGTCCAACGCCATGAGCAGGGTGCGGTTGCCGCGAAAGCCGACAACTTCGGCGAGCGCGGCGTGACCGTCGGCATCGATGACGCGCGCGTTCGATCCGACCGGTACCGGGAAGCCCGTCGCCTCGAGCATCAGCCCGTCATAGGAAGCGAGCCGGCCAATCCGGCGCGGACCGGTGGGATCGATTTCTATGGTGCTGAGCATCGCCTGGGCGCGCGCCGCGACGGTCATCGCGGCAGGCCCATATTGTCGAGTTGAGCGCGCAGGCGCGCAAGGCGTACCTGCGGACCGTCCTCGATCCAGCCTTCGCCAGTTTCGAGGACGATCGTGCCCGAGGTGAGGTGATGATCAGGCGCCATCGGCAGGCCGAGGTCGACGCCCTCGAGCATGGCGATGTCTTCAGGGTGCATGCGCAGCCGGGCGGGACCGGACTCGGCGGTGACCATCTCGGCGATCGTCTCGGCGCGCTGCTGCAGCATTTCGGGGTCGATCTTCACTTCGCCGACGATCTGCCGGACCAGTCGTGCGACGGTTTCCGCCAGCACCGCGGCGAGCGGGCCGGCGGGTTCTGGCTTGATCGCCTCGGCCGAGCGGATGAGGTGGGCCAGCGCCTCTCGCTCGCGGGCGAACTCGACCATGACGGCCTGGCGGCCATGTTCGAACCCTTCCGCAAAAGCCTCGGCGCGCAGCGTCTCGATATCGGTGACCGGTGCTGCCTGGGGCTGGCGCGGACTCGGCGCGAAATCGCTCGCGCGGCGCTTGGGATGCGGATTGTCGCCCCAGGGCGTGAACTGGCCGGACGGGGCAGGGCGTGCCCAGGCATCGACCCGGGTCGCGTCGACGCTGACATCGGTTGTCCAGAGATCAGACAAAGTCGTCGCCCTTTCCGCCGAGACTGATGGTTCCTTCGGCGGCAAGCTTGCGCGCGACTGAGAGCATCGCCTTCTGCGCTTCCTGTACATCGGCGAGCCGCATTGGGCCGCGATCGGCGATTTCGTCCTGGATCGACTGGGCGGCGCGGCTTGACATGCAGCCGAAGATCTTCTGCCGCAGCTTCTCGTCGGCACCCTTGAGCGACACCACCAGAACATCATTGTCGACTGCGCGCAGCAGCGTGCCGAGGTCCTTGTCGCCAACCGCCATCAGGTTGTCGAAGATGAACATCTCTTCCTCGATGTTCCGCGCGACCGACTTGTCGAGTTTTTGCAGCGCCTTGATGATCCGCTGCTCGGCGGCCTTCCGCGAAGAATTAACGATCTTTGCCGCCTCGCCGGCGCCGCCGCGGCGCGTGGTCGCGCCGGTGGACTGCTCGGTCGGCGGCCGGTTGAGCAGTTCGTCGAGCTCGGAAAGAGCGGCCTCGGTGACGGGGCCCATGGTCGCAACGCGATAGACCAGGTCGGCCTGCATCTCTTCTGGCAGCAGTTGCAGCACATCGGCCGCGCGCTGCGCCTCCAGGAAGGCCAGCACGATCGCGGCGAGTTGCGGATGCTCGAACTCGATCAGGTTGGCGATGGCGCGGGCGTCCAGCCATTTGAGATTTTCGAGCGTGCTGACATGCTGGACGGGCGTGATCCGCTGAAGCACTTGATCGGCTTTGTCATGCCCCAGCGCCTTGTGCATCATCCCCTTGATCTGGCGTTCGACGCCGAAACCCAGGGTGGTGCGGACGCGGGCGCGATCGACGAATACGTCGAATACGTCGTCGATCTGGTCTTCCGAGATGTTGGCGACGCCGAACATCGCGCCTCCGAGATGCTGGACCTCGTCGGGCTCGAGCCGGCTCAGTACGGTGGCGGCCTCTTCCTCGCCGAGCAGCATCAGCAGGATTGCGGCGGCCTGGCTGCCGCTGGGCGGCACAGGGCTGGCGTTTTCGGTATCGATGGGGGTTTCTTCGGCCATGATGGTTATTCGGCTCCGGGCATGTCGGCGCGGATAAGGTCGCGCACCACCAGGGCGGCGCGGTCCGGATCCTGGCGTACGAAGTTGCGGATCAGCTCGGCGCGATTGGCATAGCCTGGCGTCGCCTGGATCATGTCGAGGGTCACCGGTTTGTTGGGATCATGCAGCGCCTGCTGGGCGAGTGCCGAGGCGATCTCGTTGCGGACGGCCGGGCTGGTGCCCTCCGGGATGCGGCCGCCCGAGCTGATCATCGCCTGCATTGCCGTCTTCCGCTCTTCGGCGAAGGCGGCGCGGCGCCTAAGCATCGGCTTGGCGACGCCGAAGACGAGCAGCGCGACGACGAGCAGCGCAGACAGGTTGCGTGCCAGGGTGGAGACCCATGGGGCCTCCCACCAGTTGGACTTGACCTCGGCATCCTGCGCCACCGCAAAGCTGCGGGCGGAGAGGGCGACGACATCGCCGCGCGCCTGATCGGCACCGATCGCACCGCGCACCAGCGATTCGATCGAGGCGAGCTCGGCGCGGCTGAACTTGCGGCCGCCTTCACGCAGGGCGACGGCGACCGAGAGGCGCTTCACCTGGCCGATCGGATTGTGGGTGACCGAGACCTCGCGGCCAAGTTCATAGGTGCGGTTATACTGTTCGGAGGTCTTGCCGGCTTCCGCGGCGGCGGTGGTGCCGGCGGTGGCGTTCATGGTCTGCTGCGGTGCCGCGGCCACCTGGCTCGCGGAAGGGGGCTGGTTCGACAGGGCGCCGGGAATGCCGGAGGCTTCGCCGCCATTCTTGTCGCCGGTCCAGCCGCCCTGTTCGGAGCGGACCACGGCGGTGTCCTTCGGATAGCTCTCGCGCGTCGCCTGGGTTTCGGTGAAGTCGACATCGGCATGAACTTCGGCGGTGAAGTTGCCGGGGCCGACGATTGGCGTCAGAATCTTGTTGAGGGCGTCGAGATAGCGCTGCTCGATCTTGCTCTGGATGTCGACCTGCCGGTTGGAGGCCTCGCTCATCGGGTCATTGCCCGACGCCGACAGCAGTCGGCCGGCCTGGTCGACGACCGACACGCCATCGGGCGCCAGGTTCGGTACCGACGAGGCCACGAGATGGACGATCGCCTGGACCTGCGAGTCCGACAGCGCACGGCCCGCGCGCAGGCGCAGCATCACCGATGCCTGGGGCTTGGCCTCGTCGCGCAGGAAGACGCTGGGCTGATCGGCCGCAATGTGAATCTTGGCGGTTTCGACCGCATCGATTGCTTCGATCGTGCGGGCGAGATCCATCTCGCGCGCGGTGCGCAGCTTCTCGCCTTCGACGGCGCGGCTCGCGCCGAGCGGAAGCGAGGATATCATCGCGTCGCCATCGGGCGCCGATTTCGGCAGGCCCTGCTGCGCGAGCAGCATCTTGGCCTGGTAGAAGCTGGTCTCCGACACGGTCAGCGATCCGGTATCGCGATCCACCTGATAGGGAATGTTCGCGGCCTTCAGCGCGTCGGCGACAGCGGCCTTGTCGGCATCGCCCATGCCGGCGAACAGGTCGCGCTGCGGCGCGCCCGACATCGTCGACCATAGCAGGGCGGCGACGCCGAGCAGCGCGATCAGGCCGATCATCGGCAGGCTGCGCTGGATCGCCGGCTGGGCGGTGAAATCCTTTACCCGCTCGAGGATCGCCGATGTGCCGACGCCGCCCGCACCCGTCGGGGCGGACAGCATAGGAGCGTTCGGGGCGGGGGAGGTGATGATGTCAGCCATCGATTATACCGGCATGCTCATGATGTCCTTATAGGCGGACAGGAGTTTGTTGCGGACCTGCAGGGTGGCCTGGAAGCCGACATTGGCCTGCTCGCGCTGGAGCATCACGGCCGCGATGTCGGTGGTTTCGCCACGCTCATAGCTTTCGCTGATCGCGCCGGCCTTGGCCTGCTGGTTGTTAACCTCGCCCAGCGCGCCGCGCAGGGTGGATGCGAAGCCGCCATCGGGCGCGCCGGTCGTGGTGCCTACCGAGGCGACTCCGTCGACCGGATTGGGTGCGGGGGCGGCGGCCGCCTTCTGCAGGGCCGAATTCTGCTGCAGGATGGCATTGCGCATGGCCATCAGGTTGCTGGTGTTGATGGTGGTCATCTAAACCTCCCTCAAGCTACGGCGCGCATATCGGCGATGCGATAGCGCAGCGTGCGTTCGGAGATGCCGAGCCGCTGGGCGGCGCGGAGACGGTGGCCACCGGTGGCTGCGAGCGCTTCCTCGATCGCTTGTGCCTGGCTCAGGCGGCGCGCGTCGGCCAGGCGAACGGGCGCCTGGAGCGGCGTGGACGCTATCGGCGCGGCTTCGACCGATGCCATGCGGTAGGCGGGCGCGTTCGGCGCGGGATCGATCATCAGGTCGGCGGCCTCGATCCGGCTACCGTCGCGCATCAGCATTGCGCGCTGCAGAACATTTTCGAGCTCGCGGACATTGCCGGGCCAGCCATGCGTCATCAGCCGGTCCAGGGCATTGGCGGTCGGCCAGGCGAGATCCTCATGGTCGGGGGTGTGACGCAGCAGCAGCGCGGCGGAGATTGCGCGGATATCCTGACGGCGCTGGCCGAGCGGCTTCAGCGTCATCGGCATCACGTTGAGCCGCCAGTAGAGATCGGCGCGGAACCGGCCGGCCTCGACTTCGGCGGCGAGATCGCGGTTGCCGGCGGCGATGATGCGAACGTCGATCGCGATCGGCGCGGTGGCGCCGACGGGAAGGACTTCGCGCTCCTGCAGCGCACGGAGCAGCTTGGCCTGCAGCGGTAGCGGCAGCTCGGAGATTTCGTCCAGCAGCAGTGTGCCGCCCTCGGCAGCGCGGAACAGGCCCTCGCCCGATCCGGTCGCGCCGGTGAAGGCACCCTTCTGATGGCCGAACAACATGGCTTCGAGCATGGTTTCGGGAAGCGCGGCGCAATTGACCGCAACGAAGGGCTTGTCGCTGCGCGCGGAGACTGCGTGAACGAAGCGGGCGACGCCCTCCTTGCCGGTGCCGGTTTCGCCCAGCAGCAGCATGGTGGCATCGCTGCGCGCGACGCGGGCCGCCAGCGCAAGAAAGCGGGTGCTCTCGGGTTCGCCACAGGCCGGCATTATGCGCGGGCGGATCAGCTCGGCGATCAGCGCATGGCCGAACGCCATGTCCTCGAAGCCGAAGACGACCGTCGTGGGACGGCCGACCTTGGCGCGGCGCAACACCGGCTGGCCATCCGCGAAGTCGATCAGAATATCATGCTGGCGTGCGAGGCCGATCTCGGTGACGTGGAGGATGCGCTGGGCATCACGGGCGGGCGCGGTGGAGGGGTCGATCTGTGCGGTTTCGATGCCCGCGCCGCCCAGCCACGCGACCAGCGTGGGGTGGGAACCTTGCGCCTTCTCGCTGATACCGATCGTCGTCATGGCCGTCCTCGCGGATCCGACGTGCCAGCCACGCCAATTCCTTGCCGGACATCCTTACCGGCGAATTAACTACGAAAGTCTTAATAGACCGCGCGCCGCGCCTGCCCGTGACGGCACGCCCGTGCGCGTGCGCGCGAGGGGCAGCAGAAACACTCTGAAAAACGGGCGTTTCAAACGAGCGGCAAGAGGCCGCTCATCCTTTGGTCGAAGGCGGCAAAAACTTGCCGGGCAGGGGAGCCTCGGATGAGACCGGCACGGTCAGCCAACGGCCAAACACAGCTTAAAGCGGAAACATCAAAAATAATATCTCTTTGATTACAATATCTTGACAGAAAAATCGGGAAAAAATCGATCGTAGTGAATTTTCCTGGTTAAAGCCGGGGTAAGCACGGCCGTTAATGGGATCGAGGCGAGAACGGCCAGCACCGGATCATCGCCCCTTAACAGGACAAGGACTGATCCACATGACCGTCATCAACACCAACATCTCTTCGCTCCGCGCCCAGAATGCAGGTCGCCTCGCCAATCAGATGCAGGCCTCCGCGATGGAACGCCTCTCGAGCGGCAAGCGCATCAATTCGGCCAAGGACGACGCCGCCGGCCTCGCCATCGCCTCTTCGATGACCGCATCGGTCCGGGGCATGTCGGTCGCCATCCGCAACGCCAATGACGGCATCTCGCTGTCGCAGACTGCGGAAGGCGCGCTCGGCGAAGCCAGCAACATGCTGCAGCGTATCCGCGAACTGGCCGTCCAGGCGGCCAACGGCACCTACCAGTCGACCGACCGGGACAACCTCCAGACCGAAGTTGCTGCGCTCCAGTCGCAGATCTCCGATGTCGTCACCAAGACCAAGTTCAATGGCAACACGCTGTTCTCAGCGACCTCGGTGGCGACCAGCTTCGCCATCCAGACCGGCATCAATTCGGGCGACACGACGGCCATCACCGTCGGCGGTCTCGACAAGGTCGCTGCAGCTTACGCCAGCACCATCAAGGTCGACACCACGGCCAATGCCGGCCTCGCGCTGACCGCTTCGGATCTGGCTCTAACCCAGGTCGCCAACGTCCGGGCCAATCTCGGCGCCAACCAGAACCGCCTCGAAGCGACGGTCAACGTGCTGACCGCCAACATCAACAACCTCTCGGAAGCACGTTCGCGGATCGAGGATGCCGACTTCTCGCTGGAATCGAGCAACCTCGCCAAGTCGCAGATCCTGGCCCAAGCCTCGACGGCAATGCTGGCCCAGGCCAATCAGAGCCAGCAGAACGTGCTCAGCCTCCTCAAATAAGAGCTTCTTCCCCCCAAGTTGCTGGCCGAGACGGCCCCCGGTGCATCCGCATCGGGGGCTGTTTCCGTTTAGGAGGCCAGGCGTAGCTCCTATCACGCAACCGCCGGCACCTCCGGCGGAGGCCCAGTTTGTGCGCTATCCTCCGTGGTCATTACCGCGGAGGCGGGAATCCACTTGGCGGCGTGGTCGACACTCTGCTGGTCGGTTTGTGCTTTCCGGTGGATTCCCGCCTCCGCGGTAATGACGGCAGAGGACGATGCTAGAGCCGCCGACTCCGCCAGGATGACGGTAAATGACGACACTTAACCGTCACCGTTTCCGGATGCAGTACGACCAGAACGCCTCGCGAAATACGCAGTTCTGTACCCCCGCGCGTAAGCACCACGCCCGTCCATCTAAATTAAATTATGGTTAATGGCGCTTAACCATCTTTCTTCCTTAAGCATAGTTTCGGGGGGTCGTTAACCGGATCGTGGCGAGAACGGCGGAGTTGGCCGGCACGCCGAGTAACAGCGGAAGGATTCACTCATGTCTGTCATCAACACCAATATTTCCTCGCTACGTTCACAGAATGCCGGCCGGCTCGCCGGCCAGATGCAGGCGACTGCCATGGAGCGCCTGTCGAGCGGCAAGCGCATCAACAGCGCCAAGGACGACGCAGCCGGCCTCGCCATCGCCTCTTCGATGACCGCTTCGGTCCGCGGCATGTCGGTCGCGATCCGCAATGCGAACGACGGCATCTCGCTGGCGCAGACCGCCGAAGGCGCGCTGGGCGAAGTCACCAACATGCTGCAGCGCGTCCGCGAACTGGCTGTGCAGGCCTCGAACGGCACCTACCAGTCGAGCGATCGTGACAACCTTCAGACGGAAGTCGCGGCGCTGCAGTCGCAGATCAGCGATGTTGTCACCAAGACCAAGTTCAACGGTAACACATTGTTCGGCGCTACCTCCGTGGCGACCAGCTTCTCGATCCAGACTGGCATCAATTCGGGTGACACGACCTCGATCTCGGTCGGCGGTCTCGACAAGGTTGCTGCGGCCTATGCCAGCACGATCAAGGTTGATACCACGACAAACGCGGGTACCGCGATCACCGCATTCGACGCCGCTGTGACCCAGGTCAACACGGTCCGTGCCGGTCTCGGTGCTACCCAGAGCCGCCTCGACGCCGCCGTCAACGTGCTGACCGCGAACGTCAACAACCTGTCCGAGGCCCGCTCGCGGATCGAGGACGCGGACTTCTCGGTGGAATCGACGTCGCTCGCCAAGTCCCAGATCCTGGCACAGGCTTCGACGGCGATGCTCGCCCAGGCGAACCAGAGCCAGCAGAATGTGCTGAGCCTGCTCCGCTAAACGATAGCTGGCCTCCTCAGGCGGCCGTCTCTCGGGCCCCCGGCGCTTAGTTTCCCCGCGCCGGGGGCCTTTTTCTTGAAGTGCCCCTAGCGGTCGACAGGACAAGTTCGATGGATACGATCTCGGTTTCGGACAGCGGCAGCGGTTTCGACGCAGCGCTCAAGGCTCTCGAAGATCTCGAAACCAGCGTCGTCCAGACGCGCGATGATCCGCCCGCCGCTAATGTCGGGGGCATCGGGCCCATCGATTTCTCCGCACCGGACGAGGAGAGTGCGCCCGTCGGGATCATGTCGATCCAGATCGACGACTTCGATGACCTCGACGCGCTCGTGGCGGGCGCGATAGATCAGCCTGCCGTCCAACCACTGGCGATGCAGCCCGTTCCTACGCCACCTGCTGATATTATTGCGCCCGCACCAGTCGCTGTCCCTGAGGTCGTGCAGCCGGCTTCGGCACCGAGGTCGCCGAGCAGGATGAGCCAGATCGCCATCGGCGTCGGTCTTATATCCAGTCTGGTCTCGGGCGCCGGCCTGATCGTCGCGGAGCGTACGATCATGTCCGCGCAGCTCGTGGTCGCCGATGCGCGCGAGCGGCAGCAGCAGCTCGCGACAGCTAATGCGCTGATCCACGACTTGCGGCTGGTCCGTGATCGGCAGATCGAACTGCTACAGGCACAGCGCGCGCAGCTTGCCAATGCACCGGTCAGCAGCGAGGAGCTCAAGCACCGCATGGAAGTTCTCCAAGCGGGCCTGGTCGAGCATGATCCGATGAACACGGTATTGAAGGCGATCCAGAGCGGGCATGCCGATACCAACGCTCGCTTCAACGAGTTTGGCATGAAGATGGCGCGCGTCGAAGCGGCGCTCGACGGGCGGTAGACTCCTACCTCTCGCGCAGGCCCGCGAGAGGCTTTTAAGCCGCTTCGGCCAAGACGCTCGCGCCCTGGTCGTTGTCGGTCCGCCCTGCTTTCGCGGGCACGGTCGGTTGGGCCTCCACATTCGCCACCTGGGCCGGGTAGATCCAGCGGGAGATTGCAACGAGCAGGCCAGCGCCGACATACACGGCCACCGTGGCGAGTGGGCTCAGGAGCAGACCGAGGCTTAGCGCCACCCTGACATAATTGGAGGGAAAGCCGAAGTCCTGGCCGATCGCCTCGCAAACGCCGAAGAAGGTGTCGTGCCGGGCAAAGAGCGACGGTTGAGAGCGTTGCATCGAACCTGTTCCTTCGTGGAGCGGACCGCGTCCGCTGGATGCGAGCGCTGTTGCACGAGCCATGCCAAAGCTGTCTGATCCGGGATTTCCGCTGTCTTGACTGGAGTGCTGCCTTGCAGCGATGGCTGTTGGGCGGGGATCGCGCCAAAGATTGGGCTTTAGCGCCAGTCTTTCAACGACGCGCGCAGCTTGTCGAGCGCTACCTTCTTGATCTGACAGACTCGCGCTGCGCCGATGTTCAGCGTCTGGCCGATTTCTTCGAGATTCATCTCCTCGACGAAATAGAGCTGGAGCACCATCGCCTCGCGCTCGGGCAGTTCCGCGATATGCTCGCCGAGCGCCGCAGCCAATTCCTCGCGCTCGATCCCCTGGTCGGCGCGCTCCTCAACGTCGGCGAACCAGATCGACTGGTCCGAATACACCTCGTCGAGTGATTCCTGGTAGGTGGCCGCCGTTTCATCGACCAGTGCGCGGAAAGCGGCGCCGTCGAGGCCCATCGCCTGGGCCAGTTCAGAATCGCTTGGGCTGCGGCCGTAGCGCTTCTCGAAATCGGACTTCGCCTTGAGCATTTCCCGGCGCTTGCCCATCGCCGATCGGCTCATCGAGGCGTGGCGGCGCAGATGATCGATCATCGCTCCGCGCACCCGCAGCGAGGCATAGGTGGAAAAGGCGTGCCCGCGATCCTCATAGCCATTGGCGGCTTCGACCAGCGCGATCATGCCGATCTGGATCAGGTCCTCGATGTCGATCGCCGAGGAGACCCGGCCATGGACGTGCCAGGCAATCTTGCGGACAAGCTGCATATGGCTGCGCACCAGATCCTCCGGCCGCGGTTTCTGCGGCTTGCGGCCATAGGTGTGCAGCGTGGAGTTGCGGGTTTCAGCCAGCACGGGCAACCGCCTCCATACCGAAGAAGCAGTCGCCGCCAGCCTGGGCGCGGATGTCGAGCGCGTCGATGGTGCGGGCGAGGTGGCTCAGCGCCTGTGCCGCACGGGCGCTGGGATATTGATCGACGACGAGGCGCCGGCGCGCGACCGCGGTCAGCACGCGTTCGTCGCGAGGAATGCCGCCCAGATAGCTTAGCGTGGTATCTGCAAGAAACCGGCCCGACACTTCGCGGAAGCGTCGGAACAGCTCGCGGCCCATCGCTTCGTCGCTGATCCGGTTGGTCACGATCGCAATGTCGCGAATACCATGGTCGAGCGCGAGCAGCTTCACCGTGCCATAGGCATCCATGAAGCGATCGGCGTCGGGCGCGAGCACCACCACCGGCAGGTCGGCCGACGCCACCATGTCGAGCGTGTCGGGATCGGCGCTGCCGGGCGTATCGACGATGACATAGTCGAGCGAGCGGCGGTGCGGGCGGAAAGCATCGGCCAGCTTGAGCCGCGCGGCAAGGTCGACGCGGCCGGCGGCATCGGCCGGTCCCGCGGGCACGACGAACAATGCCTCGGGCCCATCTACCACGATCTGATCGATCGTCAGCCGTCCGCCGATCACGTCGTTGATCGATTCCGCCGGGTCGAAGCCCATCATCCGCGTCGCATCGCCGGGGCCGGGATCGCAATCCACCAGCATGGCGCGGCGGTGCATCGTCGACAGCGACAGCGCCAGATTGGCGGCGATCGTCGTCTTGCCGACGCCGCTGCGGCCGCAGGCAATGCTGATGACGCGGGCGCTGCGCTGCCGGGCCGGCGAGGTCAACGGATTGGTCACGTCGATGCGGTCGCGGATCATGCTGCGGTCTCCATCTGTCGCGCGCCCAGGGCGCCGGCAGTGCCGTTAGGGGATGGGCCACCACCGACCACCGCCGCGACTTCGACGGCTTTCCCATCGGGGATCTCGAGGAAGGACATGACGGGCGTTTCCGGCAAATGGGGTTTGAGGAGGCGTGCCAGTGCGCGCCGCGCAATCGGCGACGTTACGATGGCAAAGCGGGTCGCGCTGTTCACCATCGGCGCGGAAGCCTCGGCGATCGCAGATACGATCCGGTTGGCGAGCGCCGGCTCGAACGGGTGTGCCGCGCCGGGCGACGTCCGCACCGCCTGCGCGAGCAGCGATTCGAGGCCGGCATCGAGCGTCACCACCGGCAGCGGCAGTTTCACAGGAACCAGCGTCTGGACGATCAGCGCGCCGATCCGCGAGCGGATATTCTCGACCAGAGCGGGGGCGTCGTTCGACTGTGCGGCGGCATCGACCATGGATTCGGCGATGCGGCGGAAATCCTTGAGCGGGACGCCTTCGGCGAGCAGCGCGCGGCAGGCCGCGGCAATCTGGGCGAGGCTGAGCGGGGAGGGGGTCAGGCCGCCAACCAGCTGGGGCGCCGATTCCTTGAGTGCGTCGAGCAGGCGCTGCGCCTCGTCCATGCCGAACAGGTCGGCGGCGGCGGCGGCAATGATCTGGTTGAGATGCGTCGCGACCACCGTGGCGGGGTCGACGACGGTATAGCCCGCGACGATCGCGTCGCCGCGCTTCTCGGGGGTGATCCATACGGCTTCGAGGCCGAAGCTGGGATCGCGGCAGACGCGGCCGTCGACCGTGCCTTCGAGATCGCCGCTGTCAAGCGCGAGCAGCTGTTCGGGAAATGCCTCGTCCTCGCCCATGATCACGCCGGCGACGGTGATGCGATAGGCGTTGGGCGGCAGGCTCAGATTGTCGCGAACCCGTACCAGCGGTACGACGAAGCCGAGTTCGCGCGAGAGCTGGCGGCGGATACCGGTGATCCGCGCCATGAGCGGTGCGCCCTTGCGCTCGTCGACCAGGCCGACGAGGCCATAGCCGAGCTCGAGGCCGAGGGCGGCACCATCGGATATGTCGTTCCAGTCGATGCTGTTGGGTGAAACCGGGGCGGGCGCGGCTGCGGCTTCCGCGGCGGCAACCTCGAGGGCAGTCTCGACCCGCTTCGACGTGCTCATCTTCCAGGCGGCGAAACCCGCCACGCCGGCGGCGGACAGGATGATGAAATGCGGCATGCCCGGCACGATGCCGAGTAGCGCGAGGATGCCGGAAACCGGCGCCCAGGCGCGGGCCGAGCCGAACTGGCTGGTGATCTGGCCCGCCAGGTCGAGTGGCGAGGAAACGCGGGTGACGATCGCGGCGGCCGCGATCGACAGCAGCAGCGCCGGTACCTGTGCGACCAGTGCGTCGCCGATGGCGAGGATGATGTAGGTCGAGGCGGCTTCGCTCAGTGACAGGCCGTGGCTCATGACGCCGAGGATGAGGCCGCCCAGTATGTTGATCACCAGGATAAGGACGCCGGCGACGGCATCGCCCTTCACGAACTTCGAGGCGCCATCCATCGAGCCGTAGAAATCGGCCTCGGTAGCGACTTCCTGGCGGCGCAGCTTGGCCTCTTCCGGGGTGAGCAGACCAGCGTTCAGGTCGGCGTCGATCGCCATCTGCTTGCCGGGCATCGCGTCGAGGGTGAAGCGCGCGGAAACTTCGGAGACCCGGCCCGCACCCTTGGTGATCACCACCAGGTTGATCACCATCAGGATGCCGAACACGAACAGGCCGACGGCGTAGTCGCCGCCGATCAGGAAGTTGCCGAAGCTCTCGATGACATGGCCAGCCGCGGCTGGTCCCTGATGTCCGTCGACCAGCACCACGCGGGTCGAAGCGACGTTCAGCGCGAGGCGGAACAAGGTGGCGAACAGCAGCACGGTCGGGAAGGATGAGAAGTCGAGCGGCTTGGCGGCATTGAGCGCCACCATCAGCACCGCGAGGCTGATCATGATGTTGGCGATGAAGCCCATGTCGAGCACGAACGCAGGGACCGGGATCACCATCAGGCCGACCAGCATCAGCGTCGCCATCGGCAGGATCGCGCTGCGGCCGGTCGCGGCCCACAATTTCCGGCTCATCGACACCGGCGCCGCCATGACTCAGGCCTCCTGGCGCGCGGGGCGCCGAAAGTTCCGGAAACTGGCGGAAACTGATGCTCTGGGCATGTCGTCCTCGATCGCCTTGGCGTGGTTGCAAAGCGAGGAGTGCGCCAGATCTGGTTAATTTTGGGTTAGAGGCGGTTAAGCACGGCGATTAAGGATAAAAGTTTAGGGGCCACAGGCTCCCCACCATCTGTACCTTCAGGAGAGGTAGGGAGACGGTGCCCGCTCCGGTGGTGCTCCACCTCAGTCGCGGCGGCCGCGGCGGTTCTCGCGGTGGAACGATTGCCGGTCCTGACGCATCTCCTGTGGGAACGACTGCCGGTCAGCTCGCCGGTCCTGTCGGAATTGCTGACGGGTCATATCGCCCCGTGCCAGCGCCTCGCGACCTTCCCGCCGGTCCTGCCAGAAAGCGCGGTTGTCTCCGCGTCGGTCCTGGCGAAAGCCCTGCCAGTTCTCGCGAAGCTCGCGCCGATCACCGCGATCGGCTCCTCGGAACGTCCGCTGGCGATCCTGCCAGTAGCGCCGGTGGTCGTCATTCCAGCGGTGGCGATGGCCGCCCCGGTCGTAGATATAATAGCCGGTGCCGGGGTAATAATAGTCGTCATACCAGCCATAATAGGCCGGGTAGCTGGCACCATAGCCCACCGACATTCCGCCATAGCTGTAGCCGTCATCGTAGCAGGCGGTGAGGCTGAGCGACGCGGCAAGGGCGAGGACGGTGGTACGCAAAGACACGGACATCGAAACTCTCCGCGAAACAGGGCTTCGAGCTGGTGTCGCCCGATGAATCTGTCTCGACCTGACGCATCGTTAACGTTTGCGCCTGGGTGAGGTTCCTGATGGCAGACATTGACGGTTGAGAAGCTGAGCTCCGAAGTCGGAGATGCTGATATGGTAATGCTGACCGCACAGCGATAGGTGGGCAGCGCAAGTTCAGGCAATTCAGGCAGACCCATGGCCCGCAAGCATTCGAAATATGATCCCTATGGAGACTCGCATCGCGAGGAGGAGGCTCCAGCGGTGGTGGTACATTGCTGGCTCTGTGGCCGGCCCACTGGGAAGACTATCGTCTGGCACCATCCGGTGCCGAAGAGCCGGGGCGGGCGCGACGTTGTGCCCATGCACTCCATTTGCCAGCAGACGCTGATCACGAATTTCACGAATTCCGAACTGCAACGCCATGGGATGGATGTGGAGGCCCTGCGGTCTGATCCAAACATACGCAAATTTGTCGATTGGGTGGCAAACAAGGCCCCAGATTTCACGGCGACCATCGCTAAGAAGCACCGCTGACCAAATCGCGCCTTGGTTTCTGCACCTGTAGGTCGGCCATCCAGAGGGCGAGAAAAAAGGGAGGCAGCGCGACAAAACCCAAATATGGAATGGGTTCGCAACTGCTGCCTCAAGCACGTTGCTATGTCGCGGAAGGGAAGATTCCGATCCGCCGTCGACCATTGGCGGAAGCGGACCTCCGGTTTCATTTCGCCTGAAGCAACCGCGGCCGGAAGAGTGTCAGCCTACTGGTAGGACAGCCGGATCAGCATCCGCCGCACCTTCCCGTAATCCGGGCTCGGTCGCTACACGAATATCGTATCGCCGAAGTAACATATAGGGACAGCTATGGAGCTAGTTTCCGTGGCACGAACGTTAATATTCAATTAATAGTCCGCAGGGGCGGAAAATCCTGTCGAACCGTTGATTTTTGAGTTTTCGCGAAAATACGCGGATTTTCGATCGCGGTTTCTCGACGGTGCGATTCGTGCCGCGAGATATTTGGGGGTTATGCATGAGTAGCGCAATGCGCGGCGGAGCGTGCGGTTCATCCAGCGACAGAGTCGGCATCTAGATATCATCATGTCTGGCGCGGGAGCGCGCCCTATACGGTTGGCGGGGGATTAAGCGATGACTATCTATGTCTTTGAGAACATGACGCAGGCGCAAGCCAATGGTGTGCAGTCAAACGACCTCATTGTCTTCGCCAACCAATCCATCAATGCCGCCAATCTGAGGATTGCCACGGGCGCCACCACGACATCGCTTACCGCCAACGGCAAGTCGCTGTTCTTTAACAGCGCAACCCTGCAGACTGTCGTCAACGCCGATAATGTTGTCTTCAACGATAACTCCGACCTGAACGTCACGCTCTCGCCCGGCTTCGTCTATCCCCCCAATATCGAGGGCACGCCCGGCGCAGACAGCATCGTTGGAACCGGCAACGACGACGTGATCTTGGGCCGAGGTGGAAACGACACGATCTCGGCCGGCGACGGCAACGACACCATCGTCCTCGACACAGCGATCACCGGCGGCACCTTCACCGGCGGTAACGGCATCGATACTCTCGAAGTTCATTCGATCAGCGGCGCGGGCAACAGCCTTTTCGGCCCGACCACCTCCTATGGCGGCTTCGGCCTCAATGGCATTGAGCAGGTCGACTTCCAGTCCGATGCCGGAACCGCCGTCAGCGTGATCGCGACGCAGCATTTCGTCAACGGCGCCACCACCCTCAATTTCGCCGTGCCGACCATCCTCGACGGCGGCGCCGGTTATGATAATTTCCTGACGGTAGCCGTGAACGGCATGGGTTCGGATCTCAATATTTCCGTCCCGACCTATAGCGTGACCAACTGGACCAGTCCGACACGGGCCTATTTGCCGGGCGACTCGGTCGGACTGATCGGCGCCGGCAATTTCAACTATGTGCTGAGCGCCACCGAGACCAATGCCGCGAACGGGCTGCGCCAGTTGCTGATCGGATCGGGCGGCAACGACACCCTCAACGGGTCGTCGGGGATGGACCAGCTCTCCTCCGGCGGCGGCGTCGACCAACTTCACGGCAATGGCGGCAACGATTCTCTGTTCATAGGCAACACGATCCTCAACGGTGTCGAGAGCACTTTGACCGGGGCCGGCACGCTCTTCGATGGCGGTAATGGCACCGACTTCCTGTCGGTCGGCGGCAATGTGAACTTTCAGGGTACGGTCCAGTCGATCGAAGGCATTTATCTTCAACCGGCATACACCAATAGCGCTCCGGGTGCCCTCAGCCAGGCGGCGGCCCAGCTCACCATCGGCAGCGCCACCATCGGCGGGATGGGCCCGAACCTCGAGCTCGACGGCACCGGCAACATCATCGTCACCCTGCAGCCTGGCGACAGTTTCAATGGCGCGAATTATGTCTTCGACGCGGGTTCGGACATCCGGTTCACCATCAACGGCAGCACCGGCGGCGACAGCATATCCGCGACCATAAACAACGACCTGATTACCGGCGGCGATGGTAATGATTATATCAACGGCGATGACGGCAACGACACGCTGATCGGCGGCAACGGCAACGACACGATCATCGGGGAAGATGGCAATAACCTGATCACGGGCGGCGCCGGCAATGACGTCTTCGTGTTGGAAGGCGAAGGCGGCAGCAACATCATTACCGACTTCACCGTCGGTCAGGACAAGATCGATCTTTCAGATACCAATGTCGACAGCTTCGCGGCACTCCAGCCCCATCTGTCGTCGAGCGGCGGTGATGCGATCATCGCGGGTGACGACACGAGCTACACCCTGCAGGGCGTGGCGCTCGCAAGCCTCGATGCCAGCAGCTTCATCTTCGCGACACCGAAGAATATCACCGGCACGGAAAATCCCGACATCCTTGAGGGTGGCGCCCTCAACGACAGCATCAGCGGGCTCGGCGGCGGCGACAATATCTTCGGCGAGGAAGGCGATGACACGCTGAGCGGCGGCAACGGCGACGATTTCATCAGCGGCGGCGACGGCAATGACCTGATCGACGGTGGCGCCGGCAACGACCAGATTGGCTATGTGGATGCCGAATCCGGCGTTTCGGTCGACCTACGCATCACCACACAGCAGAACACCGGCGGCGGCGGGCTGGACACGATCACCACTGTCGAAGGCGTCGGCGGATCGGATTATGCCGACACGCTCACCGGGACGACAGGCAACAACACGCTCATCGGCAATGACGGCGACGACGTGCTCTACGGCAAGGGCGGCACCGACGGCCTGATCGGCGGGGCGGGCAACGACATCATCGTGCTCGATATCCAGCAGACGAACGGCTTCTACGATGGCGGCGCCGGCTATGACACGCTCGAACTGCACAACATCGCGGGTGCCACCGCGGGCGGCAATGGGATTATCGGCTCGTCCTACAATACGCCTCCGCTGCTGAATATCGAAGCGATCGATTTCCAGTCGACCGCCGGGACCAGCATATCGATGGCGCTCACCTATCATTTCGTGAACGCCGGGACCGGCGTCACCAACGCCATTCCGGGGGCGCTGCACGGCGGCAATGGCATCGATTCGCTGGTCCTGTTGGCCCAAGGCGGCATGGGGACGGACACGAATCTCGTGCTGCCGACCTTCACCTTTTCCAACTGGACGACCGCGTCGAAACCTTATGTGCCGACGGCAAGCGACGTGATCATCCTGAATGCACAGGGGAATTCCAATTACACGCTGACCGCGTCGGAGGCCAACGCCGCCAGCGGCGTTATCCAGGTGCTGAGCGGCAACGGCGGAAACGACACGCTCAACGGTTCGTCGGGTACCGACCGGCTGAACGGCAGCACCGGCACGAACGTGCTGCACGGCAATGGCGGCAACGACGTCCTGCAGATCGGCAACACCATCACCAACGGCGCAGAAACGAGCTTCACCGGTATCGGCAGCCTGTTCGATGGCGGCAGTGGCACCGATTTCCTGTCGGTCGGCGGCACGGTCAATTTCCAGGGAACGCTCCAGTCGGTCGAGGGCATCTACCTCGCGCCCGCCGTTCCGCTCCCTGCCGGCGCCAACGCTGCCACCACGGCCTATCAGGGGCCGGCCGCACTGACGATTTCGGGCGCCACGATCTCCGCACTGCCCGTTAATCTCCAACTCGATGGCGTCGGCACTGTCACCGTCAATTTAGCGGCTGGTCAGACGTTCGATGGTTCTGCCTATAGCTTTGCGCCCGGCTCGAATGTGAATTTCGTCGTCAACGGCTCGGGAGCCAATGACAATATCACCGGGACATCGGGCGCAGATGTTCTCGGTGGCGTCTATACGGTCTTCCCACAAGCCGTCTCGTTGGACGGGGCCGGTGGTGTCGATACCGTTTATCTCGATCTGTCGGCCACCGGCCTCTCCTGGTACAGCATCGGCGATAATCCCAGCGGTATCTCCAGCCTTATGGGTGGGAGTTCGAAGATCACCCTCTCGAACTTCGAAGCGATCAACTTCAAGGGAAATGCCAATGGATCGGTAGTGGTCGGGGGTGCCTATAGCGACATACTGGTCGGTCTCGATGATGCAGATGTCTTCAACGGCCGCGCTGGCGATGACAGCATATTCGGCGCTGGCGGCAACGACTATCTGGCAGGTGGTGGGGGAAGAGATACGATCGACGGCGGGGCTGGCTTCGATACGGCCTATCTGGACTTTTCCGATCGCTCAGCCTCGGTGATCCTCATCAATGGCGGCGTGAGCGGAGTCACTTACGGAGCGACCGTCGGGGGCGTTGCTGATGCTTCGATCACCAACGTTGAGGACGTCAACATCGTCGGCGGCAGCGGGGATGATCTGCTAGGCGGCGCCTACGGCACTTCTCCATTGTCATCCTCCGGGAACAGACCCGCGATCGAACTAGATGGGGGCGGTGGTGTCGATACCGTTTATCTCGATCTGTCGGCCACCGGGAACACTTGGTTCAGTAGCAGCGACAATCCCAATGGCATTTCGAGCCTGACGTCAGGCGGCGATAGGTTCAACCTCTCGAACTTCGAAGCGACCATCTTCAAGGGAAATGCCAGCGGATCGGTCGTGGCGGGGGGCGCATATAATGACACGTTGATTGGCCTGGGCGGCAACGATTTTTTCAACGGCCGCGCCGGCAATGACAGCATCTCGGGCGGCGCAGGCAACGATACGCTAGACGGCGGCGCGGGTGTCGATCAGCTTTATGGTTCCGATGGCGACGACGTCCTGATCCAGACCGGCGCGTTCCCCTTGTCCGAAACCTTCGACGGCGGCAACGGCACCGATACGCTGCGTGTGTCTTCGAGCGAGGCGATCAGCGGATCGCTGCTTGGCTCGTTTTTTGTCGGCAGCACACTCAATTCAATCGAACGGCTCGAGTTCAATTCGGTTGCGGGTACGGATTTTGGCGTCTTAATCGCAAGGAGTCAGCTCGGCAGCGGCCTTGCCAATAACGCCGAACTGGTGGGGGGCGATGGTCATGACCTGCTGGTCGTGCTGACCCCGACCGTCGCCGGCACCTACCAGTTGCCCTCCTTCACGCTGACCAACTGGACGACGACGTCGGATGCGGCGACGAGCGATATCGTCCTCCTGAACGGCTCGGCCAACCAGAACGGCACCGCGCCCAATTACACGCTGGTGGCGGCGACGACGCATGCCGGGATTCAAGGCCTGGCGGGCAATGTCGGCAACGACGTGCTGATCGGCGGCGATAATAATGAAGTCCTGAACGGCAACGCGGGCAACGACACGCTCGATGCCGGCGACGGCAACGACACGATGGCCGGTGGCGCGGGCACTGACGTCTTCGTTGTCGATGGCGACGGCATCAAGATCATCACCGATTTCACGGTTGGCGCGGACAAGATCGATCTGTCGGCGACGAGCGTCGACAGCTTCGCGGCGCTGCAGCCCTATCTGTCGGACGTCGGCGGGAACGCGGTGATTGGTACGACCGACGACGGCGAGGTGATCAGCTATACGCTGCAGGGCGTCGCGAAGGCGAGCCTGACCGCGAACGACTTCATCTTCGCGACGCCGAGGTTCCTGACCGGCACCGAAAATGCCGATTACCTCGACGGTGGAGAGCTCGGCGACAGCCTGAGCGGTCTGGGCGGCAACGACACGCTGGAAGCCGGCGGTGGCAACGACACGCTCGATGGCGGCGCGGGCAACGACAATCTCTTCGGCGACGAGGGCAATGACACGCTTGATGGCGGCGCCGGCGCGGACGTGCTCCATGGCGGGGAAGGTGACGATATATTGACCGTCGCCAACGCGCCGGCCAATGGCGAGGTCTTCGACGGCGGCTTGGGTATCGATACGCTGCAGATTAGTGCTTCGGCGGGCGCACACAGCACTGCTCCGGCGGGCGGCATCGACTCGGTTGGGCTGTTCGGCGTAAGTTTGTCGTCGATCGAAAAAGTGCAATTCCAATCCGATGCGGGCTCGAGGCTGATCGCCACGGCCCTCACCTCCCAGGTCGGCGCCGGGATATCGAGCACGGCCACGTTGCAAGGCGGCGAAGGGGACGATTCGCTTCTCCTTCTTGCCGTGGCGCCCGGCAGCTACACCGTCTCGGCCTTTATGCGGGACGCGAGCTGGAACAGTTCCGATGATGTCTTCAATCCCGGTGATACGGTGGGATTGGTGGTGGCCGCGCCCGGTAACTACACGCTCAATGCTGCGGCCGATCATGACGGTGTCGAGGTGCTGCTCGGCGGCCTCGGCAACGATACGCTCAACGGCAGCAGTGGCAGCGAGATACTGAACGGCGGCGGCGGGGCCAACACGATCCATGCCGGCGGCGGCAACGATCTGCTCACCATCGCGAACGTCACCCCCTCCGGCGGCAGCCCGACCAATTTCACCTTCGCGAACAACCTGCTCGATGGCGGCAACGGCTTCGATTATCTGTCGGTCGGCGGCAATGTGACCTTCCAGGGCCAGCTTCAGTCGATCGAGGGCATCGATCTTCAGGCGGCCTTTACCGCCACTGGCCCCAACACGTCGAGCCAGACGGATTCCGATCTGGATATCAGCAGCACGACGCTCAACGGGCTTGGGCCGAACCTGACCGTCCGCGGCGAGGGTGAGATCTCGGTCAACGTCCAGGCTGGCGACAGCTTCGACGGATCCGGATATGTGTTCGCGGAAGGCCGACGTCGGTTTCGAGATCGAGGGCTCGAATGCTGCCGACAACATCACCGGCACGTCGAGCTATGACGAGATCTCCGGCGGCAATGGCAATGACACGCTCGCCGGCGGCGGGGGCAACGACACCATCGACGGCGGCGACGGCACCGACACGCTGCGGATCGTCGCGTCGGCGGGCCTCCACAGCACTGGCTCGGCCGGCGGCATCGACTCCGTCGGGCTGTACGGCACGTCCTTGTCGTCGATCGAACAGCTCCAATTCGATTCCGATGCCGGCTCTAGGCTGGTCGCCGCGGCCTTCACCTCCCAGGTCGGCGCCGGGATATCGAGCACGGCCGTGTTGCAGGGCGGCGAAGGGGACGATACGCTCCTCCTTCTTGCCGTGGCACCCGGCACCTACACCCTCTCGCCTTTCGTGCGCGACGCGAGCTGGAACAGCTCCGATGATGTCTTCAATCCCGGCGATACGGTGGGATTGATCGCGGTCGCGCCCGGCAACTACACGCTCAACGCTTCGGCGGGTCATGAGGGTGTCGAGGCGCTGCTCGGCGGCGTCGGCAACGACACGCTCAACGGCAGCAGTGGCAGCGAGATACTGGACGGCGGCGGCGGGGCTAACACCATCCATGCCGGGGGCGGCAACGACCTGCTCAACATAGCGAACATCACACCCTTCGGCGGCAGCCCAACCAATTTCACCTTCGCGAACAACCTGCTCGATGGCGGCAACGGCTTCGATTATCTGTCGGTCGGCGGCAATGTGAGCTTCCAGGGCCAGCTTCAGTCGATCGAGGGCATCGATCTTCAGGCGGCTTTTACCGCCACCAGCTCCAACACGTCGAGCCAGACGGATGCCGATCTGGACATCAGCAGCACGATCATCAACGGCCTGGGTCCGAACCTGGCGATCCGCGGCGTCGGCGAGATCTCGGTCAATGTCGCGGATGGCGACAGCTTTAACGGGTCCGGTTATGTGTTCGATGACGACGCCGATGTCGGCTTCGAAATCGAGGGCGGGAACGGCAACGACATCATCACCGGTACATCGAGCTATGACGAGATTTCCGGCGGCAACGGCAATGACACGCTCGCGGGCGGCGGAGGTAACGACAGCCTCGATGGCGGCGCCGGCGCGGACCGGATGTCAGGCGGCAATGGCGACGACAGCTACGAAGTGAGCACTGCAAGCGACGTGATCGTCGAAGCCGCCAACCAAGGCGCCGACAGCGCCTTCTCGACGGTCAGCTATACACTCGCCGCCAATGTCGAGAATCTGACACTGCTCGGCACCGGCGACATCGACGCCACCGGCAACGGCTCCGCCAACGACCTTATCGGCAACAGCGGCAAGAACGTGCTGACCGGCAATGGCGGCGATGACTATCTCGAGGGCGGTGCCGGCAACGACACGCTGAACGGCGGCACCGGAGCAGACTATATGGTCGGCGGCACCGGCAATGACAGCTACACTGTCGACAATCTTGGAGATCAGGTGATCGAGCAGGCCGGCGAAGGTCGCGATATGGTCAACAGCTCTATCTCCGTCACGCTGAGCGACAATGTCGAGAATCTGACGCTGACGGGAAGTAGCGGGCTCAGCGGAACCGGCAATGCGCTTGCCAATGTCATCACCGGCAACAGCGGCGCGAATGCATTGTTCGGCGAGGAGGGCAACGACACGTTCGATGGTGGATCGGGCGACGATCACATCGAGGGAGGAGCGGGAGATGACTCGATCGATGGCGGAACCGGCGCGGATGTGATGCTGGGCGGAGCCGGCGACGACAGCTATGTCGTCGGCAATCCAAGCGACACGGTGATTGAAGAATATGGCGAGGGCATCGACACAGTCAGCGCCTCGGTCAGCTACGGCCTCGGCGACAATGTCGAGAATCTGACGCTGACCGGCACCAATGCGATCAACGGCACGGGCAACGAACTGGACAATGTCGTCACCGGAAACGGCGCGGCCAATGTGCTGGCGGGCGGCGAAGGCTCCGATGCGCTCGCCGGTGGAGCGGGCAACGATACGCTCGATGGCGGTGCGGGCGGCGACACGCTCGACGGCGGCAGCGGCTCGGATCTGATGACCGGAGGCGAAGGCGGTGACACCTATATCGTCACCAGCGCCGGCGACGTCGTTCAGGAAGATGGTGACTGCGGTTGCATCGACGAGGTCGACGCCTCGATCAGCTACACGCTCGGTGCGAATGTCGAGGACCTCGTCCTCACCGGCACGGTCAACATCAACGGCACCGGCAATGAGCTCAACAATTTTCTGATCGGCAACAGCGGCGCCAACTCGCTGTCGGGCCAGGACGGCTATGACTATCTGTACGGCGACGCGGGCAACGACACGCTCAGCGGCGGCGAGGGCGACGACGCGCTCGAGGGCGGCGCCGGCAACGATCGTTTGGTCGGCGGTAACGGCAACGATATCTATCTCGGCGTCGGCTCGGGCGACGTCATCGTCGAGGACGTGGATGGCGGCAGCGACACGGTCTACTCGACGATCAGCCAGACACTGGGCGCCAACGTCGAAAATCTGCTTCTGGCCACTTCGAATGCGGTGAACGGCACCGGCAATGGCCTCGACAACCAGATTGTCGGCGGCAGCGGCGCCAACAGCCTGAGCGGCCTCGGCGGCAACGATGTGCTGTTCGGCGACAGCGGCAACGACACGCTGTCCGGTGGCGATGGCGATGATCTGCTCGACGGCGGTAACGGATCGGACCGAATGAGCGGCGGTAACGGAGATGATATTTATATCGTCGACAGCACCGGCGATACAGTCACCGAAGCCACCAGCCAGGGCACCGACACGGTCGTCTCGTCGATAAGCCAGACGCTGGGTAGCAATGTCGAGAATCTCACGCTGACCGGTGGAGATGATGTGCGCGGCACCGGTAACACGCTCGACAATCACATCGTCGGCAATGAAGGCAGCAACCTGCTCGAAGGCGGCTCCGGCAATGATGTCATCGATGGCGGCAACGGCAACGACATCATCGACGGCGGTACGGGAGCCGACCAGATGAGCGGCGGTCAGGGCGACGACTCCTATCTGGTCGGCAATCCGTCGGATATCGTCGTCGAGAATGCCGACGAGGGCACGGACAGCGTCAGCTCGACGATCAGCTATACGCTGACCGCCAATGTCGAGAACCTGACCCTGACGGGTACCGGCGCGAACAACGGGACCGGCAATGGCGGAGACAATGTCATCACCGGCAACGACGCCGCGAACGCGCTGTCCGGCGATGACGGCGCCGACACGCTCAGCGGCGGGAACGGTAACGATACGCTGACCGGCGGGGCCGGCAATGATGCGCTGATCGGTGGAAGCGGATCGGATCGCATGAGCGGCGGCACCGGCGACGACAGCTATTCGGTGACCAGCACCGGCGACGTCGTCATCGAGGCGGCGAATGAGGGCACCGATACGGTGAGTTCCTCGATCAGCTATACGCTGACCGCCAATGTCGAAAATCTGACCCTGACCGGCACCGGCGCAATCAACGCGACGGGCAATGTGCTCGACAACCACATCACCGGCAACGAGGGCAGCAACCTGCTCAGCGGCGGCAACGGCAACGATGTGCTCGACGGCGGGAACGGCAACGATACGCTCGACGGCGGATCGGGCAGCGATCAGATGACCGGCGGCCAGGGCGACGACTCCTATGTCGTCGGCAGCTCGGCCGATACCGTGATCGAGCAGGACGGCGGGGGCACCGACAGCGTCACGTCGACCGCCAGCTACACGCTGTCCGACCATGTCGAGAACCTGACGCTGACCGGTACCACCGCGATCAACGGCACCGGCAATGGCGATGCCAATTCGCTCAGCGGCAATGATGGCGCCAATGTCCTGACCGGCCTCGACGGCGACGACAGCTTGTCGGGCGGCAACGGCAACGACACGCTCGATGGAGGCTCGGGCAATGACTCGCTGACCGGCGGCGCCGGATCGGATCGCATGGTCGGCGGCGACGGCGACGATGTCTATTCGGTCACCAGCACCGGCGACACCGTCGTCGAAGCGGCGGATCAGGGCACCGATACGGTGCGGTCTTCGATCAGTCTGACGCTGGGCAGCAATGTCGAGAATCTGACGCTCACGGGTACCAGCGCGATCGACGGCACGGGCAATAGCGCCGCCAATGTGCTGACCGGCAACGACGGCAACAACCTGCTCGATGGCGGTAGCGGCAATGACACGCTCTCCGGTGGCAACGGCAACGATACGCTCGATGGCGGCGCCGGCGCCGACCAGATGAGCGGCGGGCAGGGCAATGATTCCTATGTCGTCACCAATTCGACGGACGTCGTCGTCGAACAGGCGGGGGAAGGTACCGACAGCGTCAGCGCGTCGATCAGCTACACGTTGACCGACAATGTCGACAATCTGGTCCTGACCGGGACGAACGCGATCAATGGCAGCGGTAATGGCGATGCCAATGCGATCACCGGCAACGGCGGGGCCAACGTCTTGGTTGGTGCGGGTGGCGCGGACTCGCTATCGGGCGGCGCAGGCAATGACACCCTGGACGGCGGCGCGGGCAGCGACGTGCTGACGGGCGGATCGAGCAAGGATGTGTTCGTCTTCTCGACCGCGCTCGGTGCCGACAATGTCGACAGCATTACCGACTTCAACAGCGTCTCGGACATGATCCGGTTGTACCAGACGGTGTTCCAGGGCCTGTCGCTCGGCACCTTGGCGGCGAACCAGTTCAACGTCGGCACCGAAGCCGCGAGCAGCGATCATCGGATCATCTACGACGCGGGCAGCGGTTCGCTCTACTTCGATGCCGATGGCAATGGTGGAGGCGCGGCATCGCAGTTCGCGACGCTGACCAACCTGGCCAGCATATCGTGGTCGAACTTTCTGGTGGTTTGACGAGGAGGGGCGGTTAACGCTGTCGTCCATAGGTCGCAGGCGTGCAGTCGAACCTTCCGGTCGCAACGGCCAGCATGTCGATCCGCTGCTGGGTTCGGTCGCTGAGATAGCGCACCCGCGCCCGTGCGGCGTCGGCGAGTTTGAGCGCCTCCGCCAGGCGCGGCGAAAGCGCCGCCGGTCGAGGCCCGCCGCAGAGGGCCTTCAGCGCCTCGACGGTTTCGCCGAACAGCGGCATCACCGCTTCGAGGGCGTCCACGTCATGGCTGTCCAGCGCGGTTATCAAGGCCTCGCTCGACAGGATCAGGCGTTCGACGGCGGCTTCGCTCACATGGTCTCCTGGGGGAGGTCGAGCGCGATCATCTTGGCGGCGATGGCCTTGGCGTCGATCGGATATTTCCCGGCCGCGATAGCTTCGCGGATCGCGCGGATCTTGTCGGCGTCGATCGGCGGACCGGCTTCGGTCAACGCCGCCACCAGCGACGGCGTCGCAGCCGCGCCTGTCGCTGCCGGGGCAGACTCGGTTGCCGCTGGCGCCGCAATCTTGTCGTCCTTGACCTGACCGATGCGGATCGGGCTGGTCGGACCTACCCCATTGATCATTGCCGGTCCCTTCAAATCTGGCCTGTCGTTCACGTTTCACCTCTGCCGCTAATAACGACAGGTTTAGAAACTATTTAAATCCGAGGAGGCGAACCCGGCCGACATCGATCACCTCGGCGAAAACTGTAGAACCTTTCGAAGTGGTTGCGACGCGAATTCGATTGCCGATATTGGCATCTTCCATCGCCGTTGCATCGACGCTGATCGAATAGGACGATCCTTGCGCAATAAGCTGTACGGGATCGCCCTTGCGTATATCCGCACTTCCGAACGCGCCTGCACGATCCCCTGCGGCACCGCCGTTCGCTGCCGACAGGTTCTGCCGCATCAGCGGTACTCGCAAGCGCCAGCCAGCCGTGGTGCAACGCACGGTGACCGCGCCGGCCGTCGGCGGATCGACCTGGATGCCGATCGGGCAGGCGGCGAGTCGCATGCGCCGGTCGATTGGCACCATCGGTCCACCCGGCTGGCCGACATCGGCGCCGAGCGTGGTCACGACGATCTGTTCGAGCTGGTTGAGGTCCTGCGCCGGCGGGAGTGCCGATTGCGCATAGGAAGGCGCCGCCGCCAGCAGGGCGGGGACGATGAGCGCGATGCGGTTGATGACGGGGCTTCGGATCATGTCGCGATCTATACCCGGCAATCAGCAAACAAATGGTTAACGGCGCGGTGACGCTGTTTCCGGGCATTTTGCGGAGCGACGGTCCGGCAGGCTAGCGGCTCGCGGCCGGAATCTGTTGCACGGAGATGCGCTGGCCGCCCGTGGCGGGATCGCTCGCGCGCATCGGCGGTATGGCGATCTCGATCATCGCATCGGGTAGGCCGCCCGTTCTGATGGCGCGGGCGACTGCGGTCGCGCGCGCCGCCGACAGTTCCCAGCTGTCGAGTCGCGCCGATTGACCCTCGCGGCCTTGGCTGGAGACAATGACGCGATTTTTCGCCTTGGCGGCCAAGGCGCCGACTGCGGCGAGCCGCGCGGACTCGTTCGGCTTCAAGATCGCTTCGCCTGCCTCGAAGATACTCGCCGCAACCAGCCCCTGCACCGCCGCTCCGGCCGCATCGCCGCTGCCGCCAAACGCTCCGCGCATACCGGCGGCGAGCTTCAGTCGATCGTTGACCTGCGCCTGCATCATCACAAAGAAGGCGAGCAGCAGCAGGGTGAGATCGGCGAAGCTTAGAATCCAGCGCTGGGAAATCGGCCGCATCACGGCACCGTCCGCAATCTGGGCCTGACCGCATGGGGCAGCGTGTCGAGTTCCTGGCGTGCAAGCAACTCGAGCTGTTTGCACGCGGCGTTCTGCCAGGCCAGCTCGGTTTCGGACAGGCTCTCCAGCCGACCGGCGATAGGGGCTGCGATGCCGGAAGACAGGATTACGCCATAAAGGGTGGTGAGCATGGCCACGGCCATGCCCGGCCCGATCTTGGATGGGTCGTCCATGTTGGCGAACATCTGCACGAGCCCGACGATCGTGCCGATCATGCCCATTGCCGGCGCTGTTTCGGCAACCGATCGCCACACGCCAGCGACGGCCTGGTGACGCACGCGTCGAGCTTCGATCTCATCATCGGCCCAACGGGCGAATTCGCTGGAGGTTCGTGCATCCGAAAGCTCCCGAGCGGCGCGCAGCAGAAAGCGTTGGGCGGTCTCGACCCGATCGACGCAACTGATGCTGCGGACTTCCGCCAGTTCCCGGATGCGGCTGACGGACACGCGGGCGGCGGCGGCATCTGCGGCCGGGTCCGCCTTGCCGAGCAGCCCGAGCGCCCCGAGGGCGTGTCCGATATCGGCCCGGGTCGAGCGGAACAGGGTGGTGAGCGCGGTTCCTCCGAACACGATGCCGATGGCGGCCGGGTCGACATAGCGGGCAATTTCTTCGAGCAGGAACATCGTTTCCCCAATGCCCATAATTGGTCAAGGCACCGTTGCCGGACATGGCTAACGGACCCGGCAATATCGACCGGCAGGAAATTGCCGCCCCCGGCAGGAAATTGCCGGAGCAGCGCCAAATCCCAGAAAATGCGGCGGCACAGCCCTCGTTAACCACGTTTGGCACGGCAGTTGCTTGGGAGGGTCGCAAGGCAGCCGTCGAGCCTGTTCGAACATGATTAACGGCCGATGGCGGCAGAGTTTTAGAGGACAAGCGAAAAATGGCTGATCCGCTTTTCGGGGTACATGGCAAGGCGCTGGAGATAAGATCCCAGCGGCTGGCGATGCTGGCCTCCAACATCGCGAACGCCGCCACGCCCAACTACAAGGCGCGCGACATCGATTTCCAGAAGGCGCTGTCCGACGCCACCGACAATGGTGGCCTGTCTGCCGGCCAGGCCGCGCAGAGCAATGTCGGTTATCGCATTCCGCTCGAGACCTCGATCGACGGCAACACCGTCGAATTGTCGACCGAGCAGAACCAGTTCGCGGAGAACGCCCTGCAGTACAAGACCACGCTGTCCTTCCTGGAGGGAAGGATCGGGACGGTCATGCAAGCGCTGCGGGGAGAATAAGCCATGGCCAACAATCTCTCGGTCTTTGACATCGCCAGCCGCGCAATGTCCGCACAGATGGTGCGCCTCAACACCTCGGCCTCGAACCTGGCCAATGCCGGGTCGGTCGCGGGGAGCAAGGCTGAAGCCTTCAGGGCGATCAAGCCGGTCTTTTCCTCGGTCACCGACAGCCCCGGCGTCGCGACCGTCAAGGTCGACCAGGTGGTCGCCTCCAACATCGAACCCACCAAGCGCTACGACCCCAATCATCCCAAAGCCGACAAGGACGGCAATGTCTGGGAAGCGGGGGTCGACCAGGCGCAGGAGCTGGTCGAGATGATGGAGACCGCCCGTCAATACCAGAACAACGTGCAGGTCATGCAGACCGCCAAGACGCTCACTCTCGACACGCTGAGGCTCGGCAAATGACGATATCAACTGGAAGCAGCTATCTCGACGGCCTGAACGGCAAGGCGGCCAGCGCCACAACCACAACCAACAAGACCAACAACGCGCTCGACCAGACCGCCTTCCTGAAGCTGCTCACCACCCAGATGCAGACGCAGGACCCGTTCAATCCGGTCGACAATACCCAGATGGTCGCGCAGATGGCGCAATTCTCGTCGACCACCGGGATCGCCGAGATGAACGCCTCGCTCAAGACGATCTCGGCGGGCATCGCCGCCTCGCGGGTCGGCGATGCCGCGAGCTGGATCGGAAAGTCGGCGCTGGTCCAGTCGAAGACCGCTACCGCGCTGGCGGACGGCGCTTTCGCCGGCAACGTCACCTTGCCGGAGGACGCGTCGCGGGTCGACATCAGCCTCGTCGATTCAACGGGCAAGGTTGTCTACACCGGCTCGGCCACCGACGTCGCCAAGGGCGACGTGCCTTTCTACTGGGATGGCAAGGGCAAGGACGGCACTGCCGTTTCCGGGCCGCTCACCATCTCGGTCAGCGCGAAAAACACCGCGGCTGAGCAGATCGCCACCACCACATCGAGCTGGACCACCGTGTCAGGCGTCCAGTCGCCGGCGAGCGGTTCCACCAAGCTCGTCACGCCACTGGGGAATATCGACCCCGCCGACGCCCTGCAGCTTTCCTGATTTTCGGTAACGGAGCTTAGACCATGTCCTTTTACACTGCACTTTCCGGCCTCAAGGCTTCGCAGACCGAGCTCGCGGTGATCGCGAACAACGTCGCCAATGTCGGCACCACCGGCTTCAAGAAAAGCTCGGCCGAATTTGGCGACATCGTCTCCTCGGCGCCGCTGCAGAGCGCGACCGTCGCGGGGCAGGGCACCCGCCTGCGCGGCATCGCGCAGCAGTTCACCCAGGGCGGCTTCGAGAACAGCGAACGTTCGCTCGATCTCGCCGTCTCAGGCCAGGGCTTCTTCGTGACGCGTACCTCGTCGTCCAACTCGAACGTCGCCTATACCCGCAACGGCTCGTTCCGCGTGGACTCCGAACGATATGTGGTCGACTCAGGCGGCGCCTATCTCCAGGTCCTGCCGACCGACTCCACCGGCACCGTGACGGCAACCGGCTTGAACTCGACCCGGTCGCTGCAGTTGCCGCTGACCTCGGGTACATCCAGTTCGACCCAGTCGGTCGATCTCGCCGTGACCTTTCCGGCGGATGCTGACCTGCCAGCGGCTCGGGCCGTGTACACCGCCGCGAATCCTTATGCCTTCGACCGGTTCGATGCGAACAGCTATAACCAGTCGACAACGACGACCGTGTACGACGCATCGGGCACCGCCTTTCCGATGACGACCTACTATGTTCGCCAGAACATCCCGGCCGGCGCGGTCACCGACACGACGTGGACCGCACGCACGTTCATCGGCGACAAGGAGATCAGCTCCGACGCCGCGACGCCGACGCCGCCGACGCCGGTGACGCTGCTGTTCGATCAGTTCGGCACGTTGAGCAAGGTCAACGGTGCGACCCCCGCGGCGCTCACCACTGCACAGGTCAGCCCGACCGGCGCCACCGGCCCGATCGCCTTCTCGCTGACCTATGGCGCCAACACAAAAATGGCGTCGGCCCCGTTCACGCTGACCAGCTTCACCCAGGACGGCTATGCCGCCGGCCAACTCGACAACGTCTCGGTCGGCGCCGACGGCCTCGTCTCGGCCACCTTCTCGAACGGCGACACCCAGGCGCTCGGCAAGATCGTGCTGGCAACCTTCTCGAACCCGGAGGGCCTGCGCCAGCTCGGCGACAGCAAATGGGGATCGACTGGCATTTCCGGCGAGCCGCTGATCAGCGAGGCCAATTCCAACGGCACCGGCCTGATCCAGTCGGGTGCTCTCGAGCAGGCCAATGTCGACATCACAGAGGAGCTGGTCGCGCTGATCCAGGCGCAGCGCAACTTCTCGGCCAATGCGAAGGCGATCGAAGCGGCCAACACGATGACCCAGACCATCGTCAACCTGCGCTCCTGATCGTAACAGCTAGCGGAGCCCGGCCATGGACAAGCTCATCTACAGCTCATTATCCGCGATGCGGGCGGCGATGGCGCGTCAGACGACGACGGCCAATAATCTCGCCAACATCAACACCGCGGGTTTTCGCGGCGAGATGAGCTCGAGCACGGCGCTGTACCTCAAGGGCGACGGTTTCGAAGCTCGCGCGACCAACTCGGGCGAGGTGGTTTCCGCCGACATGTCCGAGGGCACGGTCAGCGAGACCGGGCGCAATCTCGATGTCGCCATCCAGGGCAAGGACTCGTTTCTGGCGGTGCAGAGCCGCGAGGGCGACGAGGCTTATACGCGGCGGGGCGACCTCAAGCTGAGCGACAGCGGTCTGCTCACCACCGGCGACGGACTTCCCGTCTTAGGCGATGGCGGGCCGATCACGCTGCCGCCCTATGACAAGCTGACGATCGCGTCTGACGGGACGATTTCGATCGTGCCGCAGGGCGCCGATCCCAGCCAGATCCAAACGGTCGACCGGCTGAAGCTGGTGGCGACGAACGGCACCGACATCGCCAAGGGTCTCGATGGACTGTTCCGCCCACGCAACGGCGGAACGCTGGCGCCCGATCCACAGGCGAATGTCCGCCAGGGTGCGATCGAGGGGTCCAACGTGAATGCCTCGGCCACGCTGATCGACATGATCGAGGCGAGCCGGGACTGGGACATGCAGGTCAAGATGATGAGCAGCGCGCAGGACATCGACAAGGCTTCGGCCGACCTGATGCGTTTCGATTAAACCGAAGACGGAGTAGCTTAGATGAGCAACGCAGCATTGCACGTCGCGCGGACGGGCCTCGACGCCCAGAATATGCGGATGCAGGTGATCGCCAACAACCTGGCGAACGTCAACACGACCGGCTTCAAGCGTGACCGCGCCAGCTTCGAGACGCTCGCCTATCAGGCAATGACCGCCCCGGGCGCCGCCTCCTCCGAGTCGACAAAATTCGCGACCGGCACCAACCTCGGCACAGGCGTGCAGATCAACGGCACCGCCAAGATTGAGACGCAAGGGTCGTTGCAGACCACCGACAACGCGCTCGACATGGCCGTCGAGGGCGCGGGCTATTTCCAGATCCAGATGCCGGACGGCCGCACCGGCTATACCCGCGACGGCAATTTCACGCTCTCGTCGGAGGGCAACATCGTCAACAGCGACGGCTATCAGCTGCAGCCGCAGATCCAGATCCCGCAAGGCGCCGACAAGATCACGATTGGCAATGACGGCACCGTCAGCGTCAGCATGCCGGGAGCCACCGAGTCGACCGAGGTAGGCAAGATCGAGCTCGCGCGCTTCGTCAATCCGGCGGGGCTCCAGTCCGAAGGCAACAACATCCTCACCGAAACCGCATCCTCGGGCCAGCCGCAGACCGGCGCCGGCGGCACTGACGGCCTCGGCAACATCCGTCAGGGCGCGCTCGAATCCTCGAACGTCAATATCGTCGAGGAACTGGTAGATATGATCGAAACCCAGCGCGCCTATGAAGTGAACAGCAAGATGATCTCGGCCACCGACCAGATGCTGCAATATGCCAACCAGAACATATAGCCCGGACGCGAACGCGCTGGTGACGCTCGGCCTCTGCGCCGCGTTGCTGATCGGCCTGGGGGCCGGGCCGGTCGATGCCAAGAAGCCGCGCAAGCGCGACATGGAATATGCGCCGACCTATGCGCAGGAGCCGCTGCCGCCGGTTGCCAATGGCGCGATATTCCAGGCCGCCAATGGCTATTCGGCGCTGACCAACGGAGCGCGGGCAGCGATGGTGGGCGATATCGTCACCATCACGCTGGTCGAGCGCACCCAGGCGTCGAAGTCGAACAGTGCGTCCACCGACCGCTCGGGCGACATCAGCCTCACCCCGCCGACTACCGGCCCGGCGTCCTTCTTCAACCCGACCGACATCGGCGCGAGCGGCGGCAGCACCTTCGCGGGCAAGGGCGGGGCGGCCCAGTCGAACCAGCTCAGCGGCGAGATCAGCGTGACCATCGCGCGGATATATCCCAACGGCACGATGCTGGTGCGCGGCGAGAAGCTGCTCACGCTCAACCGTGGCGAAGAAAATATCTCGATCAGCGGAATGATCCGCCAGGCCGATATCGGCCCGGACAACCGTGTCGCCTCCACCCGCGTCGCCGATGCCCGGATCACCTATTCGGGCAAGGGCGAGATCGCGCGCGGCTCGCGGCAGGGATGGCTTAACCGTTTCTTTTCCATCTTGAGTCCATTCTGATTAAAGATTTCGAGGATAAGCCGTTCATGTATCGCGCGTTGATCACCTTCCTGGTCTGCTTTTCGGGTCTCGCGCTGTCCGGCGTGGGCCATGCCGAGCGCATCAAGGACATCGGCACCTTCCAGGGACTGCGCGCCAACCAGCTGACCGGCTATGGCATCGTCGTGGGGCTCGCCGGCACTGGCGATGACAGCCTCGACTATTCGACGTTGGGCATGAAGGGCGTCGCCTCGCGCTTCGGCCTGCAGCTTCCAGCGGGCGTCAACCCGGCGCTGAAGAATGCCGCCGCGGTGATGCTGACGGCCGAACTGCCGGCCTTCGCGAAGCCTGGTCAGCGGCTCGATGTAACCATTTCCGCGCTCGGCAAGGCCAAGTCGCTGCGCGGCGGCACCTTGATCATGGCGCCGCTGCAGGGCGCCGACGGACAGATATATGCGATGGCGCAGGGCAATCTCGCAGTGGGCGGCCTCGGTATCGACGCAGCCGACGGGTCGAAGCTCACTATCAACGTGCCGACCGCCGGCCGCATCCCCGGCGGGGCGACCGTCGAACGCAGCGTCGACGCCGGTTTCGCCAACTCGCCGCAGCTCCGCTTTGATCTTTCCGATGGCGATCTCACCACGTCCCAGCGCGTCGCCGCCGCAATCAACGGCAAGATTGGCCAGAATATCGCCCGTTCGATCGACGCCACCACGATCACTATCGATGCCGCGCAGGGCGCGGAATATCGCACCGCGCTGATGAGCCGCATCGAAAATGTCGAGGTCGACACCGCCGATGCGCCGGCCAGGGTCGTCGTCAATGCCCGCACCGGAACCGTCGTGATCAACGGCGCCGTCCGCATCGCGCCGGTTGCCGTCACCCATGGCAAGATGACCGTGCAGGTCGACGAGAAGCCGCAGGTCGTCCAGCCCAATCCTTTTTCGCAGGGCAGGACCGCGGTTCAGCAGAATAGCGCGATCAAGGTCGAGCAGGAGGCGCATCCGATGTTCGAGTTCCAGCCCGGCGCTTCGCTCGCGGAGATCGTCAAGGCCGTCAACGCCATCGGCGCGTCGCCGGCCGACCTCGTTGCCATCCTCGAAGCGCTCAAGCAAGCCGGAGCCATGAAGGCCGAGCTGGTCGTGCTATGATCGGCAGCGTCTCCATAAAGACCGGCGCGCTCGCCGACCCCAAGGCCAGCGAGCTCGAGCAGCTGAAGGCCGCCGCGAAGCAGTTCGAGGCGGTGTTCACGCGCCAGATGCTAAAGTCGATGCGTGACGCGAAGCTGAGCGACGACGATCTGTTCGGCAGTGATGCAACGGACCAGTTCCGCGAGATGCAGGACTCCAATTTTGCCGATCAGATGGCGGGGAAGGGAGCGATCGGTATCGCGGACCTTCTGGTCAAGCAGTTCCAGGCGCGCGTCTCGAAGACGCCCGCGGCTGGGACTGCGGCTGGGGCTCCTGGCGCCGCTGGCGCGGTCGATGTCGCGCCGAAGCCTGACGGAACCAGCAAATGACCGACCTTCTCAATATTGGCCGATCGGGCGTCGTCGCTTATCGCGCGGCGCTGTCGACGGTCGGCGAGAATGTCTCCAACGCGGAAACCGAAGGCTATACGCGCCGCACGGTCACGCTGCGGGAGTCGGCGGTCTCGACCTCGAACGATTTCCGCTACCGGTCGTCGGCCGTGTTCGGCGGGGTCAATGTGGACAGCGTCCAGCGCGTGTTCGACAATTACCGCAGCGCCTATTCGCGCTTCGCCAATTCGGAAGCCTCGCGATCCGACGTGAAAGCGACCTGGCTGGATACGGCCGAGGGCGCGCTCGATGATTCCGACGTCGGGCTTGGCGTGAAGATGGCGAGCGTGTTCACCTCGGCCGAGGCGCTCAGCGCCGACGTGAGCAGCGATACCAACCGCAGGGCGATGCTGACTGCGCTCGGCGACGCGACCAATCAGTTCAACAGTACCGCCGGAGCACTGAAATCTGTCGCCGACGGCGTTGCCGCTTCCGCAGAGAACTCCGTTGCCAAGCTCAACGCCGACCTCAAGCAACTTGCCCAGATTAACATTGGGCTGCGCCGGGCCAGTCCTGGATCCGCCGGTCAGGCGCTGCTGATGGATCAGCGCGATGCGGCGCTGAAGAGCATTTCGAATGCCATGGGCGTCGAGGTCCGACTCGAGAATGATGGGCGCGCCGAGGTCAGGATCCTCGGTGACAGCGTCACGAAGCTGGTTGATTCGGAGAAGCCGAACGCTTCTTTCGTCGGTCTGGTCCAGGCCAACGATGGTCGGCTTTCGCTGGTAGCGTCTGGGCTGCAGGCGCAGGCCATCATCACGCCTCAGTCGGGCTCGCTGGCGGGCTATGTGGATGTGTCCAACACGATCGCTTCGCGCCGCGAAGCGCTCGATGCGACGGCGGCGACCTTTGCCAGCGTCATCAACACCTGGAATCAGGCGGGCGTCGACGGCAATGGCACGGCCGGTGCTGCGCTGGTCAGCGGAACGACCGCGGCCAGCCTCGCCGTAGCCACCACCGACGGCGCGAAAATCGCAGCGGCTTCGATTGCAGGTGTCGCTAACGGCAATGCACTGGCGCTCAAGGGCTATCGCAATTCGTCCGGTCCCGAAGCGAAATGGGCGCTACTGGTGTCGACACATGCCCAGAGCGTCTCGGCGGCGAAAGCCGAGCAATCGGCGACGGCCAGCCAGCGCGACGGAGCATTGCAGGCGCTCGACGAGGTCACCGGCGTCGACCTCGACGTCGAGGCGGCCCAACTGCTGCGTTTCCAGCAAGCCTATAGCGGTTCCGCGCGGATCATTCAGGTCGCGCGCGATACGCTGCAGGAAATCATGAACCTCTTCAGATAAAAGGACTGTCCGGTGATCACCGCAACTCGATATCGCGCGATCGCGGAAATAAACCGGCAGGCCAAGCTCGGCGCGGAGATCGCGCGTGCGCAGTCGGACATCTCCACCGGCAAGCGCATCGACAAGCCTTCGGACGATCCCATCGCCGCTGCGCGGATCACCGAAATCCGCCGCGCGCAGGCCGACCAGACCGTCTGGTCACGCAACATCGAGACCGCCAAGTCGGTGGCTGCCGAAGTCGACACGGCGATGACCAACGTCGCCGACATCTTCAACCGGGTGAAGGAGCTGACGCTCGCCGGTGCGACCGAGTCGGCCTCGCCTGCCGACCGGGCGGCAATCACCCAGGAACTTACCTCGCTACGGTCGTCGCTCGCCAGCATCCAGACATCGACGACGCCCACCGGTCAGTCGCTGTTCCCGGTCGATTCGCCGCTGTTGATCTCGACGTCGGCAACGCAGCGCCTCGCTGCCACGGCGCAGCGTTCCGACGTGTTCGACGCCATCCCTTTCCAGCACGGCGCCGCGACTCTCGACTCGTCGATAGGCGACGCGATTACCGCGATTTCGACCGACGACGCAGCGACGCGTCGGGCTCTTGCCGATGTCAGCCTGAGCGACATCGACGTGGCGGTCAGGCACGTCACGGACCAGCGCGCTGCGCAGGGCGTACGGGCAGCACAACTCGATAACGCCACCGACACGATGGAAGCAGTCGAGACCCAGCTCGCCGAGGAGCGGAGTTCGCTCGAAGACACAGATGTCGCCGCGACGGTCATGAAGCTGAACGCGAAAACCCTGAGCCTTCAGGCCGCACAACAGGCTTTCGCCAAGGTCAATCGCAACACTTTGTTTGACTTTCTCAGTTAAGACAATCTCACGGCCACTGGATAAAGTTCCTGCTTATCCTGCCGTTAACGTCGATGGGGAAAGGCGCTGGTTCTGCGACCTGACCTCAAGCGGTATTCGCGTGGGAGTTAGCGTTCATGTTTGCAGGCATTGGCCTCGTTATCCTCCTTGCCATGGTATTCGGCGGGTTCGCCATCACCGGCGGTGATCTGGAGCCCATTCTCCACGCAATTCCCCACGAGATGCTGATCATCGGCGGCGCCGCGGTCGGCGCCATCGTCGCCGGCAATTCGATGAAGGAGCTGAAGGCGTTCGGCGGTGGATTCGGCAAGGTCTTCAAGGGGCCGAAATATAACAAGAAGGACTATCTCGACGTCATCTTCCTCGTGTCCACGCTGATGAAGAAGCTGCGTACCGAAGGTCCCGTGGCGCTCGAGCCGCATATCGAGGATCCCAAGGCGTCGACGCTGTTCTCCGAATATCCCAAGCTGCTCAAGGACAGCACGCTGATCCACATGATCACCGACACGCTGCGCCTCGTCGTCATCTCCTCCGGCACGCTCGATCCGATGGCCGTGGAGGACGTGATGGATAACGCGCTCAAGACCCATCACCATGACGAGATCAAGCCGGCTGATATGATGCAGGGCTTGGCCGACGCGCTGCCTGCGCTCGGCATCGTCGCGGCGGTGTTGGGCGTGGTCAAGACGATGGGTTCGATCGACAAGCCGCCGGCGATTCTCGGCGCCATGATCGGCTCGGCCCTCGTCGGTACCTTCCTCGGCATTCTGCTGGCTTATGGCATCGTCTCGCCGTTCGCGCAGCGCTGCCGCCAGGTCATCGAGGCCGATGCCGCCATCTACGGCGTGGTCAAGCAGATCATCATCGCCTCGCTCCACGGACACCCGCTGCCGCTGGTGATCGAGGCCGCGCGCTCGGGCATCACCCATTCGAACCAGCCCGCCTTTGCCGACGTCTTCGACGGCATGCGCGGCCGCTAAGTTCCAGGCTTCCGAAGGAACGCTCGACCTATGGCGCAATCGCCCTCCAAGCGCGGCAAGAACGAGCCGGAGCCCCGGCCGATAATCATCAAGAAGATTATCGCAGAGGGACATGGCGGCCATCATGGTGGCGCCTGGAAGGTGGCCTATGCCGACTTCGTCACGGCGATGATGGCGTTCTTCCTGCTGATGTGGATCCTGGGCGCGACCAACGAAAAGCAGCGCAAGGGCATCGCAGACTATTTCACGCCGACGATGGTCCAGCTCAAGGAAAAGAGCGCGGGCGCGAACGGCATCTTCGGTGGTGAATCGATTATCGACAAGGATAACTACCCGCACCGCGCGTCCCAGACCGGTTCCAAGTCGATCACCATCCCCAAGGATGCATCGGGCGGCGAGAAGGAGGGCGGCGCCTCAATGCGCGCAAAGGATCGCGCCGCTTTCCAGAAGCTCAAGATGATCCTTCAGCAGAAGATGGCGGCCACGCCCAGCCTGGCGGCGATGGCGAAGAATGTCCGTTTCGTGGAAACCCGTGAGGGACTGCGGATCGACCTGGTCGACCAGGCCGACTTCGCGATGTTCAAATCGGGCACCGACCAACTGCTTCCCTCCGCTGTCGCGCTGATGAAGCAGGTCGCGGAAGTCTCCGATCTCGCCGACAATGCGGTGATCGTGCGGGGGCACACCGATGCGATGCCCTATGCGAAGGGAAGGACTGTCAACAACTGGACGTTGTCGGCAGCGCGCGCCGAGGCCACGCGCCGGGCGCTGTCCGACTTCGGCATACCGAACAGCCGCTTCGCCCGCATCGAAGGTGTCGCTGATCGCGAACCTTATGTGCCCGAGGATCCCTATGATCCGCGCAACCGCCGTATGTCGATCACGCTGGCATGGTCGGATGGCGGCGGGACCGGCGCGCCCCAGCCGGAGTCAAGCGTGCGCAAGCCGGTCGACCTGATGGCCTCGGCCGGACCGAACGATCCCACCGCGATGCCAGCGGCGGCCATGGCGCAGATGGTGATTGCGAAAAAACCCTGATCAGATCGTCAGAGCCGGAGCCTATCTAAGTGGAAAATCAGCCCTCCAGCGGGCTATCGCTGATAGAGCCGTCGCCGTCCGAGGCGAGCAGCATATAGGCGAGACGTGCGTTGCCCGGGTTGGGCTTGAGCAGGTTCAGGCGGTCGGTGGCGCCCATCATCGCCAGCATCTCGCCGGTTCCGGGCGCAGCCTTGCCGTCGCCTTCGAAAACCTCCCGCGCATAAGCGAGGCGCATCCGATCCGATGACAGAGGATCGCTGCCGGTCGTCGGCTGCACCGGGCCGCCATTGTCGTCGATCTTCTTCGCCATCAGCGCATAGACTTGGCCCAGCGAACGCGCGCTGCCGCTCTGGTCGTAGAAGATCGTCCGGTTGGCGCGCGCCTCGCGCGGGAATAGCGAGGCTGCGGACGCATCGGGCCGCGCGTCGGCAGCCTTGAGGAATTTGGTGGCGCCCTCCAGACCTAGGAAATGCGCGAAATAGAGGTCGGCGGCGCGCGGCTGGCGCCCGAGCGATGCCTGCAGGCCTTCGGCATTGTCGCTGGCGAACTCGGCCGCCATCAGCGCGGAGGCGTCGGGCTGGTTCTTGAGCGCCATCACCTGGTCGCGGACGTTACCGTCGACTTTCCAGCTACCATCGCTGCGCCGGCTGATTGCATCGGCAGCCCAGCCCAGGCCATGCTTCGCGCCGTACATCTTGACGGCGCCGAGCCAGCTTTGATCGATGAACTGAAACAGGCCGCCCGCCGAACTCGATTGTGCCTGCGCGTTCGGATTGAGTCCGCTTTCCGATTTGGCCTGGTTCAGCAGATAGGAAAAATCGACTCCGACCCTCTGCGCGGCACGACTGATCGCGCCACGGACGCCGTTGACGTCCCGCTCGATGCGGTTGCCGAAGCTCGGCAAGGTCATGGGGCGGATCCTGTTAACACCCCTTAATTATCGCTGATCATGGTTAATGAAGCGTTAGGGGCGCGATGAACGGCGGTCCGTTCAGGACGCGAGCCGGAGCCCGTCGCCGCGATGGCTCCTTTTCGCGGAGCCGAGGGTTTCCCAGTACGATCTTCGGAGGACCGACGCGTTGCGCGATCTAACGCCACTGCTGCCCATCACGAGCGCCTTGGCTGCCACGGCCGCTCGGCGATCCATGTCGGATTGGTTCCACCTCCTCGCTTTCGGGGCGATCGGGTGGCCCTGGCTGCTGAAAAGCCTCTCAGGCGGGAGCAAGGCACAGCGGATCCAGCTATGCGCACGGCTGGAACTACCGGAGGATGCGCTGCCGCATCTGGGCAGCTGGAAAGCCGATGCCGGATTTCTTCATCTGATCGTGGATCATATCCAGAAAACGCGACCTCAGATCGTGGTGGAGTTCGGCGCCGGCGCATCGACGCTGGTCGCCGCACGAGCGCTCATGCTGCACGGAGGCGGCCGCCTTGTGAGTTTCGACCAGAACCCCGACTTCGCCGCCCAGACCAGATCTTGGCTCAAGAGCTACGGCGTCCACGCCGATATCCGCGCCGTTCCGCTTGGTCCCTCGCCGGGCGGATGGCCGGGCCGGTGGTATGATCATGAGCCGGTTGACCGACCCATCGATCTGCTGCTGATCGATGGCCCGCCATGGACCATCCATCCTTATGTGCGGGGTGCCGCCGAGGCCTTATTCGATAAGATCTCGCCGGGGGGCAGCGTCATGCTGGATGACGCGGCACGGCCCGGAGAACGCGTCGTCGCTCGGAGATGGAGCGCCCGCTGGCCCGAATTCGATTTCCGGCTGCGGAATGCCGGCAGCAAGGGCACGCTGATCGGCGTTCGATCGCACAAGGGCATCGAACGATCGCGCCGTCATGCGTCGTCGTCAGATGGCTGCTGATCCTCGTCGGGGCGGTGGCGCTGCAGATCTTTGATCCGCCGGATACCGGCGAACATCGGCAGCAGCAGGACGAGGAGCAGGATCGCGGCGACGATCTGTTTTTTCATGGCTGCCGGGGGATCGTTCGCGGCATCAAAGATGGCCTATGAAATCATCGCTGTGAAAACCGCCGGTTTGACGCAAGATCCGGATAATCGCGTTGATGCTGGTCCCGCCCGCATCATTGTAGAACAGATAGGTGCTGCTGGCCCAGTCGAGCACGGCGACATCGTGCGTGCCAGCATGCGCATCGAGCATGATTTGGGCGCGTTGCATCGTTGACGCGAAGTTCGGAAGTTCTTCGTCGGTGCTGCTGAGGAGCTCGCCACTTCCGCTTCCGATTCCGCTGGGGAGGTATATCTTGTCGACGTGATTTTCGAACATGTCGATGACATCCAGGTCATACGGGATGCCAGACAGGGAAATGCCATTGACCGCTCGATTACCCGGAGCGGGGGGCAGCAGATGTGTGCTGTCGGCCGGAAAGATGAACCGGTCGACACCGTCGTGACCTGTCATGATGTCTTGATAGTGGCCAGCGGTGAGGCTCGTATTGCTGGCGCTGGCAGTCTGGATAACGCCGTCCGTGCGATCGCGGAGTTCCGAAGCGGATACATTCAGCAGCTTTACGGCTGTCTCGATCGATGCACCTGTCCCGGCGAACAGGAAGGTGTCCGCGCCGACCTGGATTGCCGCAATTGGATCAGGAGAGAAATTGTCGGCCGAGTAGTTGTCTTTCATCAGTTGGAGAGCAAGCGGATAGGCGGATTGGATATCGGGCGCGTTGCCCACCACATATTTAGAGCCGTGTTGGAAATTGATTCCGAACCCTACGCTATCCTCGCCTACTGAAAAATCAGTGATGACGTCGGTGATGTAGGCATTGGGACCGGTTGTAACGAAAGCGTCGCGCAGCTCCCCGCTGCCGTAAGCCCCGTAGACTTTTGATGAGTTGTCGGTTGACGCCATGAGGAAGGCGTCGCGGCCTTCGCCGCCGGTAAGGACATCGATGCCAAGGCCGCCGAGTAAGGCATCATTGCCCTTATCGCCTATCAGTACATCATTACCGCCATCGCCGAAGATCAGATCGTTACCCTGGCCACCACGCAATGCGTCGTTTCCGCCGCCGCCCACGATCGTATCGTCGCCGCGATTGCCATTGACCGTGTCATTGCCGTCCGGATCGGAACTGTCCACGCCATAGGACTGATCCCCATAGATCAGATCATTGTCGCTGCCGCCGTTCAGTCTGTCGGATCCACCGCCACCTTCGATCGAGTCATTGCCAGCATTGCCCTGAATATAGTCGCTGCCACTGCCGCCGTAGAGTCCGTCTGCTCGATCGTCACCGCCGTTTGGAGATTGACCGTACAGGTGATCATTGCCTGCTCCGCCCCATAAGGAATCCTGATTCGCCCCGCCCAAGATCACATCGTGGCCGAGACCGCCGAATAAATCGTCGGTAGATGCGCCTCCATTCAGCGTGTCATTACCTGCAAGCAAAGGAGATGGGGCATAGATGTCGCCGGTAAGCAACCAAGCGTGCACATCGACCGCGCTGACCTGCATGCCGGACAGCCTGAAAAGTTGTGCGCCATTACCAGTGACGGTTACGGATGTGATCTGACCTCTCGTAGGAATCCCATTGTTGTCGAAGGAAAATCCGTTTCCGTTGACGAGAATGCTTCCGCCTTCTTCGTTTATAGTAAAGCTCGTGCTGGTGCGATTTGACGAAGAAGCGGCGGCTAGTGCGTCAACACTGAGATAGGCCATCGAAACCGATCCGAGATAACCGGACGGATATGTCGTCGTCAGCAGCGCCATCTATGTCCCCAAAACCTGTGCGCCCTTTCGATGACCAATATACATGACAGTGTAAATGATGACGAGCGCTCCAAATCATCCGTTACGGAGATTTCAGATCGCGAGCTCCCGCGCCGCGCCCAAGATCGCCTCATAGATCGCATCGAGATCTTCATCCTCGATGCAGTAAGGCGGCATGACATAGACGGTGTTGCCCATCGGCCGCAGCAGCAGGCCGCGCTGGCGGAAGAACTTGCCGAGCAGCGGCCCCATTGCTGAGAGATAATCCCCATAGGGGTCGACGAACTCCATGGCCGTGATGGTGCCAAGCCGGCGCTTGCCGACGATCGCCGGATGGTCGAGCCGGTCGAGGCGAAGCTGCTGGCGCACACCCAGGTCGAGCACCTGCTGGCGCACCGGCTCGTCGCGCCAGATCGCGAGATTGGCGTTGGCGGCGGCGCAGGCGATCGGGTTTGCGGTGTAGCTGGACGAATGAAAGAACATCCGCGCCCGGTCGTCCGACAGATGCGCATCGAATATCTCCTTCGTGGCGAGCGTCGCCGCGAGGGGGATGGCGCCGCCGGTCAGCCCTTTCGACAGGCACATGATGTCGGGTGCGATACCGGCTTGATCGCAGGCAAAGAGCGTGCCGGTGCGGCCCCAGCCGGTCATCACCTCGTCTGCGATGAACAGCACGCCTTCGCGGGTGCAGACGTCGCGCAGCGCCTTCAGCACATGCGGTGGGTAGATCAGCATGCCGCCCGCGCCCAGAATTAGTGGCTCGACGATCAGCGCCGCGGGCGGATCGTTCGCGCAGAGGCTTTCGAGCGCTGCGACGGTCGTCTCGCCATCCCCGCGCGGAAAGGGCAGCTTCGCGACATCGAACAGCAATGGCTCATAGGCGCGGTTATAGACGCCGCGCTCGCCCACCGACATCGTGCCGATGGTATCGCCATGATAGCTGTGCGCCATAACCGCGATCTTGTGGCGAGGTTCGCCGCGATTGAGCCAGGTGCCGAGGGCCATCTTCAGCGCGACTTCGACGCTGGTCGATCCGCTGTCGGAGAAGAAGACATGGCGGAGCGGCGCTGGGGTGATGTCGACCAGTCCGCGCGCCAGCGTCTCGGCCGGCTCATGCGTCCAGCCCGCGAAGATCAGCTGGTCGAGCTTTCCGGCCTGCTCGCGGATCGCGGCCATGATCCGTGGCTGGCAATGGCCGTGCGTTGTCACCCACCAGGAGGAGATCGCATCGACATAGCGGCGTCCGTCGGCGCCGTAGAGCGCGGCCCCCTCGGCGCGGTGGATCAGCGGGATGTCTTCGCCCAGGCCATGCTGGGTAAACGGATGCCAGACCGGCGAGGTCATGGCGTGAAATCCTTGAGATCGAAGGCTGCCGCGAACGCCGCCGCAAGACTGGCGGCATCGAGCGGGTCGAGCCGCGGCAGGCGACCGAGCCGCTTGATCCGGCCGACGGCGCCAATGGTGCGTTCGCTTTCCTCGTTGGCGTCGCCGACGAAGGCGATGCCGAGGATCGGGATTGCGCGCGCGCGTAGCGCCTCGATCGTCAGCAGGCTGTGGTTGATCGTGCCGAGCGTGGTGCGGGCGACGACCACTGTCTCGAAACGCCAGCGCGAGAAGATATCCGCGAACAGCAGACCGCCAGCCAGCGGCACCAGCAGTCCGCCCGCGCCCTCGATCACCAGCCGCCGGTCGCAACTCGGCGGCTCGAGCATGGCAGGTTCGATCACGACATTGTCGATCGCCGCGGCAAGATGCGGCGAGGCGGGTGTCGCCAGCCGATAGGCCTCGGGGAGAATGCGGCTCGCCGGGAGGCCTGACAGGCGGCGGACCGTTTCGCTGTCGGTGCCGTCTTCGAGGCCGGCCTGCACCGGCTTCCAGTAACAGCCGTCGATCGCCCGGGTCAGTCCGGCGGCGAAGACCGTCTTGCCGACATCGGTGTCGGTCGCGGTGACGACAATCGCCTGGGTCATGCGGACAGCTCGGCAATGGCTTCGGCGAGCGCGGCGACCTTCGGCTCGTCGACATTGAGGGTAAGCGAGATGCGCAGCCGGGCAGTGCCGGCCGGTACGGTCGGCGGCCGGATGCCTCGAACGTCGAAGCCGCGGTCCTGCAGTGCGGCTGCCACGGCCATGGTCCGGGCATCGTCGCCGAGGATGACCGGGATGATCTGCGATCCGTTGCCGGGCAGGCGGGTTCTGGCAAAGGCGACCAGCCGCGCCAGCCGGTCGCGCCGCTCGGGCTGGGTCTGGAGCAGCCGCAGGCTCGCCCGTACCGCCGCTGCCGACAACGGCGACGGGGCCGTCGAAAAGATGAAGCCACGCGCCTTGTTGACGAGCGTGTCGGCCAGCACGCGCGGGCAGCAGACCAGGGCCCCTTCGCAGCCGAGCGCCTTGCCGCAGGTCCTAAGCGTCACGACATATTCGCGGCCGTCGAGTCCCTCGGCAAGGCCCCGACCGTCGACGCCGAACACGCCGGTGGCATGGGCCTCGTCGATGACCAGGAATGCCTGCTCGCGTTCCGCCAGTTCGGCGAGCGCTTCGAGCGGCGCGATGTCGCCATCCATGCTGTACAGGCTTTCGACGGCGATCCAGACGCGGCCCTTGTTGCCGTCTGCCCGCCATTTACGGATAGCGTCGGCATAGGCGTCGACATCGTTGTGGGTCGCCGGCACTGCGGTAGCGCGGCCGAGGCGCATCCCCTCATGCGCGCTGGCGTGGATCAGCACATCGTGGACGATCAGGTCGCGTCCCGCCGGAAGGGTCGAGAAGATCGCACTGTTGGCCGCGAAGCCCGTCGAGAAGAACAGGGCAGCCTCGCTACCGAAGAAGGCCGCCGCTTCGGCTTCGAGCGCCTCGTGCTCGGGATCGTTGCCCCGCAGCAGCCGGGATCCCCCCGCGCCGATCGCGACGCCGCGGTCGAGTGCCTCGGCCACCGCGCGGCGCAGCTCCGGCGCGCTGGCGAGGCCGAGATAGTCGTTGGACGCGAAGTCATGACCCTGCCGGGCGATCAGCGAGCGGCGGCGCGACCGGTGCGCCAGGAGGCTCAGGGCCTCACGATGAGCGTCGAGGATCGACATGCTGCTCCCCTAGGGAAACGCGGGCGGTGATGCAATTTGCATGGTACCTCTGGTCGATTGGCTTCGTTTGACTATATCAGCCCGCGAAACGAAGGCGGGCACGGCCTGCGCAACGAACCGGAAGATGGCATGAGCGAAGAAAATATCGGCGAAAACGACGTTGAAACCCCGGTGGCCGAGGAGCAGCCCGACAGCGATAATCCGCTTGGGCGCCTCGAAGGCGAGCTCGAGAAGCTCCGCAACGAGGTGCTCTACGCTCAGGCGGAAACCCAGAATGTCCGCCGCCGCCTCGAAAAGGAAAAGGCCGATGCGTCGGCTTATGCTGCCACCGGCTTCGCACGCGACGTGCTGTCGGTGGCCGATAATCTCGGCCGGGCGCTGCAGGCGATTCCGGCCGAACTGCGCGACGACGAGCGCATCAAGCCGATGCTCACCGGCATCGAGATGACCGTCAAGGAACTCGACAATGTGTTCCAGCGCAATGGCATTACCAAGATCGAGGCGGTTGGCGCCAAGCTCGATCCCAATCGGCATCAGGCTATGATCGAGCTGCCGCACGCCGAGGCCGAGCCGGGCACCGTCATTCAGGAGATGCAGGCGGGCTATATGATCAAGGACCGGCTTCTGCGGCCCGCGCTCGTAGGTGTGGCGAAGACGCCCGAATAATTCCTTCAGCCTCTCCTGTTGCGCGAAGGGATTTGGGTGTGAACCTAATCCTGATCGTGGGACAGGAGTTCAGCCTGCCGGCGCTTCAAGCGCGCCTTCGCCTTTCTGCCGCCGAACCTGGCCACATAGCCGCCCTTCATCCAACTGCCGGTGCCCAGCATTTTGCGCTGGTGGTTGGCGATGGCCAGCCTGTTGCTCAGGCTGAGGCCAGCGCGGCGCAGTATCGATGGCGCTCGCACCGTTCCGCTCAGAAAATAGCCGTTCTGGAGCAGCCAGCGTGCGGCGCGGTGCTCGGCTGATGAAAGCTCACGGACATCCGACTTGCGCCAGCGGCCGATATCCTCCCGGGCCGGCCTGCCGGCTTGCTCGAGCATCGCCGGAGCGAAGGGCAGTCGGAGATAGTCGCACAGGCGCCGCAGCTCATATTCGGGCTCGCCCGCCAGCACTTCATATTTGACGGTGAACTGGCGTTCCGGCGGCAACTTGTGCGACATGCGGTCCCAGAGGACTTCGGTTTCGACCCAATCCGCTATCCCGTGCCATAGATTGCCGGCCCTGTGCTCGACCAGATTGGCATAGGCGACATCGCGGCCGTCCCGGACGAGGTGGATGAACCGCGCGTCGGGCCACAGCCACAGCATCCGGTCGAAATGACGATGAAGGGTGACGCCCACCACCGTGGCTCCCGGCCTTGTCGCCGCCACCTGGTCGAGCAGCGAGTGCGCGATGCCGACGAACGAGGTGGCGGGCGGTATGCTCAGGCCCAGCCGTTTATAGGCCATGTTGTACTCGAGCGTTCGCAGGAAAGCGTCGCGCTTCAGGAAGCGCCCGTCCGGGCTGATCGCGTTTCCGAGGAAGTCGAACCCGGGGGCGAAGGCGATATCGGGATGATGCGCCAGCATGTGCCGCAGCGTCGCAGCGCCCGATTGTGGCGCGGCAACCAGGAAGACCGGCGAGGAGCGCTGCGGCGGGCCGGTCATCAATGCTGCATGCCGGCCATGTCGCCGCTGTCACCGCCGGCGGGGACCGTCTTGGCCTCGACCTCGATCCTGGCGCCGCTGCTGAAGGTGAACAGCATCGGGATCGACGTGCCTGGCGTTATCCGGGGATCTACCCCGAAGAGCATCGCATGGTTGCCGCTCGGCGCGAACTCGACGCTGGCGCCTGCCGGCAAAGGCACGTCCGTCATTGGTCGCATCGTCATCACGCCCCCGTTCGTGCCGCTCTCGTGCAACTCTATCTTGTCGACCACGGCACTGTCGATCCTCAGTAGCCGATCGTCGGCGCGCGCGCCCTTCAGCGTGAAATAGCCGGCGGCGGGCCGGCCCTGCACCGCCGCCAGGCGAACCCATACATCCTTCACGACCGGCTTTTCGCCGCCTTTCGGATGGCAGGCGGAAAGGGCGAAGAGGGCGATGATAGTGGCAAGGAAGCGACGCATCGATGACTCCGTGACGAACTGCAGGGCAATTAGGGCCAGTTGCGTCTTGCAGCAATCGAATCCCCACCTATATCGCCCCCGTTCAACGCGATCGGCCACATGCTCGCCTCGTCATCTGGGGGCATGGACGGGATCGCCTCTTGGGGGTTTGAAAGGACTGGAATGGCTAAGGTTATCGGTATCGATCTGGGCACGACCAACAGCTGCGTCGCAGTGATGGAAGGCGGCAAGCCCAAGGTGATCGAAAATGCGGAAGGCGCGCGCACGACGCCTTCGATCGTTGCGTTCGCCAAGGATGGCGAACGGCTCATCGGCCAGCCGGCGAAGCGCCAGGCGGTCACCAACCCGGACAATACGATTTTCGCAGTGAAGCGCCTGATCGGCCGCCGCTTCGATGATCCGATCACGAAGAAGGACACCGAACTGGTGCCCTATCACATCGTGAAGGGCCCGAACGGCGATGCGTGGGTCAAGGCGGGCGGCGAGGATTATTCGCCTTCGCAGATCTCGGCGTTCACGCTGCAGAAGATGAAGGAAACCGCCGAGAGCTATCTCGGCGAGACGGTGACGCAGGCGGTCATCACGGTTCCGGCCTATTTCAACGATGCCCAGCGTCAGGCCACCAAGGACGCTGGCAAGATCGCAGGCCTTGAAGTGCTGCGCATCATCAACGAGCCGACCGCGGCGGCGCTGTCCTATGGCCTCGAGAAGAACGACGGCAAGACGATCGCCGTGTACGATCTCGGCGGCGGAACGTTCGACATCTCGATCCTCGAGATTGGCGACGGCGTATTCGAGGTCAAGTCGACCAACGGCGACACCTTCCTCGGCGGCGAAGACTTCGACGCCAAGCTCGTCGAGTTCCTGGCGGCGGATTTCCAGAAGGCCGAAGGTATCGACCTGACCAAGGACCGTCTCGCCCTCCAGCGGCTCAAGGAAGCCGCCGAGAAGGCGAAGATCGAGCTGTCCTCGGCGCAGACCACCGAGGTCAACCTGCCGTTCATCACCGCCGATGCGACCGGTCCGAAGCACCTGGTGAAGTCGATCACGCGTTCCGATCTGGAGCGGCTGGTCGAGCCGCTGATCCAGCGCTCGATCGAGCCGGTCAAGAAGGCGCTCGCCGATGCCGGCATGAAGGCCGGCGATATCGACGAGGTCGTCCTGGTCGGCGGCATGACCCGCATGCCGCGCGTCCGCGAAGTCGTGAAGAGTTTCTTCGGCAAGGAGCCACACACCGGCGTCAACCCGGATGAAGTCGTCGCGATGGGTGCGGCCATCCAGGCCGGCGTTCTGCAGGGCGACGTCAAGGACGTGCTGCTGCTCGACGTAACTCCGCTGTCGCTGGGCATCGAGACGCTGGGTGGCGTGTTCACCCGGATGATCGACCGCAACACGACGATCCCGACCAAGAAGTCGCAGACCTATTCGACGGCCGACGACAACCAGAACGCTGTCACGATCCGCGTCTTCCAGGGCGAGCGCGAAATGGCCGCGGACAACAAGATGCTCGGCCAGTTCGACCTGATCGGCATCCCACCGGCGCCCCGCGGCGTGCCACAGATCGAAGTTACTTTCGACATCGACGCGAATGGCATCGTCAACGTTCACGCCAAGGACAAGGGCACCGGCAAGGAGCAGCAGATCAAGATCCAGGCTTCGGGCGGTCTGTCCGATGCCGACATCGATCAGATGGTCCGCGATGCCGAGCAGTTCGCCGACGAGGACAAGAGGCGTCGTGAGGCGGCCGAGGCGAAGAACAACGCCGAGAGCCTGATCCACTCGACCGAGCGCCAGCTCCAGGAGCATGGCGACAAGATCGACGCGAGCCTCAAGTCCGAGATCGAGGCAGCCATCGCCGAAGCCAAGACGGCAGTCGAAGGCGGCGAGCCCGGTGCGATGACCGAGAAGGCCCAGGCGCTCGCACAGGTCGCGATGAAGCTCGGCCAGGCGATCTACGAGCGTGAGCAGGCGGCTGCCGCTTCGCCCTCGCCCGAAGACGGGCCGAAGGATGACGACGTGGTCGACGCCGAGTTCTCGGAAGTCGACGACAAGAAGTAAGGCAGGTAGGCGTGATGCGTTTTCCGGTCCCGTTGCTGCGAGCAGCGGGACCGGTTAGCATCGTGCGGGGGCGTGATGGCTACTGACACCGACTATTATGATTTGCTGGAATGCGAGCGCACCGCCGATGATAAGGTGCTTAAGTCGGCCTATCGCCGGCTGGCCATGCAATTTCATCCCGATCGCAATCCGGGATCGAGCGAGGCCGAGGCCAAGTTCAAGGCGATTAGCGAAGCCTATGATTGTCTGAAGGACCCGCAGAAGCGCGCGGCCTACGACCGATTCGGCAAGGCGGCATTCGAGAATGGCGGCGGCGGCCAGCGCGGCGGCGGCTTCGAAGGCTTTTCGGACATTTTCGACAACATCTTTGGCGAGTTCATGGGCGGCGGCCGCGGCGGTGGTGGCCGAGCGAGCGTCCGCCGTGGCGCCGATCTGCGCTATGACCTCGAGATCACGCTGGAAGATGCCTATGTCGGCAAACAAGCCTCGGTCACGGTCGATGTCGCGGCACAATGCGACAAGTGCAACGGTGCCGGCGCCAAGCCGGGAACCGGCGCGCAGGCGTGCAAGACCTGCGGCGGCCACGGCAAGGTTCGCGCCCAGCAGGGTTTCTTCGTTGTCGAGCGGGCCTGCCCTGCCTGCCACGGCGCCGGAGAAGTCATTTCCGACCCATGCGACGCGTGTCGCGGCGAAGGACGGGTCGAGAAGACCAAGACGCTCGACGTCCGTATTCCGCCGGGTGTCGACGAGGGGACCCGCATTCGCCTTACCGGCGAGGGCGAGGCTGGCGCTCGCGGCGGTCCGCCTGGCGATCTCTACATCTTCCTCCACCTGGCGGACCATGCGCTGTTCGAGCGCGACGGCACTACGCTGTTCGCACGGGCGCCGATCAGCTTCACCACGGCGGCGCTTGGCGGCACGATCGAGGTGCCCGGTCTTGACAGGGCACGCCACGAAATCCGCATTCCTGCCGGCATCCAGTCGGGCAAGCAGATCCGCCAGCGCGGCGCCGGCATGCCGGTGCTCAACGGCCGCGGTCATGGCGACCTCGTCATCCAGATCGACGTCGAGACCCCGACCCGTTTGACCGCACGGCAGAAGGAATTGCTCGAAGAGTTTCGCGCCACCGAGACAGGCGAGGAAAGTCCGCGGTCGAGCGGCTTTTTCGCTCGCCTGAAAGGCATGTGGGAAGACCTGACCGAGTAGCGCCTTGCCGCGTATCGGCGAGCTAGGACGCCTCCTGGCTCGATCCCGCTCAGAGTATTTCGCGGACCTTCTCGGGCGGACGGCCCAGCCTTGCACCCTTGGCGGTTTCGACCAGCGGGCGTTCGATCAGGATGGGATTGGCGGCCATCGCGTCGAGGATCGCGTCATCGTTGGCGCCCCTCAGCGCCTTGGCGCCGTCCTCGGCCTTGCGGAGTCCCTCCGACGCGGTCATGCCGGCCTTTGCGTAGAGCGCGGCGATGGCCTCGCGGCTCGGCGGCTCCTTCAGATAGTCCACGATCTCGACTTCGACACCCGGCGCAGCCTGCAGGATAGCCAGCGCCTCGCGCGATTTGGAGCAGCGTGGATTATGCCAGATCGTCGCCTTCATTCGGCGGGATCCTGCTGCGTCGCCAGCCACTCCTCAAGCCACTTGATCGTGTAATTGCCGTTCTGGAAGTCCGGCTCGTCGAGCAATGCGCGGTGCATCGGGATCGTCGTCTTGACGCCGTCGACGACGAACTCCTCGAGCGCGCGGCGAAGGCGGCGGATGCAGCCGGCGCGATCCCGGCCGTAGACGATCAGCTTTGCGATCATCGAATCATAATAAGGCGGAATGCGATAGCCGGCATAGATGCCGCTATCGACGCGAACGTGCATGCCGCCAGGTGCATGGAACGTCTTCACCGTGCCGGGACTCGGCGCGAAGGTCTTCCAGTCTTCGGCATTAATCCGGCATTCGATTGCATGTCCGCGGAACTCCAGATCCTCCTGCGTCACCGACAGCGGCTTACCCTCGGCGATACGGATCTGCTCGCGCACCAAATCGAGGCCGGTAATCGCCTCTGTCACCGGATGCTCGACTTGCAGGCGGGTGTTCATCTCGATGAAGTAGAACTCGCCATTCTCGTAGAGGAACTCGATGGTGCCGGCGCCGCGATAGCCCATGTCGGCCATCGCGCGGGCGACGATCGCGCCCATCTCGTTGCGCTGCGCATGGGTGATGACCGGGGAGGGCGCCTCTTCGAGCACCTTCTGGTGGCGGCGCTGGAGCGAACAGTCGCGCTCGCCGACATGGATCGCATTGCCCTTGCCGTCGCCGAACACCTGGAACTCGATGTGGCGCGGATCGCCGAGATATTTTTCCATGTAGACGGTCGCGTCGCCGAACGCCGACTTCGCTTCGGAGCCGGCCTGCGCCATCAGGGTCTCGAGCTGGCTCTCCTCGGTCACGACCTTCATGCCGCGTCCGCCGCCACCCGATGCCGCCTTGATCAGTACCGGATAACCGATCTCGGCCGCGATCTCGCGTGCCTCGTGGATCGAGGTCAGCGGGCCGGGCGAACCGGGCACCAGCGGCAGGCCAAGTTTCGCCGCAGTGGTCTTCGCTTCGATCTTGTCGCCCATCGTCCGGATATGCTCCGGTTTCGGGCCGATCCAGATCAGGTTATGGGACTCGACGATCTCGGCGAACATCGCGTTTTCCGAGAGGAAGCCGTAGCCGGGATGGATCGCGTCGGCGCCCGAAATCTCGGCGGCGGCGATGATGCTGGGGATGTTGAGGTAGCTTTCGGAAGCCGGCGCCGGGCCGATGCAGACCGACTGGTCGGCAAGCCGGACGTGCATCGCATCGGCGTCGGCAGTGGAGTGGACCGCCACCGTCTGGATGCCCATCTCGTGGCAGGCGCGGTGGATGCGGAGCGCAATCTCGCCCCGGTTCGCGATCAGGACCTTGCTGATGGCCATCGTCGCTTACTCGACGACGATGAGGGGCTGGTCGTATTCCACGGGCTGGCCGTTCTCGACCAGCACCGCTTTGACCGTGCCGGCGCGCGGCGCGGCGATCGAGTTCATCACCTTCATCGCCTCGACGATGACCAGGGTCTGCCCAGCCGTTACCTTGTCGCCCACGGAGGCGAACTGCTTGGAGCCCGGTTCGGCGGCGAGATAGACGGTGCCGACCATCGGCGACTTCACGGTGCCGGGATGATCCGCGGCGGCTTCAGGAGCCGGCGCTGCGACCGGAGCCGCTGCAGGCGGGGCGGCCGGAGCCGCATAGGTCGGCGCCGCGCCGACGGTTATGTTCCGCGCGACCCTGATCCGCCGTTCGCCGTCCTGGATTTCGATCTCGGTCAGGTTGGTGTCGTCCAGGAGCACCGCCAGCTGGCGCACCAGTTCCGGGTCGACCTGCATTGCTTTCCCCTGGGATTGATCGGCCATCAGTTGCTCTTCGGTAGTTGATCCGTGGCGGACGCCATTGTCAGATGCGGGCGGCGGCGTCCAGCGCAAGCATGTAGGATTGCACGCCGAACCCCATGATCGAGCCCCTCGCCGCCTGGCCGACATAGCTGACATGGCGAAACGCCTCCCGGGCATGCGGGTTCGACAGATGCACTTCGATCACCGGAACAGAGACGCCCTTGATCGCGTCATGCAGTGCAATCGACGTGTGGGTATAGGCGCCCGGATTGATCAGCACCGCCTTCGCCCCGCTGGCATTGGCTTCCTGGATCCAGTCGACCAGGTGTCCTTCATGATTCGACTGGCGCATGTCGATCGACAGTCCGAGTTCGAGCGCGCGGTCCTCCAGCATGCCGGCGATGTCGTCGAGCGTATCCGATCCGTAGATTTCGGGTTCGCGCGTGCCCAGCATGTTGAGATTCGGTCCATTGAGGACGAAGATGACCGGGCGATCCGCCACGCGGCAAGCCTTTCCGTTGCGAGGGTGCGACCGGCACCCCTATATGGCGCGCAGACGCAAAGCGAAAGCGCATTGGAGGCGACATGAATCCCGACGGCACCATCTCGGTCCGCATCAACGGCGAGCATCGCCGCATCATCGCGGGCATGACCATCGCCGAACTTGCGAATGAGCTCGGGCTGGAGCCGACCAAGGTCGCGGTTGAACGCAACCTTGAGGTTGTACCGCGCTCGACGCTGGGCCAGGTGCAGGTCGAGGATGGCGACGATCTAGAGATCGTCCATTTTGTTGGCGGCGGAGATCATGGCGTGACGGTGGACGACGACAGCTGGACGGTGGCGGGACGGACGTTCCGCTCGCGGCTGATCGTGGGCACCGGCAAGTACAAGGATTTCGCGCAAAACGCAGCCGCGGTCGAGGCGTCGGGCGCCGAGATCGTCACCGTCGCGGTGCGCCGCGTCAACATCGCCGATCCCAAGGCGCCGATACTGACCGACTTCATCGACCCGAAGAGGATCACCTACCTGCCCAACACCGCTGGCTGCTTCACCGGCGAGGACGCGATCCGGACGCTCCGGCTGGCGCGCGAGGCGGGCGGATGGGATCTCGTCAAGCTCGAGGTGCTGGGTGAGGCCAAGACGCTCTATCCCGACATGGTCGAGACGCTACGCGCAACTGAGATCCTGGCGAAGGAAGGCTTCAAGCCAATGGTCTACTGCGTCGACGATCCGATTGCGGCCAAGCGGCTGGAAAATGCCGGCGCCGTAGCGATCATGCCGCTGGGTGCTCCGATCGGGTCTGGGCTGGGCATCCAGAACAAGGTGACGATCCGCCTGATCGTCGAAGGCACCACGCTGCCGGTGCTGGTCGACGCCGGCGTCGGCACAGCGTCCGAGGCGGCGGTGGCGATGGAGCTGGGCTGCGCGGGCGTGCTGATGAATACCGCCATCGCCGAGGCGAAAAACCCGGTGATGATGGCGACGGCGATGAAGCTGGCGGTGGAGTCGGGACGACTCGCCTATCGCGCCGGGCGAATGGGACGGCGCATGTATGCCGACCCCTCCAGCCCGCTGGCAGGGCTGATCTAGCCAGCTCTCGGCGCCTGCTTCAAGCGGCGTACTGCGCCTCAGAGTCGACCGGCTCACCAATAGGCGTCGAACTTCCAATAGTCGTACATCGGCCGTTCGCTTTCGGTCGGACGGTCGCTCTTGTCCAGCTCCAGGCTGGGAGCGTCTTCCAGCATCTCGCGCGTGACATCGACCACATAGCCGTGGCGGGCGGGGTCGTAGGTGAGCATCTGCCACGGAATGGGGTGGACGTGAGAGCCGATGCCGAAGAAGCCGCCAAAGGCGAGCAGGGCGTAGGCGATCTGGCCGGTGGTCTTGTGGATCATCACCGAATGCACGGTGCCCAGCTTCTCGCCCTGCCGGTTGTAGATCGGTGTGCCCTCGACACGGGCGGACGAGATGAGTTGATGAGACCGGTCGGTGAGCTCATCGAGGTTGGATTCGACAAGCATGAAAGCCTCCTTTTCCGAGTCCCCCGCCATTTGAAAATACTCCCCTGGAGAAGCAAGTTCCAGGGATATTAGAGCCTTGGCGCTGTCGGACTGCCCTGGCAGAGCGATGGGCCGCTTGTCCGGCTACTGCAGGTAGATGCGGCGGAGGGCGGCGACCTCCGTCTGGCCGACGCCGATTTCCTGCGCGAGATAGATGTCGACCGAACCCCAGCGCTTCTCGATCTCGTCGAAAGCCGCTGCGAGGAACGGCGTGCCGTCTGCTTCCTTCAGGGATTGGGGCACTGCGGCGCGCGGATCGTCCTGATATCTGGCGAGGAGTGCGGCGACGGGATCGCCGGGATGCGCGGCCAGGTTGATCCTCGGCAGTTCGTTGACGGGGCGGCGATATTGGGTGGAGAGATGATAGTCGGCGATAATGCTATCGCGCGGCGTGCCGAGGGCGGTCAGGATTATCGCCGTCACGAAGCCGGTGCGATCCTGGCCTGCCGAGCAGTTATAGGCGATCGGCCCCTTGTTCGCGAGCAGATCGGCGAACACGATGCGAAGCTGCGGCGCCAGCAGCGTCGGAAAGTTGCGGTATATTGCGCCGCCATTCTTCAACTCGCCGCTGCCGGCCGAAGGCTTCATCACCGCCCCTATCGGATAGCCGACCGCAGTATAGGCTATTCCGTCGAGTCGGGTCGGGGCGAGGACCCGTTCCTCGCTCGACCGCAGATCGACAAGGTTCGCAAGCCTGAGAGCCAGCACCTGCTGGACGTCGGCATCGCTTAGCAGCGGCGTAGCGCCGGAGCGGTAGATCATGCCCCAGCGGACATGCCGGCCGCCCGCCGCGGGGTAACCGCCGATATCGCGAAAATTGGATCCGCGCTCCAGCGGCAGCAGCCGCTCGGCCACGGTCGTCGTCCGTCCGGTCCGCTCGTCGCGCAGCAGGAAATAACGCCGCTGGACCCCGGCGGAGGGAAGGTCGAAGTGCCCGTCGCGATCGTCGTTCGACAGCAGTTGAGCCTTGGTGATGTCGCCGGCGGGATCTGTCGTGACGAACAGGTCGATCGGATCGTCGTCCTGCCAAGCAATCGTCAGCGCGTCGGGGGCCGTCCGTTCCACCTTGGCGCCCACAATGGTACCGGCTGCAGCCGCATTGGCGCTGGCCGCCATTGTAAGCGCGAATAACGTGGCGGCATATCTCTTCATCGCAACCAGATCCTTCTCATACACCCGCCGCCGGTTGCTAGCGATTTCGCGTGACATTGGCATGTCACGTCGACGGTGATGCCATAGAGCCTATAGGCGTCCCGTGCGCCGCGGATCGGCGGGTGGCGCAGGAAAATCGAGCGGCGGTACTGCGGCGCCCGGCGTGCCGACGGTCACCGCGCGGTAGATAGCGGTGCCGCCCGAGATATGGACGAAATTGTAGCGTGGAGGAGGTTCGCGAGCAACGGCGCGGGAACATCGCGAAGCTGTGCGGGGTTGAGCATGGGTGTCCACTATCCCCGATGCCGCCCGCGCCGCCGATGCGAATGCCTGCGCCGTCTCGCCGGTTTCCGCTACGCGGCTGACCGACACTCTCGACGTGCTGGCATCGGGCTGCGCCGGGGCGCGCATCTCGCTCGACGACCTGACCTCGACCCTTGGCGAGAAATGTTTTGCGGGCCTGATCTTCCTGCTGGCTGCCCCGAACATGCTGCCTTTGCCGCCGGGTTGCGATATCGCACTATCGGTGCCGCTGATCATCCTCTCTGCGCAGCTCGTTCTGGGCGTCCGCAGGCCCTGGCTGCCAGCCTGGATTCGCCGTCGCGAGGTGACGACCGAAAGATTCGCGAAGGCGGTCGAGCGGCTCAGGCCGTTGACCCGAAGGGCGGAGATATTGCTCAGCCGTCGCCTCGACGCGCTCACCGGGCTGGCGGGCCGGCGGATGCTCGGCCTGCTCTGTCTCGCGCTTGCGGTGCTGCTGGCCTTGCCGGTTCCGCTCGGCAATGCGGTGCCCGCGGCGGCGATCTCCTTGTTCGCGCTCGGGCTGTTGGCGCGCGACGGTATCGCCGTCCTGGCGGGTGTCGCGGTCATGATCGCGAGCGTGGCGATCGTGGCAGGGCTGGGGTACGCTGCCATCGAGGCCTGGGTCTGGTTCGTCGAGAAGATGCCGGGGTAGCAACAAGGCTTCATGGCCTTAGCTCGCTTCTACATGGCGAACGCTGGCACAGAAATCGCCGATGTCGCGCTTATTCCATGGCGGCGCGGAAATATTGCGAGATCCCTATCCTAAAGCCATCGCATGGACAATTTCCTCGTCCTCATTCCGCCCCTCGACGATGACAGTCAAATGCTCCACCCGGGGAGGGTGCAGGAAATAGAGACCGCACAGCCGCCGCCAGGCGACGAAGGCATCGGAGTTCCGGAACTCGATCATGTGGTCCTCGATCGTCTCCCACTCGACGAACATCCGATAGCGGCTGGGTTGCTCCATCGATCTATAAAGCCGGAAGGCGAGGCAGCCCTTCGATGCGAGGAACAAGCTCCTGGCTTGCGCCATAGCAGCTTCGAAGGGGCCTTCATGGCCGGGCTTGATATCGATCTCCGCCAATTCCTTGATCATCGTGGGCCTCCTGCACGTTCGTGATGATCGATCAAACAGCCAATGGCGGTCAACGCCGGATTGCTCGCTTATGGCGCAATTCCGGTCAAATATTCACCCCCCACGCAGAATCTTCGTTGCGGTGCGCGGCGGCTTGGCTGAAACAGGCTTATCCATATCGCACCGTTGACCGCTCTTTCCCCCTGGGGGTAGAGCGGCGGCGATGATCCGGAGACGTTCATGACCAAGATTTATGCATCTGCCGAAGCCGCGCTGGAAGGACTGTTGTTCGACGGGATGACGATCTGTGCAGGGGGGTTCGGCCTGTGCGGCGTTCCCGAACGGCTGATCGATGCGATCGTCGCTTCGGGCGTGAAGGATCTGGTCGCGGCCTCGAACAATGCCGGTATCGATGGCGAGGGTCTCGGCAAGCTGCTGCGCACCCGCCAGATCCGGAAGATGATCGCGTCCTATGTCGGCGAGAACAAGGAGTTCGAGCGGCAATATCTTTCCGGTGAACTCGAGGTCGAGTTCTCCCCGCAAGGTACGCTGGCCGAACGGATGCGGGCCGGCGGCGCCGGCATTCCCGGCTTCTATACCAAGACCGGGGTGGGCACGCTTGTCGCCGAAGGCAAGGAGACCAAGGAGTTCGACGGCGAGACTTATGTGCTCGAGCGCGGCATTCGCGCCGATGTGTCGATCATCAAGGGCTGGAAAGCGGATGAAAGCGGCAACCTGATGTTCCGCAAGACCGCGCGCAACTTCAACCAGCCGGCCGCGACCGCAGGCAAGATCTGCGTCGCCGAGGTGGAGGAGATCGTGCCGGTCGGCAGCATCGATCCGGACCAGATCCACCTGCCCAGCATCTATGTGAAGCGGCTCGTGCTCGGCGCACCCTATGACAAGAAGATCGAGTTCCGCACGACCCGGCCGCGCGAAGCGGCGTGATCGCTCGGCGTGGGGCGGCGCTCGGCTGCCTCCGCTGAGTCAGGTGTAGCTGGGACCAGGCTTTTCCTGGGACAAGAGATCGGCCGATCAGGCCATAAGGGAGACAAGCAAGATGGCCACGGCAGTGAAGGGCTGGGATCGCAATCAGATGGCGGCGCGCGCTGCGCGCGAGCTTCAGGACGGTTATTACGTCAACCTCGGCATCGGCATCCCGACACTGGTTGCAAACAACATCCCGGAAGGGATGACGGTGACGTTGCAATCCGAGAACGGTATGCTCGGCATCGGTCCCTTCCCCTTCGAGGGCGAGGAGGATGCCGACCTGATCAACGCCGGCAAGCAGACCATCAGCCAGTTGCCCTCGACGAGCTTCTTCTCCAGCGCCGACAGCTTCGCGATGATCCGCGGCGGTCATATCGACCTGACGGTGCTCGGCGCGATGGAAGTCTCCGAAGGGGGCGACATCGCTAATTGGATGATCCCCGGAAAGATGGTGAAGGGCATGGGGGGGGCCATGGACCTCGTTGCCGGCGTCAAGAAGATCATCGTGGTGATGGAGCATACGTCGAAGAACGGCGATCCGAAGTTCATTCCGGCCTGCACGCTGCCGCTGACCGGCAAGAACGTGGTTGACATGATCGTGACCGACCTCGCCGTGTTCCAGCGGCCCGACCACCATTCTCCGTTCAGGCTGATCGAGCTGGCGCCGGGTGTCACCGCAGAGGAGCTCGCGTCGAAGACCACTGCCAAATATCTGAGCTGACGGTCTTTCGATGCCGCGTTGGATGGTGCATGTCGTGGGTTGAGCGGCAGTGGGCCGGGCGGGCGTTCGCCACCCGACCTGCTATGCCTGCCGTCCCTCCTGCCTGCTGGTCCCGTCCCCGCGCTCATGTCCGATAAAGATATCAAGGCCAATTCGCTGGCTCCGCCGGAAGCAGAGGTGCCCGCTGTCGTTCAGATCGAGCGTGGGCTGGTGGTGGCCGGCGCGGTCCTCGTTGCGCTCCTGATCGCCTTTCTCGCTGCCGGTGGGTTTTATCTGCGCAGGACGCAGGAGACCGCCAGGCCGCCGGTCGCCCGGCTGTCGATCGACCTCAGCCGTATCGGCATCAGCAAGAGCGGCCCGACCCGGATCGATTATCGCCGGCTCGATCAGCGGATGCGTGAGCTTGCCGCCGAACGGTCGGTGGTGGGTGTCGCGATCGTCACCATCGAGAATGGCGAGATCAGCTTCGCCAAGGGCTATGGCGTCACCACCGATGGGCCCGAGGGGAAGCCGGTCGATGCGCATACCGTGTTCCGCTGGGCATCCGTTTCGAAGGGAGTGGCCGCGACCTTGCTCACCAAGATGGCGGCAGAGAAGAAATTGTCGCTGAGCGACCCGGTCTCGCGCTGGGCACCATCGCTCAAGCTGCCGAAGGATGCGCAGAATGTCGCGACCATCGACAACCTCCTGTCGCAGAGCCTGGGCATCTGGAAGAACGCCTATGATCGCGACCTGGAGGATGGCAAGGATCCGAAGGAGATCCGCAGTCGGCTGAACCAGATCCCGCTGCTGTGCCCTCCGGGCAAATGCTACAGCTATCAGAACATCGCCTATGACGCCGCTAGCGAAGCGGCCGAACATGCCGGCCGCAAAAGCTATGCTCAGCTGGTTCAGGAAGAGATATTCGGCCCCCTTGGGATGCAATCGGCGACCACGACCCGCGAGGGCCTGGAGTCTTCGCCGAGCTGGGCGCGTCCCCATCAGGGCCGGCGCGAGCTGAAGGTGGCGGACGCCTATTACAGGACGCCGGCGGCCGGCGGGATCAACTCGTCGATCATTGATCTCGGCATCTGGATGCGCGCCCAGATGGGCGAAGCGCCCCGCGTGCTGTCGCCGAAGGTTTTGCGCCAACTGCATTCGCCGCGGATTCGCACCTTCTCCGTCCACCGCCAGCGCGAACTCGACCAGGTGCTCAAGGATGCTTCCTACGGCCTCGGCTGGCGGATCTGGCATTATGCCGGCCGCGAGGTGATCGGTCATCGGGGAGCGGTTGACGGATATCGCTCGCTGATCCTGTTCGATCCGATCCTCAAGGCTGGCGTAGGCATGCTTTGGAACTCGAACGCGGTCGAACCGACCGGGATGCAGCTCGAAGTTTTCGACATGCTCTATCACCAGCCGACGAAGGACTGGCTTGAGCTGGAGAAATAGAGCTCCTGCTCAGCTGGAGTTGGCGCCCATGATATCAAGCGATCACGCAACCCCGACAGGGCCAACCGTGGCCTTTGACGAGCAGCGTCCAGCAGTTCAGGAGAATGATGGGGATCTGCTCTACGGCTGCCTCGAGGCAGGGGGCACCAAATTCCTGTGCTCGGTCGGCAAGCCGGGCCAGCCTTGGCTGGAACGGACCTCGATAGCCACCGAAGCCCCTGGCCCGACTATGAATGCCACGCTGACCTTCTTCAAGGAGGCACAGGCGCGTCACGGCCCGATGGCCTCGATCGGCGTTGCCAGTTTCGGCCCACTGCAGCTGGATCCCGGCGCTCCGGATTGGGGTGCGCTTCGGAGGACGCCGAAGAAGGGATGGAGCGGCGTGTCGCCAGCGGCCAGCCTTCGATCAGAATTCGCTATCCCCGTTGGACTGGACACGGATGTCAACGCGGCTGCCATGGCCGAAGCCGCCGAGATGGCAGACGGCGATCGCTCGACCCTCGTTTACATCACCATCGGGACCGGCATTGGGGGCGGCGCCGTTATCGCCGGGCTGCCCGTACATGGTTTTCGACATCCGGAAATGGGGCATATCGCCCCGCCCCGTCATCCCCTCGATCAAGATTTTCCCGGCGTCTGTCCCCATCATGGCGGCTGCATCGAAGGGCTGGCCAGTGGTCCCGCAATTATGGCGCGGTGGGGGCAAAAGCTCTCCGACCTTGCGGCCGATCACCCGGCACATGAGATAGCAGCCTGGTACCTCGCCCATCTTGCGGTAGCGGTCATGAGCGTGCTCTCGCCAAACCGGATAGTCTTCGGCGGCGGCGTGATGAACGCGCCTGGGCTCCTGCAACGGGTCAGGACCCACGCTGCGCGGATCAACGCCGGCTATTTCGCAGAGAGCGCCGACCTTGCCGAGATCATTCGTGGCTCCGTGCTGGGACAGGAAGCGGGCCTGATCGGGGCGCTGCTGCTGGCCAGGCGAGCCGCAGGGCAGGCCTGCTGAGTCAGGTCTGGATCAGATCAGTTCGAACCCCGTACGATCGGTCGGGGGTACAAGTTCAACTGAAGAGCAGAGCCCTCGCTTCATCGGCTGCGCGAGGCAGATCGTCGTAATCTGCGGTCCGCCACGGCCCCGAAGACCACCCCGATCACCACCCACAATGCGAGTTGAAGTGCGATCGCCGCAACGCGGAAGTTCCAGAGCACGACGGCCGGGAAATCGGCCGGCACTTCGTCGATCGCCGGTAGCGCGAACTGCACCGCGGTGACGATGGCAATGTAGCCGGCCACACTGATCAGCGCGGCGTTGAATGATCCGAGGCGACCGCTGAGCAGCCGGCTTATCTTCACCGCGATAACCATGGCCACGAGCGACAGGGCGATCATCGAAAAATAGGCGACGGTCCGGAAAGCCACGGTTTCATGCTGGCCGACGGCGGGCGGGGTCGGCGGATATTTCAGCGCGGGAACCAGCGCAATGGCGATGAAGGCGCCGATTGCCAACAGAAGAGCCAATGACCGCGGTCCGCTGGATGCCGCACGTCCATAGACGAGCGCAAATACGAGCGCGAAGATGCCGCCGACTGCCGCGCCATACAAGGTCAGTGCGGTGAGCAGGCCGAGTCCTTTCTGGGTGGTGCGACTGACCAGCTCGGGATCTTCGGTCGTGACCATGCCGGGCATGTCATGCGCTTCGTGTGCCGCGTGGGAGGCTTCGTAGGCAATTGCGAGATCGACCTGGGGTTCAGCTACGACGCGCGCGAACAAGGTGACGAGAACCGCGGCGAGAATGCCGGCGAGCATCCCGCGAACGAGCAAATCTCTGACCATGACCTATTCCCCCGCCTTAGTGGCAGGGGAATCCGAGGAGATGGCGTCCGTCGTGAACGAACTCATGAACGTACATGCCGCTGAACAGCGACAGCGCACCTTGTTCGGTGCTGACGAAATAGAGGAAGATCATCGCCAGCAGCGTTCCGAAAATACCCCATGGCACGATGTCTCGCAGCGGTATGACCACCGTTCCCGGCAACGGGATGAAGATGTCGTCTGCGAAAAGGGCTGCCGTGGCCATTGTCATGCTCCTTTCGGGATTCCGCGTCCCGCCGGTGTTCCAATCGGTCCGAGGAAGGTCTGACTCTCGACAGCGGACAAAGGCTGACGATAACAGTGGCGCGACCGTGCCGGAATTACACCGGCTTCTTCCTCGGTCATTGCAGGAATCGCTGTAGGCCGAAATCCGCCACAGCGTCAACGATCCATGGAGACCAGCCCTGGCCAGCCGACTGACATTCCTCTGCCATGCGGCCACGGCCTCGGCCCGCCAAGGCGGCTTTTCCGGTCCGGGAGATCCACTCGACGACGGCGGAAATCGCAAGGCGGCCGGCTATAAACTGCCCGCCAGCGTAGAACTCGTAATGGTCAGCCCGGCCCTGGCTGCCCGACAAACCGCCAATGCGTTGGCTCTCGATGCATCGGTCGTCGACAGCCTGCGCGACATCGACCATGGCGCGTGGGCAGGGCAGGGCTTCGAGGCGATCCAGCGGCGCGATGCAGGCGCGCTCTCGGCGTGGTTGGCCGACCCGGCGAAAGGTGCGCCCGGTGGGGAAAGCCTGTCCGATGTCGTCGCACGTGTGTCGCGCTGGTTGCAGGCGCAGACGGAGCGCAACACGCATATCCTGGCCATAACCCACCCGATGGTCGTCAGGGCAGCGCTCGTGGCTGCGCTGGATCTGTCTCCGGCATCGACGATGCGGATCGACATTGGGCCGCTCGCCGCGACGCATATGTCGTTCAACCGGATCTGGCGGCTTCAGTCGCTCAACGTCGATTGATCGCTGGCGCGCGCCGCCCCCCTTGCGGCGCAGTATCGCTTCGCCTAATGGCCGCCCCGTCCAAGCCCGTGCCGCAAGGCCGTGCAGGGACATAGATCGCGCCGGTGCCTCGCAAGAGGCTTAAAACGGGAATGCGGTACGGGGGGCTTCTCCCAAATCCGCAGCTGTCCCTGCAACTGTAAGCGGCGAGCGCGATGCACATGTGCGGTGCGGACGAGATGTCCCGAGCCGCCAGCCACTGGGCCGGACGCTAAGTCATGCGAGGCCTGGGAAGGCCGTGCATCGAGCGATGACCCGCGAGCCAGGAGACCTGCCGGCGTCTGGTCGCTCTTGCTTTGGTCCAGGGGATGACCGGGGCACGGTTTCTTCCGTCTGAGCGACGAACGAGCGGCTGGGGCCGCACGGATGCGCACGTCTGTCGCCCTCGGGCGCCCGGCGGTCGTGCGCGCCGACCGTTCGTGAACGGCACGCCCCGGCCCGACGTCGCTTGGCGCCGACGGGGACGGGAATGAAGAACATCATCGGTTTATGGATGTGGTGGCCTGGATGCGCAGCTATGGCCATTGCGTGCAGCGCGACACCGGCATTGGCACAGACCCAGGAAGGTCAGGCGGCGCCTGCGCCGGAACCAGCCGGCGATATCGTCGTCTTCGGCCGCGGCGAGGCGAAGATCGGCGTGGCGCACGCGGCCAGCGAGGGCACGATTGCCGGCGCTGACCTGCTCGTCCGCCCCTTGTTGCGTGTCGCCGAACTGCTTGAAGCAGTGCCCGGCATGGTCGCCGCCCAGCATTCGGGCAGCGGCAAGGCCAATCAATATTTCCTCCGCGGTTTCAATCTCGATCACGGTTCCGACTTCGCGACCTATATCGATGGCGTACCGATGAACTTGCGTACCCACGGTCACGGCCAAGGCTATCTCGACCTCAACGGGCTCATCCCCGAAATCGTCGCACGCGAAGATTTCCGTAAAGGCTCGTACCGCGCTGATGGCGGCGATTTCGCGCTGGCAGGCGCAGCTTACATGACGACGATCGATGGCTTCGCTACGCCATGGATCTCGGTCGAGGGAGGTTCGTACGGCTATGGCCGCATCGCGGCCGGCGGCACGATAGGCGGCGCAGGTTCAGGCAAGCTGACGCTGGTCGCGCAGGCCAAGATCTATAACGGTCCCTGGGAATCACCCGAACATCTGCGGCATGGCTCGGGTTTCGCCAAATATACGGCGCCCGCCGGTGCGGGACAGGTCGAAGCGTCGTTTCATGCCTATCATGCAACGTGGCACCCGACCGAGCAGATACCCGAGCGGATCATCGGTTCCGCCATCTGCAGAGATGTCTTCTGCTCGCCCGACTCCACCGCGCGCGGCGAGACCAGTCGGCTCGTCGCCAACGTCGCGGTTCGCCAGCCCGACTGGCACGCGAACCTCTATGGCCAGTTCTACGACTGGTCGATGTATTCCAATCCTACCTACACCGACCCCGACGGGACCAGCGCCCAAATCCGCCAATTCGACAGGCGCTGGATCGTTGGTGCGCGGGGCGAGAAGCGCTGGACCGTGACGCCGGCTCTCACCTTGTCTCTCGGCACGGAAGAGCGATACGATCACATCGGCAACGTTGGCGTCTATCGGACGAGCGCACGATTATTCCTCGCGTCGCTTGGTCGCCATCATGTCGAGGAAGCCTCGGCAGCGCTATACGGCGAGGCGAGTTGGATGCCCTTCACTGGCCTTCGTCTGATCGGCGGCGTGCGCGGCGACTATTACCACTATGTCGTGCGTGCGAAGGACCAGGCGGCGGGCATCGCCGGAGAGGGCAATGGCAATGATGCAATCTTCTCACCGAGGGTGTCGATAGCCTACTCCCCGACCCGTCGGCTCGAGCTCTATGGCAACTGGGGCCGCGGCTTTCATTCCAACGATGTGCGGGGCGCGGTCAACGCCGAGGCGCCGGTGCCCGTGCTCGTGCGGGGTGAAGGCCGTGAAGTCGGCGCTAGATGGCAATTGCCCGGTTTTGCGCTGACCGCGACCTATTGGTGGTTGAACGTCGACAGCGAACTGCGCTTCATCGGCGACTCCAACGCGGTCGAGCCTACGGGCGCAAGCAAGCGCCGCGGCTATGAGTTGGTGGCATTCTGGCGGCCGAAGACCTGGTTGGCGATCGACGGCAACTATACCGCGAGCCGGTCGCGATACGGCAATGGAGACCGCATCCCGAACGCCTTCGAAAACGCCGCATCGGCCGGCGTCGCTTTGGTGTTCGATCCGTGGGAGGCTAGCATCCGTGTCCGCCACCTCGGCCCCTATCCGCTGATCGAAGACAACAGCGTCAGGGACTCGGGCAGCACGGTTGTCAACCTGCGCGCAGCCCGCAAGCTGGGGCATTTCGAGATTTATGGCGAGGTGCTCAACGTCCTCAACAGCCGCGACAAGGACATCGCCTATTATTACGAATCCTATATCCCCTCGTTCGATACAGCGGGACCAGCCGTGGGGCGGCTGAGCCGCGTGGTAGAGCCACGCACTTTGCGCCTCGGCGGCCGGATGAACTTCTAGGAAGCGCCGCTCCGAGCCACAAAGAGCAGTTGGTATGACCCGCAAATGTGGTTATGAGCGGCGTCAGGCAGGAGGTAACTCCTGCCATTAGATCGCGCCGGTGCCTCGCAAGAGGCTTAAAACGGGAATGCGGTGCGGGAGGTTCCTCCCAAATCCGCGGCTGTCCCTGCAACTGTAAGCGGCGAGCGAGATGTGCATGTGCTCCTCCATCCGGAAGGGCACGGTCACTGGATCGATCCGATCCGGGAAGGCGCACATCGAGCTGCGACCCGCGAGCCAGGAGACCTGCCGGCGTCTGGTCGCTCTTGCTTTGGTCCAGGGATTGGCCGGGGCACGGTTCTTCCGTCTGAGCGACGAACGATGCGGCGGGTGCCGCGCGGTTGTGTGACGATGGGTGCCTTTGGCGCCCGCCCGTCGTCGCGTGCCGGCCGTTCGTGCTCGCGAGCGGTAAGCCCCGTCACCGATGTCGCTCAGGTGCCGGGGAATCCCGATGAAGGCCAATATTGTCCGCTTGCCCGCCGCTCGATGGGAGCGCCGCGCATGAGCAAGATACCGACGACGGTGATCACCGGCTTTCTCGGCGCCGGGAAGACCACGCTGATCCGCCATCTTCTGCAGAATGCGAGGGGCCGGCGACTCGCGCTGATCGTCAACGAGTTCGGCGACGTCGGCGTCGATGGCGAGTTGCTCAAGGGCTGCAACGACCAGGCGTGCCCCGACGACGACATCGTCGAGCTCGCCAATGGCTGCATCTGCTGCACCGTCGCCGACGATTTCCTGCCGACGATGCAGAAGCTGCTCGACCGCCCCAATCCGCCCGAGCATATCATCATCGAGACCTCGGGCCTGGCGCTGCCCAAGCCGTTGCTCAAGGCGTTTCAATGGCCCGAGATCCGGACCCGCTCGACAGTCGACGGGGTGATCGCGCTGATCGATGCCGATGCGGTGTCGGCGGGGCGCTTTGCTGCCGATGAAGCGGCGCTGGCGCTCGCCCGAGCGGCCGATCCGACCCTCGATCATGACAGCCCGCTCGAGGAATTGTTCGAGGATCAGCTCGCTTGCGCGGATCTCGTCATTCTCAACAAGGCCGATCTGGTCGATGCGGCGACGCTTGCGAAGATCGAGGCCGATATTGCCGGGGATACCCGCAGCGGCGTGAAGATCGTGCGTGCCGATCATGGCGCGGTCGATGCAACTGTGCTGCTCGGCCTGTTCGCGGGAGCCGAAGACGACCTGCAGGCGCGGCCATCGCATCATGATGCCGAACCCGATCATGACCATGACGACTTCGACAGCTTCGTGGTCAAGGGCGGTGAGGTAGACGATGTCGCGCCCTTGCTGGCGGCGATGTCGGAGCAGATTGCGGCACACGACATCCTGCGCATCAAGGGCATGATCGCAATTCGCGACAAGCCGGCGCGGCTAGTGATCCAGGCGGTGGGCCCCCGTATCCAGCATTATTTCGATCGTGCCTGGACCGCCCAGGAAGCGCGCCAGTCGCAACTCGTCGTGATCGGACAAAAAGGCCTTCGTCAGCCGGCGATCGAGGCGGCGTTGTTGGCGGTGCTGGGCGGAGTCGCCGCCTGATGCATCTTCTGGCTGCCACGCCGGGAACGGTCTCCAATGGCGACGAGGCGATCGACCTCGCCCAGTCGCCGGGCGAGATTGTCTTCCTGACCGTGGCCGACAGCGAACTCGCCTGCTTCGCGCAGGCGGCCGGGATGCTGGGGGAGGGCGCGCCGACGATCCGCCTGGCCAATCTGCTCCAGCTCAAGCATCCCTATTCGGTCGATCTCTATGTGGAGAAGGTGATTGCGCAGGCGAGGTTCGTCTGCGTCATGCTGCTCGGGGGAAAGGCCTATTGGCCCTATGGCGTCGACGAGATCGCTCGGGTGGCGCGCGAGAAGGGCATCGCCTTCGCGGCGATCGCCGATGGACGCGAACCCGATCCCGCGCTCGATGCTGCCTCGACCTTGCCGGTCGAAACGCTGACCCGGCTGCGCGATTATCTGCGCCAGGGCGGGATAGCCAACGCGGTGAGCTTCCTGCGTCACGCTGCGGCGCTTGTCGGCCAGGACATCGGGCGGCCGGATGATCCCGTGCCTGTTGCCGATGCAGGACTGCACGTGCCGGGGCATGAACGGCCGACGCTGGACGACGCCCGCAAGCGCTGGATCGAAGGCCAGCCGGTTGCCTTGTTCACATTTTACCGCGCGCTGACCGTGGCAGGTACGCTCGAAGCGGTCGATGCACTGGTTGCGGCGCTGGAGGCGCGCGGGCTGAACGTTGTCGCGGTCCATGTCCGCGCGCTGCGCGAGCCATTTGCGATCGACTGGCTGCGCGGTGTGATCGGTGAGATCCGGCCCGACATAATCCTGAACGCGACGTCCTTCGCGGCATCGTCTCCGGGCGACGACCGGCTCACCAGCGTGCTCGAAAATGCGGACTGCCCGATATTGCAGACGGTCTTTGCCGGTGTCGAAGAGAAGAGCTGGCGCGAAAGCCCTCGCGGCCTGGGTACCCGCGATCTGGCGATGAACGTCGCGCTGCCCGAGGTCGATGGTCGGCTGTTCACCCGCGCCGTCGCATTCAAGGCGGCGGAGCGGTTCGACGAGCGCACCGAGTGCGGTATCGTCGTGCCGCGCGTCGCGCCCGACCGGGTAGCTTTCGTCGCCGATCTCGCGGCCGGCTGGGCACGGCTGCGCCGGACGCCCGCGGCCGATCGGCGGATCGCGCTGGTGCTCGCCAATTATCCCAATCGCGACGGCCGGATCGGCAATGGCGTGGGTCTTGATACGCCCGCCAGCGCCGCCGCGATCCTTGGGGCTCTGCGAGACGTCGGATACGCGGTGGAAGGCGCGCCTGCACACGGTGCTGCGATGATGGACATCATGCTCTCCGGCGTGACCAACGCGCCGGGATCGGCCAGTCACCGGAGCGGGATCGCGCTGTCGCTGGATGACTATCATATCGCCTTCGATGCGCTTCCCGAGGCCGTCCGGGCAGCAGTCGCAGAACGCTGGGGCAACCCCATCGATGATCCGTTCGTCCGGAACGGCGCCTTCCGGCTGCCGGTTCATCGCTTCGGCAATGTCGTGGTCGCGGTCCAGCCGGCGCGCGGCTATGATATCGATCCCAAGACCAGCTATCATGATCCGGCGCTGGTCCCGCCGCATGGCTATCTCGCCTTCCATATCTGGCTGAACCAGCATTTCGGCGCGCATGCGGTCGTCCATGTCGGTAAGCACGGCAATCTCGAATGGCTGCCCGGCAAGGCGCTGGCGCTGTCGGAGAACTGCTTTCCCGAAATATGTGCCGGGCCAGTGCCGCAGCTCTATCCGTTCATCGTCAACGACCCCGGCGAGGGCACCCAGGCGAAGCGGCGGATCGGTGCGGCGATCATCGACCATCTCACGCCGCCACTGACGCGCGCGGAGAGCTATGGCCCGCTCAAGCAGCTCGAGGCGCTGGTCGACGAATATTATCTGGCGGCGGGCATGGACCCGCGCCGGATCGATCATCTCAAGGGCGAAATCCTCGCGCTGGCCCGCTCCCAGGGACTCGACGCCGATGCAGGGGCTGTCGGCGAGGGCGAAGACGCGCTGGCGGCGCTCGACAATTATCTGTGCGAGCTGAAGGAAATGCAGATCCGTGATGGGCTGCATGTCTTCACGCAGTCCCCCGCGGGCCGGCTGCGCACCGATTTGCTGATCGCGCTCGCCCGGACGCCGCGCGGCCATGACCTCCCAGGCCAGGCCTCGCTGCTTCGCGCACTTGCCGACGACCTGAAGCTCGATTTCGATCCGCTCGACTGCACGATGGGCGACGCCTGGGCAGGTGCGCGGCCTGCCGTGCTCATGAAGCTGTCCATCGACCCTTGGCGCACACACGGCGATACCATCGAGCGCCTGGAGCTCCTGGCAAGTGCGCTGGTCGAAGGCGCCATCCCGCCGGGGCCAGCGTCTGAAGCGGTCATGCAGATGCTGCTCGGCGACCTGTCGCGGCGGGTCGATGCCTGTGGCGATGCCGAACGAGGCGCCTTGCTCGCCGGCCTCGATGGCCATTTCATCCAGCCGGGCCCGTCGGGCGCGCCGACGCGCGGGCGGCCGGACGTGCTGCCAACCGGACGCAATTTCTATTCGGTCGACACCCGATCTGTGCCGACCGCGACCGCCTGGGAGCTTGGCCGGCGCTCGGCGCAACTACTGGTGGATGATTATTTCCAGCGCGAGGGCGAATATCCGCGCGCGATGGCGCTCAATGCCTGGGGCACCGCGAACATGCGAACCGGCGGCGACGACATCGCCCAGGCGCTTGCGCTGATGGGCGTGCGGCCGCGCTGGGACTGGACTTCGGGCCGGGTGATCGGCTTCGAGGTGATGAAGGTTGTCGAACTCGGCCGGCCCCGGGTCGACGTGACGCTTCGCGTCTCGGGCTTCTTCCGCGATGCCTTCCCCGAGCAGATCGACCTGATCGATTCCGCCGCCCGTGCGGTGATGGCGCTCGACGAGCCGGCCGACGATAATCCTGCGGCCGCCCGCCACCGTGCCGAAACCGCGCGGCTGATCGACGAAGGCAGCGATGCCAAGCCGGCGGCGTTGCGGGCGGGCTATCGTGTGTTCGGATCCAAGCCGGGTGCCTATGGCGCCGGGCTTCAGGCGATGATCGACGAGAAGCTGTGGCATGACCGCGCCGATCTCGCGAATGTCTATCTCGACTGGGGCAGCTATGCCTATGGATCGGGTGTGGAAGGCGACGCTGAACGCGCGCTGTTCACGCAGCGGCTGATCCAGGCCGACGCGGTCGTGCAAAATCAGGATAATCGCGAGCATGATTTGCTCGACAGCGACGATTATTACCAGTTCGAAGGCGGTATCGCATCGGCTGTCGAGCATCTCTCGGGCAAGCGCCCGCGCGCTTATCATAACGATCACAGCCGGCCCGAACGGCCGGTCGTTCGCACGCTGGAGGACGAGATCGGCCGTGTCGTGCGAGCACGCGTGACCAATCCCAAATGGATCGCGGGGGTGATGCGGCACGGCTATAAGGGCGCGTTCGAGATCGCCGCCTCGGTCGATTATCTGTTCGCCTTCGCCGCCACCACCCATGCGGTGCGCGACCATCATTTCGACGCCGTCCATGCCGCCTTCATCGAAGACGAGACGGTGCGCGCGTTCATGGCCGAAGCGAATCCCGCCGCCTTGCGCGAAACTGCGGCCCGCCTTGCCGAGGCACTCGACCGCGGGATGTGGAAACCGAAATCCAACAGCGCGGGCCTCTTGCTCGCCGAGCTCCAGGGAGCATGACGATGGTCGAACGCACCGACGAACAACACGCCGAAAAGATGAAGAAGAAGCAGGCGGCGCACGACAAGATCATTGCGTCGAAGACGATCGAGAAGGGCCTGCTGATCGTCCACACCGGCAAGGGCAAGGGAAAGACCACCGCCGCGCTCGGCATGGTCATTCGCGCGATCGGCCATGGCAAGAAGATCGGTGTCGTCCAGTTCGTCAAGGGTGCGATGACGACGGGCGAAAAGGTCGTGTTCGACGCTTTCCCGTCGCAGGTCGAATTCAAGCCGATGGGCGAGGGCTTCACCTGGAACACGCAGGACCGCAGCCGCGACATCGCCCTGGCGCGCGAAGCGTGGGATGAGGTCCGACGCATGGTCGCCGATCCGGCTTACGACATGGTGCTGGCCGACGAGCTGAATATCGTCCTGCGCTACGACTATCTGCCGCTCGATGAGGTCCTCGACGTGCTCGGCGTGAAGCCCGAGGCGAAGCATGTCATCGTTACGGGCCGCAACGCGCCGGAGCGCCTTATCGAAGCCGCCGACCTCGTTACCGAGATGACGCTCGTCAAGCATCCGTTCCGCGAGCAGGGCGTCAAGGCGCAGGCGGGTATCGAGTTCTGATGGACGCCGATGCCACGCCTCTGGCGGGTTTCCCTGATGCCTCGGCAATTGAGAGGCTGCTCGTCTGGCGGCGCGACGTGCGGTATTTCGAGACCCGCCCGATCGACGATGCCGAGATGGACCGGCTGTTCGCTCTGGTTCAGCTCGCGCCATCGGTGGGGAATGCCCAGCCGTGGCGTTTTGTGCGCGTCTGCACGCCTGCCTTGCGATCGGAGTTAGCCGATCATGTCGACGCGGCAGCGCGCCTGGCAGGCCAGCGCTATGACGGCGATGAGCGTAGCGCGCTCTACCAGTCGCTCAAGCTGCATGGGCTGCGCGAGGCCCCTGAGATCCTCGCGGTCTTCTCGGACGAGAAACCGGACCAAGGCCATGGCCTTGGCATCGCCACCATGCCGGAGGCGCTGCGCTATTCTACGGTGCTGGCCATCCATACCCTGTGGCTTGCAGCGCAGAGCCGTGGCGTCGGCCTTGGCTGGGTGTCGATCGTCGATCCAGCGCATGTCGCGAAGCTGCTCGACGCGCCGGCGCACTGGCACTTCATGGCATTGCTATGCCTCGGCTATGCCGAAACTCCCTCCGAAACCCCTGAACTGGCGCGTCGCGGCTGGCAGTCCCGGCAGGATTGGCGAGCCCATGTCAGCGCGCGTTGAGCCTGACGCCTTCCGTCACGGCATATTACAATGGAAGACAGCCAATGCTGAAGCCAGTGAACGACGGTCCAGCCATCGTCGTATGCAATACCTGTCGTTTCTCCAAGGAAGCGCGCGAAGACGGTCATGGCGCGCTCGGCGGTGCTCGTCTGGTCGAGGCGTTGCGTGCCGCCAAGGCCGCGGACCCGGGCTATGACACGGTCGACGTGCACGAGATGCCCTGCCTGTTCGCCTGCACGGATCATTGCACGGTGCACCTGCGCGCGCCGGGCAAGGTCGGCTATGTGCTCGGCCGCTTCACGCCCGATGCAGAGGCGGCGCAAGCGATCCTTGACTATGCAGTCCATTATGCGGCGAGCGAGCACGGACGGGTGCCGTTCGCCAAATGGCCGCAGGGGGTGAAGGGGCATTTCATTACCCGCATCCCGCCTGCCGGGTTCATCGTCGAATGAGCGCATATCCAAATCGTGCCGCCTTCGAGGCGGCTCTCGTCGATCTCCCCCAGGCCGACGAGGGCGCGATCGGCGCGGCGCGTGCGCGGCAGGCGAACCTCACCAAGCCGGCTGGGTCGCTCGGCCTGCTGGAGAATATCGCCATCTTCCTCGCCGGCTGGCAGGCACGTGCGCGGCCTCGGATCGATCGCGGCCGGGTGGCGGTTTTCGCCGGCAATCACGGTTTCACGGTCCATGGCGTCAGCGCCTACCCGTCCGAAGTCACCGCCCAGATGGTGGGCAATTTCGAGATGGGCGGCGCGGCGATCAACGCGCTGGCGGGCGCTGCGGGACTGGAGCTCAAGGTCGTCGCGCTCGATCTCGACCGGCCGACCGCCGATTTCACCGTCGCACCCGCGATGGACGAGGACGAATGCCTTGCTGCATTGTCGGCGGGGCGCGCGGCGGTCGATCCCCACCTCGATCTGCTCGTTGTCGGGGAAATGGGGATCGGCAATTCGACCGCCGCCGCGGCGCTGTGCCTGCGCAGCTTCGGAGGTTCCGCGGCCGAATGGGTCGGACCGGGCACCGGCGTCGACGATGCCGGCATCGGCCGAAAATGCGCCGTGGTCGATCGCGCCATCGCCTTTCATCGCGATGCCCCGGCGACGGCATTCGAAACGCTGCGGCGGCTGGGCGGCCGGGAAATCGCCGCGATCGCCGGCGCGGTGATCGAGGCGCGGCAGCGGCGGATACCGGTCGTGCTCGACGGCTTCATCAGCTGCGCAGCCCTGGCACCGCTTGCTGCCGCATCGCCGGCGATCGTCGATCATTGCATTGCGGGACACCGCTCGGCCGAACCAGGCCATATCCGGCTGCTCGAACGGCTCGGCCTTCAGCCGTTGCTCAGCCTGGACATGCGGCTCGGCGAGGGGAGTGGTGCGGCAGTCGCAGTCGCCGTCATCCGGTCTGCGCTCGCCGCGCATGATGGCATGGCAACCTTTGCCGAAGCGGGCGTGGCAGGGCGCGAATGAGCGTCCTGCTCCATCTCCTGCGTCATGGCGCGCCCGAACTTCCGGGGCGGATGATGGGCCGTACCGATGTCGCGCCCACGCCGGAGGGCATCGCCGCCTGCGTCGATCAGGTTGCCGATCTGGAGATCGACGTTCTGATTTCCTCTGACCTGAGCCGCGCCGGTAAAGCGGCCAACGCCATTGCAGCCCTGTCGGGACGGCCGCTGATCACGGATGCGCGATGGCGCGAACTGGATTTCGGAGACTGGGATGGCCGTGCGGCAAGCGAGATCGATCCCGGCGCGCTCGGCCGTTTCTGGGATGATCCCGATGCGCATGCTCCGCCGAACGGCGAGCGATGGACGAGCCTCACTGCGCGGGTCGGCGCCGCGATCAAGGAAGTCTCTGCCGGCTCGACATTGGTGGTCACCCATGGTGGTGCGATGCGGGCTGCCTTGGGAGTGCTGTGTTGTTTCGACCAGCGGCAGATCTGGGCGTTCGACCTGCCTTACGCGTCGCTGCTGTCGCTGAAGCTGTGGCCAGGCGAGAAGGCGGCGGCGCAGATTGTGGGGTTGTGGCCGTGAGCGGCTTCATCCTCGCGCTCCAATTCCTGACCCGGTTACCGACACCCAACGCCCGCGCCGACGGAGACGCGTTCGCGCGGTCGATTCGCTGGTTTCCCGCTGTCGGACTGGTGGTCGGCGCACTCGTGATGGCGGCAGCCTGGGCCGGCAGGCATGTCGACTCGTGGACGGGAGCCGTTGCCGGACTGGTCGCCTGGGTGCTGGTGACCGGCGCGCTCCATCTCGACGGACTGTCCGACCTCGCAGACGCCATCGGGGCGGCGCATAAGGATCGCAGGCGATTGCTCGCGGTACTCGCCGATCCGCATGTCGGCAGCTTCGGCGTGGTCGCCATCGCCCTGCAACTGATCGTCAAGTTCGTCCTGCTTCACGCGATGATCGAGCGTGATCTGCTCGTCGCGCTGATCTTGGTGCCCTTCGCGGCGCGCATAGGTCCGCTGCTGTGGGTGCGCTGGCTGCCGCCGCTGCATGATGGCCTCGGTTCGCTGTTCAGGGGTGTGATCCGGCCGGCCGATATAGCCGCCTGGACCGTGCTGTTGATTGCCGGGCTATGGTTCGCACCCGCGTTGCTCGCCGCGCCGATCCTGATCGCTGGCTGGAGCTGGTGGTTGGGACGCAAGGTCGGCGGGATCTCTGGCGACGGGCATGGCGCGGGAATCGAGCTGGTAGAAACCGGACTCCTCGTCGCGCTGGTCGCCGAGGCGGCGCTGCGATGAGCCAATGGACGTTTCACGGCGGCCGAGTGGCTGAGGCGCGCGCTTTTTATGGGGGCGAGGCGTGGCTCGATCTATCGACGGGCATCAATCCCGATCCATGGCCAGGGGTGGCCAGTCTGGATATCGACTGGCAGCGCCTTCCCGACCAAACGGCCCTCGACGAACTCGAAGAAGCGGCTGCGGCCTATTTGAGCGTCGATCCAGCCTTTGTTTGTGCCGTGCCGGGTACGGAAATCGGCCTGCGGCTGCTGAGCGACATCGGCGTAGCGATAACTGCCTATATTGCACCGACGTATCGCACCCATGCGGAGCTGGTTACGTCTCGCGTCGCTATCGAGGCGCGCGCTTTGCCCTGGCCGTCGGAAAGCCTGATCCTGGCCAATCCGAACAATCCGGATGGACGGACCTTCGGGCGAGACCTGCTGTGCGGGCAACTGGCGCAGGCTGCGCGGTCCGAACATTGGCTGGTGATCGATGAGGCCTTTGCGGATGTTGCCCCGGCAACGAGCCTGACGGATCAGATCGGGGATGACCGACGGTTGATCATCTTCCGCTCCTTCGGGAAATTCTTCGGGCTGGCGGGTGTGCGGCTCGGTTTCGTGCTGGGTCCGCGCGAGATCATCTCGCGCTTCCGCCGCAAGCTCGGCAGCTGGCCGGTAACAGCCGCTGCGCTGGCGATCGGCACGCCAGCCTATCGCGACCAGCTGTGGATCGAGGCGACGCGGCAGCGTTTGCGCCAGCAGGCGAAGGCCCTCGATGCGGTTCTTCACCGCCATGGTTTCGTCCCGATCGGCGACTGCCCATTGTTCCGTTTGATAGAGACTCCCGATGCCGCGGCGCTGTTCGATGGGCTGGCGCGCCAGTCGATCCTGACCCGGCCTTTCGACGATCAGCCGCACTGGCTACGGATAGGCCTGCCCGGCAGTGACGAGGCGCTGGCGCGACTAGACCGGGCGCTCGCCCATGGCTGAACCGGTGGCCCTCGCCGCGCTGGCCCTGGACGCCGCGATCGGCTGGCCGGCGGGGCTATATCGACGCGTCGGGCATCCGGTAGGCGCCTTCGCCCGGATCATAACCTGGTGCGATGCGCGTTGGAATGGACCGGGGCGGAGCGATGCCTTTCGCCGTACAGCCGGGATGGTGACTGTCCTGATCCTGGTCTTCCTCGTCGGCGGCTTGGCGTTCGCGCTGCAATGCGGTCTGCTCGGGCTGTTCGGCCTATGGGGCTGGTTGGCGGTCGCGGTACTGGGCGCCCCCGGTCTTGCGCAACGAAGCCTCTGCGATCACGCCCGTCCGATCGCGACGGCCCTCGCGGCGGGCGACCTTCAGGCTGCGCGCCAAGCCGTGAGCATGATCGTCGGCCGCGATACCCAAGGCCTCGATGAGGCCGGCGTCGCCCGCGCCGCGATAGAGAGCCTGGCCGAAAGCTTTTGCGATGGCGTGGCCGCACCCGGTTTCTGGCTGGTGCTGGGAGGTCTGCCCGGCATCTGGATCTACAAGGCAATCAACACTGCCGACAGCATGATCGGCCACCGCGAGCCGCGTTGGCGCGCTTTCGGCTGGGCGGCGGCCCGCACCGACGACCTGCTCAATCTGATACCGGCGCGGCTGTCGGGCGCCGTAATCTGCGTTGCCGGTTTCGGCGGCTGGCGGACGATGTGGCGCGATGCCGGAAAACATGCTTCGCCCAATGCCGGGTGGCCGGAGGCCGCAATGGCGGGCGTGCTGCGGCTGCGGCTGGCAGGCCCGATCGTCTATGACGACGTGCTGCACGAGAAGCCGTGGATCGGCGATGGCCGACACGATGCGACCGCGAAGGATGTCGACCGCGGCCTGCTTGTTTATCTGCGCGCTTGCCTGTGCCTTTGGCTCATAGCAGGAGGCGTCGCATGGCTGCTGTGATGCTGCAGGGGACCGGCTCGGATGTCGGCAAGTCGGTGCTCGTCGCCGGCATCTGCCGCGCGCTTGCCAATCGTGGCCTGCGGGTGCGCCCGTTCAAGCCGCAGAATATGTCGAACAACGCGGCCGTCACCGTGGATGGGGGCGAAATCGGCCGGGCGCAGGCGCTCCAGGCGATCGCCGCGCGGGTCGAACCGCACAGCGACATGAATCCGGTCCTGCTCAAGCCGCAGGCCGATCGCATTTCGCAGCTCATAGTCAATGGCAAGGTCCGCGGCACGCTGGGCGCGGGCAATTTCCGCGAGGCGCGAGGCGCGCTGCTGGGTGAAGTGATGGCAAGCTACCGTCGGCTGCAGGCGCAGTGCGATATCGTCGTCATTGAAGGGGCAGGGTCGCCCGCGGAGATCAACCTGCGCGCGGGCGACATCGCCAATATGGGTTTCGCCCGGGCGGCCGATGTGCCCGTGCTGCTGGTCGGCGACATCGACAGGGGCGGGGTCATCGCCGCCATCGTCGGCACCAAGGCGGTCATCGACGCCGCCGACGCGGCAATGATCCGCGGTTTTATCATCAACAAGTTTCGCGGCGACCCGGCGCTGTTCGAGGACGGCTATCGTCAGATCGAGGCGATATCCGGCTGGCCTGGCTTTGGCGTGGTGCCATGGCTGGCAGCGACCGCGCGCCTGCCCAGCGAAGATGCGGTCATCCTCGAAAAGCCGATCGCCGGCGGCGAGGGGCGAAAGCTGATCGCCTCCCCGATCCTCCCGCGCATCTCGAACTTTGATGACCTCGATCCGCTCAAGCTCGAGCCCGATGTCGAACTTCGCATGATACCCCCTGGGCAGCCGATACCCTCGGACGCCGCGCTGATCATATTGGCTGGTTCGAAGGCCACGCTCGCCGACATGACCGCCATGCGCGCCGAGGGCTGGGATATCGACATTCTGGCGCACCATCGCCGCGGCGGGATGATTCTCGGCCTGTGCGGCGGTTATCAGATGCTGGGCAGGCAGATCCGCGATCCGGATGGACTGGAAGGGGCGCCGGCGGCGGTCGCCGGCCTTGGCTTGCTCGATGTCGAGACTGTCCTCACGCCGGTCAAGGCGCTGCGGGCGGTCAAGGGCGAGGCACTGGGTGCCAGCTTCGAGGGATATGAGATGCATATGGGCGACACGAGCGGCCCAGGCACCCATCGGCCGCTTGCCATCTTCGACGATGGCCGCAGCGATGGAGCAATCAGTGGGGACGGCATGGTGCTGGGCAGCTATGTGCACGGCCTGTTGTCCGATCCCGATCAGCGCCGGGCGCTTCTCTCACGCTTGGGGATCGATGGGGGAGGGCGCGATTATCGCGCCTCCGTCGACCAGGCGCTCGATGAGATTGCGGCGATGCTGGAGGAGCATGTCGACATTGATGGGCTCATCGCTCTTGCGAAGGGAGCCGCCTGATGAATGCGGAAGGAACTGGTCGGCTGCTGGTTCTCGGTGGAGCACGATCCGGCAAGAGCCGCTACGCACAGGAACGCGCTGAAGGGAGGTCCGGTGAGTTGGTCTTCGTCGCAACGGCCCAGCCTTTCGATGAGGAGATGCGGGACCGCATCGCGCATCACCGGGCAGATCGAGGCGATCGCTGGTCGACGATCGAGGTGCCGCTCGACCTTCCCGGGTGCATCTTGAGCGAAGCGCGAGCCGGACGCGTCCTTCTGGTCGACTGCCTGACGCTGTGGACCTCCAACATTCTGCTTGCGGAACGCGACGTCGAGCAGGAGGCGCAACGGTTGCAGGCCTCGATCGCTGCGGCCGATGGGGCGATCATCCTCGTCTCCAACGAAGTCGGCCTCGGTATCGTGCCGGACAATTCCCTGGCGAGAAGGTTTCGTGATGCGGCCGGTTCGATCAACCAGGCGGTTGCCCGCATCTGTGATAACGTGGTCTTTGTCGCGGCCGGGCTGCCCATGCATCTGAAGTGAGATGATGCGCCGCCTGGCTCGCCGATTGCGACGGATCAAATTTCCGGCATGTTGCGGATGTTTGATTTTCCCCCGGTCAAAGCCCGTCCGAGCAGTTCCAGAGAGAGGCCGGCATTGAGCGCATTATGGCGCGAGCCGACATTCAGGTCCCGCCACTGCCGCTGGATCGTATTGGTCAGTGCGAATGCTCCCGGCCCGGCGATGTCCAACAATATTTCTCCCGCCTCGCGTATCAGGCGCATGGCATAGCCGCAGTCGGCCTGGGTTCGGACCTTCTCCATCTTGGAAACGGTGCGCTCCTGCGCAATGTGGTCCAACATATCGCATGCGCGGTATACGTGCAGCCATGCCGAATCGATCTTGATCGCGGCTTCTCCCAGCTTCGCCAGCAAGAGTTCCGAATCGGATTGGCGCTGATATTGCCAGCCGATGATCGGGCGCTCGTTCATCTTTTGCCGGACAGCCTCGAACATCCCAGCGGCCGCGCCCAGCATGGAGGGAAGGACCGTCAGCCCGAACTGCGGTTCGACTGGCCAAAAATCGCGTGCTTCGGTGTGGCCTTCCCCAATAAAGCTGGACATGTTCGCCAAGTGGTCGTCGAGCAAGACAAGGGCCGCGGGGACGAAGTGGCCTTCGGCCTTCACCCTATTGCTGCCGGATGCCGACAGCCCCGCCACATTCCAGTCCCTGATGATCTCGACGTTTTCATTCGACAGATCGAGGAAGGCATTGCCGGAACCCACCTGCACTCCGTTTTCGTCGCGGATCAAGACGCCGCAACATGCCCAGTCGGCGTGGAGGCATCCGGAAGCGTAAGGCCATTGCCCCGAAACGAGATACCCGCCCTCAGACCAGGTGGCGATCCCGGTCTTGGCCCCCACGAAGCAACTAAATCCGTTGCCTCTTCCTCGAAGCAATTGTGCCTGTGCCTCCGGCAAGGAAGCCGCCATGCCGGTCGTTGCTGCGACGAGGCCGTAAGCCCAGGCAGAACCGGCACATGTCTTGGCTATCTCGGCTACCGTTTCAACGAAGGTGCGCATCGATGCTCCTTCGCCGCCAGCGCGGCGCGCGACGGTCATCCGAAAAAGCCCGGCGGACTTCAATGCGTCGAAAACAGGCGGCGCAATACAGCCTTGCTCTTCCGCGATGCCGGCATATTCGGCGATCAGCGGCTGCAAGGATCGGACCCGCTCGACAGGATCCAAAAGACCGTCGGTATCCTGCTTTTTATCCATGAGAGCCATGCCAATTCTCCAGATGATAGTTGCTCGCCACCCGCCGGCGCTGTCTGGCGTCTGTTATTCCCGCCTCGAGGTTGTCCGAACCCTTAGGCCACCTCGCAAGCCGGGCATGTCATGACCAGATCCGCGCCACCGCGACGAGACGGGAGCGGTCGCTGGCGCTAAAAACCGCATCTTTGCCGCAGCCATTGTATAGTCAGGCGGGCAAGGGCAATCCGCTTCGTCAGAAAGCTGTGATCGGAGTCGAGGATCACTTCGTCGAATGCCCGCACGCCAGCATCGCGCATCGCCTGGGCAATCGGCTTATGGCAGGTTTCGAGAGGCGCGACACTGTCTCTCAACGCCCCGACGAGAAGGATATTTTTCTCCACAAGCCTATGCGCCTGGACAGTTGGCCTCATGCGATCGATTTCCGCTGGCGTCATCGCCTTCATTGTACCCTCTACGTCTACCCGACCAGCGGTCAGGGCCTTTACCGCATCCAACTGCACCTTCATTTGCGCCGCCAATTCAAGATTCTGTGAATCGGCCATGCTGTTTGCAGCGACCGCGATGGCGGACTGGATCAGCGGATCCTCGGCGCATGCGGACAAACTCACATTGCCGCCACCACCGCTCAATCCCATCACGGCGATGCGTGAAGCGTCGCTGCGCCACGCATGCCCTTTCGCCGTCCTTATGTCGCCGACGCAGGTCGATCGCACATACTCTGCTGCCGCCCGAAGATCGTCCACCGCACCGGTCAGCGTGTATTTGTGCTGGTTGTCCCACATGCCCCTGGGATGGAAGGTCATCACGTTGATGCCCGCTGTCATAAGCGGGATGATGACGCTCTCCAGCCGGTCGCCGCCGAACCACTGCGGGCTCAGAATGACAGTTCCCTTCAACTCCCGCCCCTGCGATATCCAAACTGTGGCGTGGACGACAGAGCCCTGGCTGACGAAGTGGGTAACGAACTGTTCAAACGGGAATTCAGGATCATTGACGCACGGGTCGCAAGTCGTCGGGTCTATCAGGCTGTTCGGATCGAACTTAGCGTTGGCATTCATCTCCTAGTCCTTCTGCGCTGACATTCATCGAAGCTTTCTTGCCGGTTCTGTTCGGACCAGCACTTCACCTGGTTCTCCGCTCGCTTCTCAATCTTTGGCTTCCGTTAGTTGGTAAGCGCGCTCGGTCAGGCCGAAGCCGCACACGACTATGCCGATCAAGGAGATCGGAAGAATCAACGCCAATATTGACCAGCCCAGCATTTCGCTGGACTGAAAAACCGAATCCGTAAGGACGCCCACGATAGCCGGACCCAGGCCGATGCTGCACAATGCCAATATCAGGAACTGGAGCGCTACGATCTGGCCGCGCATATTGGCTGGAACCGCCTCCTGCAGCGCGAGAGGGGCTGCGCTCTGGGCCATCGCGACACTGAATAGGATCACCCCAAAGCACAGGATGGCGAGCCGGGGATCGGGCATCAGCCCGAACAGGGACGCAGGCAGCAGAGCCAAGTAGCCGAACAGCATGGGGCGGGTTCGAGCGCTCAAGAGCCTGCGTGCGATCATACGATCCGAAATCGCGCCACTAAGCAACGTGCCTGCCACAGATCCAACGATCATGGCCGTACCAATTCCCAATGCAGTGCTTGCAGGCGGGAGGCCGAAGCGCCGTTCAAGCAGAGTCGGCGCCCACGCGGCGGTGCCGTAACCAGCTGTCGCCATGAGCGTGCTGGCGACCGAGATCCGGATCAGCAGCGCTTTATGTGCCCATACATAGCTTAGAAATGCGCCGAGCGAGACATTGTCGCCGGGAACCGCATTCCGCCTCTTAGGCTCTTTGATCGTCAGCATGAGCAAACAGCCAAAAAGGCCGGGCAGACCCGCAAACAGAAACAGGAGGCGCCACGGCTCCAGCTTTATCAGCCCTGCCATATCCAGGCCCGCTGGCGGTATGAGGCTCAGCAAGGCTCCGCCAAGGAGAAGCGAGGCTCCCGAGCCCAATGACATGGCCACATAGTAGATGCTCGTGGCGCGGCCCCGCTGTTTGGGCTCGAAAAAATCTATGAGGAGAGAATAGGCCGCGGGGCCGAGTACCGCTTCCCCGATGCCCACACCCGTCCGCAGTAGGAGCAACTCGATGTAGCTACCTGCGAACGCCGACAGCGACGTGAGCAGGCTCCACGCGAATAGCCCGTACATTATGATGTTCCGTCGGTCCTTGCGATCGACGAGCCTGCCGAAGGGAATACCGAAAATAGCGTAGGTGATCGCGAAACCATAGCCATGCAGAAGCGCGAACTGCGTGTCGCTGATGGCGAACTCGGTCTTCAGCGGCGTGACAATAATCGTCGTGATGTGCCGATCAAGCTGCGACAGGAGCGTGACGACGCACAGTATGCCCAAGGCATACCACGCCATACTCCACCGCGGCGATTCGTCCGTGGATGCCAGCACTAGCCGGGTCGGTCGCTCCTCGACCGCCGTCAGAGTTGATGCAGGTTCCGCTTCGGTCGCCATCACGATGATCCTTGTTCGTAACGGCACCGATAGACGGATCCTGGGAGCACCAAGCGAAGCCGATCAGATATGTTGCCGCGAGGCAGTACCCAACGATGCAAGAAATGCCAGGAAGGCACCGAGGCACTCCTCGAACCGTTGGAAATACAGCTCATGGCCGATTCCAAACGGCTTCGTATGGGTATTCTAGAGGAAGGCGCGTTTCCGCTCCTGCCTCGTCAAGGCGCGCGGCCTTCCTGTGGGTGCCTGGATAAGCGTCAGCACCTGCAAGGTTGGCGGCAGCAGTGGCAAGTCGATGGCGGGAACGGGCAGGCGAGGGCCGAGAGATCTTAGGCATTTCGTGATTCCTGCCTCTCGTGGACGAAAGCGCCTATGACGTCCTGTCAGTGCGATGTGCTCGGGCTTTGAATACTCAGGCTAGAAGCTGTAGCTCGAACAGGGCGGGCCGCATCAAGTGAGTTTTGCAAACTCTGACATTTGCATGATTCATGATGGGGGTCGGCGATGGCCCGAAGCGTCGAGATGCGTGGCGGATATTCCACACCGGGCGCTAGGCGTCCTGCGTATCCTTGCTGCTGTAAACCGCTGCCAAATCAAAGGGGGGGCAAACGAGATTTTCGATCGCCTCGGTGATCAGGTCAGCCAGCCCGGAGATCGCGCGATGGGCCGAGCGCGAGGTCATGACAGCGATAAAAAATGTCGGCAGCGCGAGGCTCTCCAGCTCGAGGGCGGAGAAGCGGTGCCCTAAAAAGGCGGATGATCGGCATGTCAGGGCGAGACCGGCCTCGACCGCTACCCGCAAAGCCGAAATGTTCGATGTTTCGACGATCACCTGATGTGGCCGATTGGCGGCTTCGAGCGCAGCGACGGCACAGTCGCGTGCGAGACAGGGCCGGGTCATGAAAGCCAGCGGCAGCGTCTCGCGTTCGGCGAGCCTGGGATCGCCAAGCCAGACCATGCGAGACGGAGCAACAGTGAACTCATCCCTCTCGATCGAGTAGTAGACTGCGATGTCGATCAGGTGGGTAGCAAACAATTCCTTGATTTCACGCGAATTTCCGACCCGGATCTGAAGCTCTGCGCCCGGATTGAGCTGGACGAAGCGCGCGAGCACGCCAGAGAGAATTTCATCCCCGAAGTCCTGGACCACGCCGATGCGGACGGGCCCGTTCAGACCTGCTCGGTCGAGGCTCTTAACCGCGTGATCGTTCAGTTCCAGGATCTGGCGCGCAAGATCCAACAGCCTTTCGCCCGACGATGTGAGAACCAGCGTTCCCTGTTCTCGCCTGAAGAGCGGAACCTGTACGATCTCGGACAGGCGCTTCATCTGCAGGCTGAGGGCGGACTGAGTAAGAAAAATCTTCTCGGTGGCCCGCACGATCGATCCATTGTCGGCTATCGCTACGAAACTTCGCAGCAAATTGGTGGGCAGGTTCACTTGCATCGGTCAATCCCATCCACGTCATCGCGGCTCAATTCTCGATGTCGCCGTCCGTCGGAAGGAGCTTCCTGCTAGTCCTCCCCCGATCACGCCGGGATGGCGCCTCCGCCGAAGAGGAGGCTTGCTTCCTGCCAAGATGGCGGCATCTAGGACCGTCCTTTCTAAGCTGTCAAAGCTGCGCGCACAAGCTGCATGGCCCTGAGATTGAGCTGCTCCAAACGTCGGTCGTGACGAGCATGATCGGCTGCTGCAGAGATCGAGATCGCAGCGTTGTCCGTGAACCGGTTGGCTAGCTCATCTCCGTCTCGGCCTGCCATTTCGCGGGTGGAGCAGAACGTTCCAGTTCAAGCGCGTGCACGACCTCAGGCCGGGCCATGTCGCGCTGGATCTTATCCGCCCAGCAGGGGAGCGACGAGCTGTCGATTTGGAGCTTCTGTGCCCACCGCCAGATGACGACGCTGAACATGTCGACAGCGTTGAACTGATCGGACGTGAGATATTTTCCGGACTGCGCGACCCGCTCCTCCAACTCGGCGAGCGCGGAGGCCAGTCGCTGCTTGCCGGATGCCGCCAGCCGCTCCTTGACGTCGGCCTCGTCTGTGAAGCGCTCGCCCCGCAACGTCTGCGCGACATGGACGTGGATGGTGGAGGAGAACCAGCACAGCAGTTCCATTGCGCGGCCAAGCAGCATGGGATCGCGCATTGGAAGAATGCCGGAGTCGGGGAAGCGCGCAGCCAGGTAGGTCAAGACTGCGTTGAGTTCCGTGATGACCGTACCGTCCACCGCCAATGCGGGAACCCGACCGTGCGGATTGATCGCGAGATAGGCTGCGCTGCGCTGATCTCCAGCTGCGAGATTCAGCGAAACCAGCTCATAATCGACTGCCGTCCGCTCCAGGGCCCACAAAGCCACCAGCGCGCAGCTTCCAGGTGCGACATAAAGTTTCAACGACATCGCTAAATCCCTTGAGCATTAAATGCGGGGTAGCCGCATTTCCGTTGAGTGCATCAGCCGGCAGCATGTTTCCCCCGCTCTTCGCGCTGATGAGAATATTGGGGCACGCGCTCAATCGAATAATACTAAGATTGTTCATGAGCGTTGCTCATTTCGTGCGAGCGGAGGCACTCTTTTGGGAGCTCCTCGGGGCGAGGGCAGGTAGTGCAAAGTGCGAAATCCAGATGGTGGTCCTTCTGGGCTTGGCGTGAGGGAACGCGCCAGATCGCGGCCGGGCGGGAGGCGGAACGGGCGGGAAGGCTGAATATGCATGCGGCCGCATGAGCATCCCCAACATCCGTTTTAACGATTCTCATTTGCGCCGCCACCACAGCCCGTCCACGAGCCAGCGAAGGTGCGAGGGCGAAGAGAGGAATATACTGGAGATGCGTCCGGTCAGCACGACGACTGTCCTACCCGAGGCGGACTCCACCTCTGTGACGGCGGCCGATCTCTACTGCGAGTTTTATGAGCAGGAGACGAGTTCGCTAAGAGACTACTGGCCAGGCCTCGCGGTGACGGCTGCTGCCGTGCTTGCGGCCAGCTTCCTGTCCAGTCACTACGGCGCGCCCCTCGCCTTGATGGGGCTGCTGATCGGCCTCTCGCTCAGCTTCCTCAATCAGGATCCGCGCCTGCGCAAGGGTCTGGGCTTCGCAACGCATCCGCTTTTGCGGGTCGGTATCATGTTGATCGGCCTAAGAATTACTGCATCGCAAATCGCTGATCTCGGTCCCCTTGCGCTTTGCGCGGTGGCCGCCATCACGACGGTTACCCTGCTTTCTGGCATCTTTTTCGCGCGGGTCCTGGGTTTCCGCAACAGCTTTGGCACGCTTGCCGGCGGCGCCGTCGCCATCTGCGGGGCATCGGCCGCAGCGGCGCTCTCGGTGGTGCTCAACACGCGCCGCGAAAACCCGGCGCACTTGTCGATCGTGCTCGTCGGGATCGCCGCTGTGAGTGCGATCGGCATGTCACTTTATCCTATGCTGGCCCACGCGCTCGGCCTTAACGATCAGCAAGCCGGCTTTTTCCTCGGCGCTTCTATTCACGATGTCGCACAGGCGCTCGGCGCCGGTTACTCTTTTTCTGAGAAAGCGGGCCAGACCGCCACCATCGTAAAGCTGAGCCGCGTCGCGTTGCTCATGCCGGTTCTCGCAGTAGTTGCTTATTTCGCGGATGGAGGAGAGCGCCGCAAGTTCGGCAGGGTGCCCTGGTTTCTCGTCGGATTTCTTTTGCTGGTGATTGTGAACTCCACCCTCGCGATCCCCAAGGTTGTGGGGTCCGTCCTGAGTAGTCTGGCGACGATCCTGATCGCCTCCGCCATTACAGCTGCGGGGATCAGCTCTCCGCTGGCCTCTCTGCTTTCCAGTGGTATAAAACCACTGATGGTGATCGCCGGCGCCTCCGTCGTCGCCCTCCTCCTATCGCTAGGGGCGGCGGCGGTGCTGTTTTGATGCCGTGCAACGATTGTATCAGGGAACCGAGTTCATGACAGACGCGCCTCGCATAGCCCGTTTGCGTCACTTCGTTGTGTCACTTGCCCAAGCGGTCCAGCAGCTTGGCGATGAGCAGAGCCTGCTGGCGACGGCCAAGCCCCTGTTGGCAGAACTCGTCTCGCACGACGACTGGCTGCCCGCAGCCCTCGCTGTTCCCAACCCTCGAACTTACCAGCAATATCTGCTGCATTGCGACAGCATGCAGCGCTTCTCGGTGGTCAGCTTCGTCTGGGGCCCCGGCCAATCCACGCCGATTCACAACCATGGAACCTGGGGACTGATCGGGATGCTGCGCGGCTCCGAGGTCAACCAGAGTTATGAACTTGATGACGACGGAATACCCCGGGCTGTCGGGCCGACTGTCCGTCTCGATGCAGGCGACGTCGAAATGCTCTCGCCGGCGACCGGCGATATCCATCGGGTATGGAATTCTTACGAGGACCGCCCATCCATCAGCATCCACGTATACGGCGCCAACATCGGCGCAGTAACCCGGCTGGCCTATGAGCAGGATGGGAGCACCAAGCCCTTCATCTCCGGCTATTCGAGTTCCACACTCCCGAACTTCTGGGACCTGTCGAAAGAACAATAGTGACCGAAACGATAACCCCCGCCGAAGTGCGGTTGCACCTGTTGACCCGGCAGGAGATTGCCTTGCTGGATGTGCGCGAAGAGGCATCATTCGCGCTCTCCCACCCGCTTTTCGCATCCCAGATTTCCGCCGGACTCGTGGAAATCGAGGCATTGGATCGTCTGCCCCGCCAGCAAGTCCTGGTCGTCGTATATGACGATGGCGAGGGGCTCGTCGACACAGCCGTCCGCAGGTTAGCGGCACTCGGCTATAGGAACACGCGCATCTTGCAGGGTGGTCTGAAAGGTTGGGCCGCCGATGGCGGGGAGCTCTTTCAGGACGTTAACTCCTATAGCAAGGCCTTTGGTGAAGTCGTCGAGGGACGGCGGCATACGCCTCTCCTTCCGGCCCCGGAACTCGATGCGATGCTGCGGGCGAATGCCGATGTCGCGGTCATGGACGCCAGAAGATACGACGAATACAAGGTCATGAGCATTCCGAAGGGGACCAGCGTTCCGGGTGCTGAGCTCGTTCTGCGGGCTCAGGCGCTGGCGCCTGATCCAGATACCACGATCGTCGTCAATTGCGCCGGGCGAACCCGGAGCATCATCGGCGCTCAATCGCTGATCAACGCCGGCCTTCCCAACCGTATCTACGCCCTGTGCAACGGCACGATCGGGTGGACGCTTGCGGGACTGGAACTGGAGCATGGGCAGTCGCGCTGCGCTCCAGACGTCGCGGAAGATGCCAGAAACGCCGCGCTGGAACGGGCGCGGGATGTTTCTTACCGCGCTGGCGTGAAAGTATTGACTGGCGAACAAGTCGCGCTCCTTGCTGCGGACGCCACGCGCACGCTCTATCGCTTCGACGTACGCACTCCCGAGGAATATGCCGCAGGTCATGTTCCAGGGTTCCGAAGCGCGCCCGGCGGCCAGCTGGTCCAGGAAACCGATATGGTCGCGCCGGTGCGGGGCGCGCGCATCGTCCTCTGGGACAATCTCGGCGTCCGCGCGCACATGAGCGGCTCGTGGCTCGCCCAGATGGGCTGGGAGGTCTATGTCGTTGAAGGCCGTGCGGACGAGGCTGCGGCAACCGGTCCATGGACGCCGACCCTGCCATCGCTCCCCGCTGTGGACCTCATATCCGTCAAGGAACTGGCGCAGACACTTGGGTCGTCGCAAACGATCGTGGTGGACCTTGCGCCATCGACGACCCATCGCTCGGAACATGTGCCTGGCGCCCGTTTCGCCATCCGAGCGCGGCTGGATGCGGCGATTGCAGCCCTGCCGGAGACAGCGGATATTGTGCTTACGTCGCCGGATGCCGCACTGGCGACATTTGCTGCCGCGGATCTGGAGACGAACAGGAAGGTTCGCGTGCTGAAGGGAGGCACCGCCGCCTGGGCAGCCGCCGGATATCCGCTGGAAGCGGGTTTCTTCGATGCGCTTTCACCTCCGGATGACATCTATAAGCGTCCTTATGTCGGCACCGATAATGCCGCGGCGCAGATGCAAGCCTACCTCGACTGGGAATATGGACTGGTCGATCAACTGAGGCGGGACGGGACCCACGGTTTTTTCGTCATCTAGACCGGAGCTCCCGGAGCGCCCCTGGCGCAAGGGCGCTCCGGAAAATGCGCGGCGACTATTCAGGGATGAGTGCGGAAGGGCGGACGCTTCAAGCCAAGATGGTCGCGCAGCGTGGTGCCTTCATATTCGGTGCGGAACAGTCCGCGGCGCTGAAGCTCCGACACGATTTTCGTGCCGAAGTCACACATTCCGCTCACTAGCGGAAAGAACATCATGAACCCGTCGGCGACGCCCCCGAGGAACCACTCTTCCATGATGTCTGCCACATCTTTGGGCGTACCATGAATTGTGTTTGCAGACCTTCCCTGGGAGAACTTCCGGTAGAGCTCACGCCCCGTCATGGGGCGTTCCGCAAGCCATTCCCGGAGGAGAGCGTCGGCTGACTTGCTGGAATTGGCTTCCTTGGCAGATGATCGAGCGTTACATAAATCGGTTCGGATGTGGTGGTTGTTAATGGCGATAATTAATGTACATTCATTAATCGAAGGCAAGGCCGAATGGGTATTCTGCCCGGAGTTGTTCTACCGCCCCCTTTTCATGGTCGTACAAGTTCGGGCTCGGATGGCAGGCGCAGGAAAATGACGAAGACGGCGACGGTGAAACCGCTTGGCACCAAAGAGGCGATGATCGTGGCCGCCGAGCGGCGCTTTGCGCTTCACGGCCTGGAAGGCGCGTCCCTGCGGCAGATCGCAATCGATTCCGGCCAGCGCAACGAGTCGGCCGCGCATTATCATTTCGGTTCCAGAGAGGGCTTGATCCGCGCCATTCTCGGCCATCGCATATCGACGATAAACGCAAGGCGCGAGAAGCGGCTCAAGGCGGTGAACCGTAGTCCAGGATGTCCGATCTCACCGGAATCGATCGCGTCCATCGTGATTCATCCGATGGCGGACGAGATCTTCTCCAACTGGCGAAACTGCTATTGGGTACGCTTCATTTCCCAGTTATTTTCTATCGATAAGTTCAAATCTTTTTCCGAAGAATTCGAATCGTATTCGCCGGCACTTGTTGCGGCTTATGACCTGATGAAAACTATTCCGGGCGTAGATCCAATCGTCTTGAAGGTCCGTGGAGAGATATTAAGGCAGGATGTCGTGTGGGGGCTCTCTCGTGTCGAGGCGATGTCTTTCCACGAAAGTCGAGAAGCTTGCGAACTGCACATCGCCAATCTGGTGGACATGATCGCCGCGGCTATTTCCGTCGTCCCTTCCAGAAATACTATCTTGAAGGTAAAGGCGTTCCATGGGGCAGGGGGGACGTGACTTTCCTGCGGGCAGTCGCCGTCATCGATTTGACGGAGCGCGCGAAGGAGTGCAGATTCGCCTGGTCGCCGAGAGGAGAGGAGGGCCGTCCATGTACGCGATTGTCGGCATGTTGAAGCGCCCGCCCGAATGGAGCCGCGCCCAGTTCCGCAGCTGGTGGCTGGAAGAGCATGCGGAAATCGCCAAGAAGTTGCCCGGCCTGCGCCGGTACACCGTCCATCCGCCGACCGACGCATTCGATGCCGTCTCTGGCAAGCTGGAAGGCGAGCCTAGCCAGGATGGGCTCGCCTTCCTCTGGTTCGACGACAAGGAGGCCGCTGAGGCCGCCTTTGCCTCGCCCCAGGGCGAGCATGATCGGGTGACCTTCGGAAGGACGGGCGTGTCCGTGATCATCTTCGGGACCGCGGAGAGCCGGGAGATGCTGGGCTGATACCGCCCGGCTATGTAGGGTCCTTCGCGGGCCAAGGGCGCTGCTTCGCCCTATTCGAATTTGGTTTCGTGCTCTTCAAGAATGAAGACGGCTTTCTGCTCGCGATTAAGGAACCGCTGTTCGTCGGCGATGATCATCTCGCTCACTGCATCCTGCATCGAGAACTCGACCAGCCTGTCGAAATCCCCACGGGATTCGAACCACATTTCCATGGCAACGTCATATTCGGGTTCGCGCGCATTATCCTCCTCAGCTATGGGATCGCTCATGGGATGAAGGTATTTCCTCACATATTTTAGCGGCTTCAAGTTGTTATCCTGAAATAACTTGGCTCCCAGAACTGCGTGATGACTTTCATAATACTCAATAAAATCCTGCATGGATGTCCCCTCCTTGCGCTTCATGAGCCACATCACTTTGAACATCATTCACTCCTTCTGGTTTTCGCATGTCGGATCGAAAGCAGTGCAATGGTAGCTATAGATGCATTCCGCCGCTCGCCTGCAAAAGTTGGCCGGTGATCCATCCACCCTCCGGGGAGGCGAGGAAAAGAGCCACGGCGGCGATGTCTTCGGGCTGCCCGATGCGGCCCATTGCAGTCGCCTGATGTATCCACGACACCATTGTCGGATCCTGCAGAGTCGGACTGAGTAGAGCGGTCTCGGTGGCCCCGGGCGCAAGCGCGTTGACGGCGATGCCGCGCGGCCCCAGCTCAGCGGCAAGCGAGCGAGTGAACGCGTTGACCGCTGCTTTCGCCAGAGAATAAGCCACTGCGCCTGGATATGCGGCGATCGACACCACCGATGAGATATTGATGATTCTGCCACCATCCGGCATTTGTTTCAGCGCTGCCTGGGTGACGAAGAAGGTGCTCTTGATATTGGAATCGATCATGAGGTCGAATAGTGCCTCGTCGACCTGCGCGATCGTCGTGCCGCTGCCCTTTCCGGCATTGTTGACGAGAATGTCCAGTCCGGAATGGCCGCGGCGGGCGAGCTGATCCTCAAGCGCGCCGAACATGGACGTGATGGAGCCGACGTCCCTGAGATCCGCCTGCAGGACGAATGCCTTGCCCCCATCCCGCTCGATAAGGGCGACGGTCTCCAGGGCGCGTTCCTCTCCGCTATTGTAATGCACTGCCACTGTGGCGCCTGCATCGGCAAGGCGACTGGCGATGGCACGGCCGATGCCACCCGATGCACCAGTCACCAATGCTGCTTTATTATCGAGCGACCCAGGCATTTTACATCTCTCCCAGTTATGACCGCCAACGCGAAGCGGCTGCCAACGCTCGCCTCAACCGTCTCATTCGAGCGTTCCGAAGCGCGTGATGCTTCGGTCGCTTTCCCTGGGTTATCTCAAACTGAATGGCCGAGCCATCCTCCTGCCCATCCATTCAGTGATGCGTGCCTCTCATCAGCGGCCTTCGCTTCGTAAGCCGCCGTAGTGGCGCCCGGAAGCGCACAGCGCGCGGCCCGGGAGCAGGGTCCCGGGCCGGCTTGTCATGCGGCTTGCGAGTTGATCGGAATATGGCGACGATTTTCGTTTGCCGCCTCCGATTTCGGCAAAGTGATGGTGAGCACGCCGTTCTTGAACGTCGCGCTCGCCTTGTCCCGCTCGACGCCGCGGGGAAGGCCGATCCGCCGCTCGAAACGGCCGTAGCTGCGTTCGGTATAGCCGCGGTCCTTGTCTTCGACCTCGGACTTCTTCTCGCCGCGCAGGGTCAGAACGCCTTCTTCGAGAGTGATGTCGACATCCTTCTCCTCAAGGCCCGGCAGTTCGGCGGTGACACGGATTTCGCGGTCCGTTTCGCCCAGTTCGAGGTTCGGCCATGACAGGCTGCGCTCGGAACCTCCGAGCGACGGCACGCCGAAGCCGCGGAAGACATCATCGAACAGCCGGTTCACCTCGCGGTGAAGAGACAGCAGCGGGTGGTCGCCCCGGTCGCGCTCAGCACCGACGGTGGCGGGAAGCCGGTTCTCCTGCCGGCTCCAGGGGATCAGATCACGAATTGCCATGATGTCATCTCCTTTATGGCTGGAAAATAATGGAAGCCCGCCGCCCAGCGGACGGCGGGCCAATGGTTCGATCAGGCCGCCTGACGGTCCCCTTCCTTGGGTGCTTCGAGGCGATCAATGGCGGAAGCATTGCCGCCAATCTCGATCTTGCGCGGTTTCATCGCATCGGGAACAACCCGCTGGAGGTCGATCCTCAGCAGGCCATTGTCGAAGCTCGCCGCGCTGACCTCGACGAAATCCGCAAGTTCGAATCGCCGCTCGAAAGGCCGCGTCGCGATACCGCGGTGCAGATACTCGCCCTCGGTCTTGTCCTCGGCGCGCTTGGCCGTGACGGTAAGTTGGTTCTGCTGCGCCACGATTTCGATGTCATCCGGGCGGAAGCCGGCTACCGCGAGCGTAATGCGGTAGCTATCCTCTCCCTGCCGCTCGATATCGAAGGGCGGATAGCCCTCGGTACCGTCACTGCGCATGCCGGTTTCGAGCAGATCGAACAGACGATCGAAGCCGACCGTCGAGCGCCTGAACGGCGCGAAGTCGAATGTGGTTCTCATCTCCAAATCCTCCACATTGAGCAATTTGGGCATGAGACGCGCCGGAGAGAGCCGACGCCCTCAAATGTCCCAACCGGACCCGGTTTTCAGCGTCCGGCGTTAAAAAATCTAGGAAGCTGGTGAGCTCTTTCAAGAGATTTTTTCGCAGGCGATCGACGCAATGACGCGACTTTGCGATTATCCGCCGCTGACCAGCGCAGCCGGTAATACCTCCTCGATCGCCGCCCGGATCCAAGCTGCGGTCGGGACGGATGTCGCGTCAAAAGGCGTTCAACGGGATTTTCAAGTAGCGCGTGCCGTTAGATTCCGGACAGGGCAGCCGACCGCCGCGCATGTTCACCTGGATCGACGGAAGAACCAGCTTGGGCATGTCGAGCGTGGCGTCCCGTGCCGTTCGCATGGCAACGAAGGCGTCTTCGCTGATGCCGTCACGAACGTGGACGTTATGGTCGCACTCCGCTCCGATGGTCGTTTCCCAGCAAAATTGGTCGCGTCCCGACGCTTTATAGTCATGGCAGAGGAAAAGACGGGTTTCTCGCGGCAAGCAGAGCAGGCGGCGGATCGATCGATAGAGTTGCCGTGCGTCGCCGCCGGGAAAATCGGCGCGAGCAGTTCCAAAATCGGGCATGAACAGGGTGTCACCGCAGAATACGCTGTTCCCGATCACATAGCCGAGATCCGCTGGCGTATGGCCGGGTATGTGAAGGACGCTTGCCTTAAGGTCGCCGATCTCGAACAGGTCGCCGTCATCGAACAGATGATCGAAGAGCGCGGCTGACCGATCGAGCGTAGCGCGATCGTTGAAAAGCGCGCCGAAGTGATCCTGTACCGCCGTGATCGCTCTACCAATTGCGGTACGTCCTCCAAGCCGTTCCTGAAGATAGGGAGCGGACGAGAGATGGTCGGCATGAGCATGCGTCTCGAGCAGCCATTCGACCGTTAGGTCTTTGTCCGCAACATAAGCGAGGATTTTGTCCGCCGAAGCGGTTCCAGTCCGCCCCGAGGCGAAGTCGAAATCAAGCACCGGATCTATGATCGCAGCTGCTCGTGTTCGGGCGTCGGACACGACATGGCTCGCCGTGTTCGTCACTTCGTCGAAAAAGCTCTGAACGATTGGCTGCGCTTCAGCTGCACCCAGCGAGGCATTGATTTGGCACACCGCGCTATCCAGCGGTATGTCGCGAAGAGAAGTCGTAGCCGTCATTCCGCCTCCGACAGCTTATCGCTCGATGAAACCTGTATACTGCCGATCACCAGTCAGGGCAAACGCATTGGCGTGCTCCCGCAGCCTACGACCACGAGTCATGGCGCGCTCCTTCTCGAACAGCGCCTTGCGCGCGATCTGCCATTCATCGCGTGATACGATCTGGCGTTGCATCGTCGTTCTCCCGTGTTGGTAAGTCAGCCCCTCGTCTCTAATTCAGCCGTGTTTCCAGATGGCGCAGCTTGTCGGGGTTGCGCATCACATAAACGGCTTTGACCCGGCCGCTCTCGATCAGCAGCGCGGTGGTCTGGAGAACCCCGTCTGCTTCACGCGTGACGAAGCCGGGCAGGCCGTTAACATAAGCGTATCGGATCAACTCTCCCGTCCGTCCGATCGTCAGCCGCGCGATCGCGGCGAAGGTTCGCGTCACTTCACTCGATCCTCTCATGACGCGCGCCGCCGCCGGCCGCTTGCCGCCGCCGTCGGAATAGAGACTGACATCTTCCGCCAGCATCTCGCTCAGCCGCCCGATTTCGCCCCCGCGGGATGCCGCGAAGAAGGCTTGCGCGATCTCCAGCCCATGCGCGCGCTCGACGGGGAAGCGCGGCTTCTCGGCCTGGACATGCTCGCGGGCGCGGCTCGCAAGCTGCCGGCAGGCGGCGGAATCGCGCCCTATGCTCTCGGCGATGTCGTCGAAGCTCTCGCCGAACACGTCGTGGAGCAGGAACGCGGCGCGTTCGAGCGGAGAGAGCCGCTCGAGCGCCAGCATGAGGGGGAGCGTGATGTCTTCCACCGCGTCGGGCTCGATCACCGGATCCGGCAGCCAGGGGCCGATATATTCCTCGCGCCGCGCCCGCGCCGACTTGAGCTGGTCGAGACATAATCGGGTGACGACGCGACGCAGAAACGCCTCCGGCACGCGCACGCTGTCCCGATCGCTGGCTCCCCAGCGTAGCCAGGCATCCTGCACCACGTCCTCGGCATCTGCCATCGATCCGAGCATCCGGTAGGCGACGCGCAGCAGCCGGGGCCTCAGGGCGTCGAAGGCCGCGACATCGCTCACTGCTTCCAGCCCAGCTCAGGCGCAAATAGGTCGAAGCCGACCGCCAGCCGGTTCCAGCCATTGATGACGTTGATCATCATCGTCAGCTTCACCTGCTCCTCCTTGCTGAACTGGAGGTCCAGCGCGTCATAGATATGCTGCGGCGCGCGCTTGTCGGCAACCAGCGTCAGATGCTCGGTCCAGGCGAGCGCCGCGCGCTCGCGTTCGGTATAAAGGGGGGCTTCATGCCATGCCGCAAGAACCGCGATGCGCTGCTCCGACTCGCCGGCCTGCCGCGCTTCATAGCTGTGCATGTTGAGGCAGTTGGCGCAGCCGTTTATCTGCGACGCGCGGATCTTCACCAGTTCAAGCAACGGTTTTTCGAGACCGTTTGCGGCGACCTGATTAGAAAAGTTCAGCCACGCTTTCAGCAGTTCGGGCGCCGCGGCATAGGGATCGGTACGGCCAGTCATGATCGGTGTCCTCGTGTCAGGGGTTCGCGGACCTGACGAGGCAGCGGGCAGCAATGTGACATGCCGATGCACATTTATCATTGTTGCGCGGCGTTTCTGATCCGGCAGCCGGAGCGCTGCGCATCGCGCCCGCGGGGCCGGCCATCTCGTTGGGCAAGCCGGAGATGCCGGGCGAGTCACTCACCCGGCATAGATCAGCCCTTCGCGGCGGTCGTCGGCCAGAAGTCCAGCTTGGGCGCATCAACCATGAGGTCGGCGGCGCCGTCCATGTCCCCGCGCTCGGTACGCCAGGCGACATAATCATGAAAGTGCTGCTCGGACGCCCATCGTTCGATGAAGAGGACGTTGCTAGGATCGTCCTTATGGCGGACAATCTGAATGTCTATGAACCCCGGCCGCTGCGCGGTGTCCTTGATCTGATCGGGCAATACGCCGCAGAATCCATCCGCAGCTTCGGGTTTCAGTTTCATGTTCAGCGTCACGACAACTTCACTCATGTGGCACTCCATATTGCGACAATGATAGTCAATTCCGTCGACATCCGATTTCCGGATCCTCACAGCTCGGCATTTGTTCGGCAGAGCGGAAGCCTCGATTTAACCGACGGGTCGCGACGGGTATATGTATGATCGGAGTAGAAGGCCATCGTGACAAGCATCAGGCCATGGTGCGTATGGGCTATCGCCAGGACGAAAAAATTTGATATTATCCAAACGCGGATTAGAATATTGCCGCACGCTTTGGCGGCCGAACATCGCGCGTTAGCGGTCCGGCATAAGAAAGGATGGATGAGATGCGTATTGCCCGGGGTTCCAGATATTATAGCGGTGTGGTCGGGGGTAATATCGACGCGGTCTGGGATCTGTTCATGGATTGGGGCGATATCTCCTGGATCGACAATGTCGACGCCGAGGGGCCGGTTCTCGCCAAGTCGACGCTGGAGGGGGAGGTCGACGCGATCCCTCGGACGCGCGTGATGAAGCGCGCAAATGCTGTCGAATCCGGTCTCCCACTTGAGAACCGTGAAGTTCTTATGCTGGCGGACAAGGTGGCTTACCGTCTCTATTATGATGCAAACGATGGCTGCGTTCACGGCATACGCAATTATATCGCGAGCTGGGCGCTGGATCCGATTTCGGAAAATAGCTGTCAGATGACCATCCAGTCCACCTTCGACGTGGACGAGAGCGGAACACTTGAAGGCGTTACGTCCTGGCTTGACAATGTTTATGTGATGATTGTCCGCAGTCTCGATAAACATTTTGCGAAACAGCTCGCGGCAGCGAACTGATCTTTCCTCAGGCCACCGGTTCCGCTTATCGTTTCGGTAAAGGAGCCCAGCCTCCAGGCTGATCTGTTCTGCCGGTGGTTTCTATGCGCTCGCCGTCGCGAGGTAACGGCCTTCCGGCAGGCTATGCTTGTGCCGTGCGCGACGGCATCCCCCGTCGTCGATGCGGCACGGCATAGCCGCTCGCGCTAGACCCATTGGCGCAAGAGTATAGTGCGCGATCAATTTAACCGGGTTGTCCGCGCTCAGAAACCCGGCGCCAGCATAGATACCAGGATTTCCGTGCTCTTATTTGCCCCAATGTTCGCCAACAACGTCTTCCGTTGCACTGTATGTGAAATCATTTCCAGTGCGACGCCGCTTCTCCCGAAGTGCGCGGCATCGCAAAGGATTTGATAGCCAGAGAGAAGGGCCGAACTCAGGAGGCGATCACTTCGGGCGGAAAGGTTTTCTTCAGATACCGCGCCTGAAACACCCACCGGTCTCCAATCCTTTGATACTGATCGTTATATTCTACCAAATAGCGAGCCCTTGAGCCAGTGTTCTGCATCGATTCCACGATGGCGAAGGACGTACCGCGCGCGCTGTTCTCCTCAGCATCCCAGATCAGGTGATTCGTCATCAGGTGAAGGAGATGCTTGACCCGGCTGGCGATCGCGTCGCCATAAGCGGTCAGACCCTGGTGGCCTTCGTGCCTTCCCATGCCGAACTCGCTCTCGTCGAGGATGCCATCAGGCGCAAACAACGCCACCCACTCTGGAATCATCAAGCTGTCGACATAATATGCGTATTGAGCCACGAGATCCTGAATATCCAGGCGGTCTTCGATTTTCACGGCTACTTTCCCTTTTCCTGTAAATGTTCAATGATGACAATGCGTCGATTATCGGGAGGCGCAGACGACATTCTCACCTCTCAGCCGAGCCGTCTAACAGCGGGTTGGACCAGGTGGAAGCTATGGTCGCTCGCGGTGTAATAAGGGGAGATTTGTGCCATGCTCCCCAGATCCAGATGGGCACTCCATTCCGCTCCCGAAACGGCACATTGTGCACGGGTGCCTGCCGACTTCGTTCGCAGCGTCGCGGCGGGGTAGGAGCTATCGCCTTGCCGGTGCCGCGTGTTCCGCCGGTTACGGCCGCTATCTCGCCCTCCGAAAATCCTGTCGCCCATCGCGATTCCCATCCTCGATCCCGCTTCGAATGGCAGGCGTCCTTGTCTTAGCAGGCTGTTGAACAAGAGGGTAGCACCCGGACGTCGATCGCGATTCTCTTGGGGTCCAAGCGCGCTCCTCGCAACCCTCGACAACCCGTTCGGACGGGGTTGTTACCCATGTCTTAGTACAATCTGTTACCTATGTGTCCGGGTCGGACAGCTATCTACTGGTGCCGGCTAACGGACTCGAACCGTTGACCTACCGCTTACAAGGCGGTTGCTCTACCAGCTGAGCTAAGCCGGCACACGCCGCCCCTATTGCGTCAAGGAATGCCGAACGTCCAGCCCTCGACTGCGGCGATGTCGGGCGTGAGCAGAGGCGGGTGCCAGAGCTCGTCTCGCGGGGCGGCCTGGGCAAGCCAGGCGGACGTGAGGATCGCGTCGGTGCTGTGATCGTCATAGTTGGTCAGCACCGGCACCCGATCGATGCCATAGCCGGCGAGGGCCGCGCGCAGCCGTTCGGCGTCTCGCATCTTGCTGCCGCCGCCCAGGCCCGCCTGCCGCGCGGCAATCGTGGTGTAGAGCTCGACGATCACCGGTCCCTGCTCGGAAATCGGATCGAACGGCCAGATCGGCACGCGTCCGTTCAGCCTGTGGAGCAGGCGCATGCCGGTCAAGCTCGATTTGCCGACTTGCGCCGCGCCGACCAGATTGAAGCTGCTCGTAGCGGGCGCATGGCGCTGATCGCGGCAGATCCGTTCGACGATGCGGTGACGGCCATTTCCCGCCCCGAACAAATCGCCTTGCCGGCCGCCATGACGGCGGAAGTGGCGGCTGGCCTCGGGGTGATCGACCAGCGTTCCGGCCCCCAGATGGGGTTCGTCCCGACAGGTTTCGTCCACGAGCCGCCACAGCCCGCGCGCGTCGGCCGGGCTTTCTGTCCAGCCGGGAAAATAGGCGTCGGCGTCCAGGAAGGGCAGAGCGGCCGAGAAGTCGATGCCGACCAGCAGATCGTTCCTGCGGGCGGCATGGTCGAGCAGCCATTCCAGGACCGCCTCGCGCGACCAAGGCCGCTCGATGAGGCGCGGCGTGCTCCCTGGCCCGTCGCTGATCGCTACCGCGATTCCTTTCTGCCGCTCGCCCTTGGCGCCCGACCAGTCGATGCAGGCGAAGCGACTGAAGCGGCGATTCATTGCTTCTTCTTCAGCCGCTTCTAGAGCGCGCCGGGGAGGTGACGGCATTGCCGTTGGCCCTGACCGCGGCTGCGCCGGCGACGCAGGCGGTGACGCCTTCCCAGTCGGAGGGCTTGGTCCCGTCAGAGCTCATCCTTGCCGCCGCTCCTGGCGCAGCTTCTCCCAATAAGCGAGGCGTTCGGCAATCTTGGCCTCGAAGCCGCGCGGAGAGGGAGTATAATAGGCCTGGGCGCCCATCTCCTCGGGCCAGTAATCGTCACCCGAGAAAGCGTCTTCGGCATCATGGTCATAGGCGTAGCCCTTGCCGTAGCCGATGTCCTTCATCAGCCTGGTAGGCGCGTTGAGGATCGTCTTGGGCGGACTCAGCGAGCCGGTGTCGCGGGCTGACCGGAACGCCGCTTTCTGTGCCGCATAGGCGGCGTTGGATTTGGGCGCAGTGGCGAGATAGAGGCAGGCCTGCACGATCGCCAGCTCGCCTTCGGGCGAACCCAGGAAGTCATAGGCATCCTTGGCAGCGAGGCACTGCACCAGCGCCTGCGGATCAGCGAGGCCGACATCCTCGCTGGCAAAGCGGACCAGCCGGCGCAGGACGTAAAGCGGCTCCTCGCCCGCGGTCAGCATCCGCGCAAGATAGTAGAGCGAAGCCTGCGGGTCCGAACCGCGCAGCGACTTGTGAAGCGCGGAGATGAGGTTGTAATGGCCCTCGCGATCCTTGTCATAGACCGGCATGCGGCGGTGGAGCAGCGCGGCCAGCTCGGCGGGCTCGAGTGGATGATCTATCGCGATGGAGAACAGCGTCTCGACCTGGTTGAGCAGGAAGCGGCCATCGCCATCAGCCGAGGCGACCAGCGCTGCGCGCGCGTTGTCGGTGAGCGGCAGTTCGCGGCCTTCGACATCCTCCGCATGGGCGATCAGCCGGGCAAGGGCCTTAGCGTCCAGCCGGTTGAGGATCAGAACCTGTGCGCGGCTGAGCAAGGCGGCGTTCAGTTCGAAGGAAGGGTTTTCGGTGGTAGCGCCGATCAGGACGACGGTGCCGTCCTCGACATAGGGCAGGAAGCTGTCCTGCTGCGCACGATTGAAACGGTGGATCTCATCGACGAACAGCAGGGTTCGGGTGCCCAGTCGGGCATGCTCGCGCGCCTCGGCAAAAATCTTCTTGAGATCGGCGACGCCGGAGAACACCGCCGACACCGGCGCGAAGCGCAGCCCGACGGCGTCGGCGAGCAGGCGCGCGATCGTCGTCTTACCGGTACCGGGAGGCCCCCACAGCACCAGGGACGACAGACGGCCTGCAGCCACCATCCGGCCGATCGCGCCATCCGGTCCGGTCAGATGTTCCTGCCCGATCACCTCATCGAGGCTGCGCGGTCGCAGCCGTTCGGCCAGCGGGGCGGCATCGGCGGGCACGGCGGCGGAGGGTTCGGGCGCAAAGAGATCGGCCATTGCAGCGGATATAGGCGCGCAATCGGCAGGCGCACAGAGGGGACGGCGAATGATGCTTGCAAAAACCATCGAGCTCTCGGCCTAGGCCGGGATTACGTACCGGGGCGTTGCCCCAGCTTCATCAAGGCACCGGGCTTTGCCGGGCCAGCCGCACGCCCGCGCGATGCTGGCGGACGATGCGCAGATAGGCATCGACCAGCTCCTGGTTCACCTGATCCCAGCCATAGCGGGCACTCGACTTGAGACCAGCCTCGCCGACGCTGCGGCGCAGCGCTTCGTCCTCGCAAAAATGCTGGAGCGCATCGGCAAAGGCTTGCGTCCGGCCCGCCTGGATCAGCCGCCCCGTGATCCCATCCTCGATGAGGCTCTCGCTGCCCGTCGCGCGTGCAGCGACCACCGGCAGCCGTGCCGCCATCGCCTCAAGCGTGACATTGCCGAAGGTCTCGGTGACCGAGGGATTGAACAGCATGTCCATCGAGGCGACCGCGCGGCCGAGCTCCTCGCCTGTCTGGAAGCCGACGAAGATCGCTCCGGGCAGCCGTTTCTCGAACCAGTCGCGGGCCGGTCCCTCGCCGACGACCAGAACCTTGTGCCTTACCTGGCGGCGGACGAGCTGGTCGATCGCGTCGGCAAAGACGTCCAGGCCCTTTTCCATGACCAAGCGGCCGACGAAGCCGATCACCACGTCGTCGGGCGCAACCCCGAGCGAGTGCCGCCAATCCTGGCATCGCCGGCCAGGCTGGAAGATTCCCCGGTCGATACCACGGGACCATATGCCGACATCATAGCTCATCCGCTGTTCGCGGAGCAGTTGCGCCATCGATTCCGACGGCGCGAAGATCGCATCGCAGCGGCGGTAGAACCGGCGGAGCAGCGCTTCGACCACGGGTTCGAGGAACGCGAGGCCGTAATAGCGGAAATATGTCTCGAAGCGGGTGTGAACCGAGGCCACTACCGGCAGTTTGCGCCGCAGCGCGAGGCTCACCGCGCGGTGGCCGAGGATCTCCGGACTGGCGACATGTAGGATATTCGGATCGAAGCGCTTGATGTCGCGCTTGATGCTGGGCGGGATCATCAGCGGGAAGCGATATTCGGCTCGGCCCGGTACGGGCAGCGACGGTATGCTGACCAACTCGCCGGTCGGGGGAAATGCGGGCTGTTTCACCGTCGGCGAGTAGATGCGGACTGCGGCGCCCTGGCCGAGGAGATAGCCGACAAGCCGGTTCAGCGCCTGGTTGGCGCCGTCGCGGACATAGTTGTAATTGCCGGTGAACAGGGCAACGCGAAGCTGGGAAGCGTCCATCGGCACGCCTCTAGCGGGTCGAGCACCAAAGGCAACCGGAACAGCGCGCCTTATCATTGGTTAGACCGGCGAAAGGCTCCTCCGCATGGCGAACAGCTTTCGCACAGGCCAGAAGATCAGCTGGGAGTGGGGCGCGCACGCGGCGCATGGCGAGATCGTCGAGCGCTTCGAGCGACGGGTCCAGCGCACCATCGAGGGCGCACGGATCGTCCGGCGCGGCACGCCTGACAATCCGGCCTATCTGGTCTGTACCGACGAGGGTAAGGTCGCGCTGAAGCGCGGGTCGGAGCTCATCGCGCGATAATGAAGGACGTCATATATGGATCGCTGGTTTACCCATATCGCCGGCAAACTGGCCTCGGCCGTCGGCCAGCCGCTCGCTTTCATAGCGGCGCTGTCGTCGATCATCCTATGGGCGGCCACCGGACCGATCTTCGGATTTTCCGATACGTGGCAACTGATCGTCAACACGACCACGACGATCATTACCTTCCTCATGGTGTTCCTGATCCAGAATGCCCAGAACCGAGACGCGGCGTCTATGCAGTCCAAGCTGGACGAGCTGATCCGGTCGCACAGGGAAGCGCGTAACGAATATATCGGAATCGAGCATCTTACCGAGAAGGAGCTGGAAAAGATCCGCGCCGACCTGGAGCAGCAGTGCGATCAGGGCCAGGATGCGCGTACCGGCCAGGTCGCCAGCCTCAATCATCTGATCAGGCGGCGATAGACTCCTGGTTCGCCGCCATCCACGCCCTCAGGTCTTCTTCAGCGCGCTCGGCGTACATCGCCTTGCGATCGGCCTTGCGCTTGCGGCCTCCGCGCGCGCCTTCGACGGGAGGAAATAGCCCGAAGTTTACGTTCATCGGCTGGTAGCTGTCGGCGTCGGCGCCGCCGGTGATGTGGCCGAGCAGCGCGCCGAGTGCGGTGGTCAGCGGCGGCGGCGCGATGGCCTTGCCCAGCAGTTCCGCCGCGGCAAAGCGCCCCGCCAGGAGCCCGATCGCCGCGGACTCGACATAGCCTTCGCAGCCGGTGATCTGGCCGGCGAAGCGGATATGCGGCCGCGCCTTCAGCCGAAGCCGCTCATCGAGCAGTTTCGGGCTCTGTATGAAGGTGTTGCGGTGGAGCCCGCCCAGCCGCGCGAACTCGGCTTTTTCCAGCCCGGGGATGGTGCGGAACAGCCGCACCTGCTCGCCATGCTTGAGCTTGGTCTGGAAGCCGACGATGTTCCACAAGGTGCCCAGGGCGTTGTCCTGCCGCAGCTGGACGACGGCATAGGGCCAGCGGCCCGTGCGGGGATTGTCGAGCCCGACCGGCTTCATCGGCCCATAGCGCATTGTGTCGACGCCGCGTTCGGCCATCACCTCGATCGGCATGCAGCCGTCGAAGTAAGGCGTGTTCTTCTCCCAGTCCTTGAACTCGGTCTTTTCGCCGTCGAGCAGCGCCTGATGGAAGGCGAGATATTGCTCCTTGTCCATCGGGCAGTTGATATAGTCCTTCGTCTCGCCCTTGTCCCAGCGTGAGGCCATCCAGGCGATGTCCATGTCGATCGAGTCCCGGTGGACGATCGGCGCGATGGCATCGAAGAAGGCCAGCGCATCGGCTCCGGTCGCATCGCCGATCGAACCTGCCAGCATCTGGGCGGTGAGCGGACCGGTCGCGACGATGGTAGGACGTTCGGCGGGGAGTTGGTCGATCCTCTCGCGCACCAGCTGGATATTAGGGTGGCTACTGATCGCGTGGGTGACGCCCTCGGCATAGCCCTCGCGATCGACCGCCAGCGCAGAGCCGGCGGGAACGCGGTGCGCGTCGGCGGTTCTCAGGATCACCGATCCAAGCGCGCGCATCTCCGCGTGGAGCAGGCCTACCGCGTTGTTCGGATCGTCCGACCGGAAGCTGTTCGAGCAGACCAGCTCCGCCAGGCTGTCGGTCTGGTGGGCAGGGGTCGCTTCGATGCCGCGCATCTCCGACAGGCGGACCCGGATGCCCGCCTCCGCCAGCTGCCACGCGGCTTCCGATCCGGCGAGCCCCCCGCCGATTACATGTACCTGATAATCCATCACAGCGCTTTAGGGCGAGCGAAGCGATGTTTGAAGGGGCGTTGCGCTCGACCATCTCGCGGTAAAGCGTTGACCGACGGGTCAGCGGCGCTCGAAGCTATCGAGGTCGAGCCACCGCGCCATCGCCGACAGCTCCTCGCACAGCTCGGCATCGGTTTCTGCCGGAGCACCGGACTCGAGATGGAGCGATTGCACGAGCAAGCGCGAAGCCTGGCGATCGGCCTTAAGGTCGACCCGCGCGACCAGCCGATCGCCCAGCAGGAAAGGCAGGACATAATAGCCGTGCTGGCGGCGGTCGGCGGGTGTGTAGATCTCTATGCGGTAGCGGAAGCCGAACAGCCGCTCCGTCCGCGCGCGTTCCCAGATCAGCGGATCGAACGGTGCCAGCAACGCCCTTGCCGCCATCCTGCGAGGCCGGCGCGCGACGCGATGCAGCCATGCCGGCTGCCGCCATCCGACGACGCAGACCGGGACCAGGAGCCCTTCCTCCGAAAGCTCGTTTATCGCTGCCTTTGTATCCGCGACACCCGTTCTGAAATAGTCGCGGAGATCGGCCTCTGTCGCGATACCGAGCGCGCGGCCGGCGCGTTCGACCAGGGCACGGTGCGCCGCTGCCTTGTCCGGTGTCGGCAATGTCAGGATGTCCGCGGGGATAACCCGTTCGGGGAGATCATAGACCCGTTCGAAACTATTGCGCCGCGTGGCAGTGGTGATGTGGCCGGCCCAGAACAGCCATTCGAGTTTACGCTTGCTGTCGCCCCATTCCCACCAGCCGCTACGGCTTTTGCCCTCCTCGAAGTCGGATGCTGCGAGTGGCCCCTCGGCGCGAATGCGGTCGAGCACGGCGTCGACCTCGGCTCGCCGCTCGGTGGCGAAGACGCGCAGCGAAGACCAGCCACGCTCGCCGCGATCGGCCTCCGCCATGCGCCAGCGCAGCAGCGGATGGAGGTCCAGCGGCAGCAGAGAAGCTTCGTGCGCCCAATATTCGAACATCCGGCGCGAACGCTTCGGCCCCCATGCGGCGCGGTCGAACAGTTCGCGGTCATAGACGCCGAGCCGCGAAAAGGCGGGCAGATAATGTGCGCGCACGAGAACGCTGACGCTGTCGATCTGGTGGAGCGCCAACCGATCGACCTCACGCCGAAGCTGCGCCTGACCCACGATGGCGGGCCGTGCTGCGCCAAAGCCCTGCGCGGCAAGCGCGATCCGGCGGGCGAGGGCGAGCGGAATGGTTTCCGTCAACGCCGCCCTATGCGCGTCGCTGCCCAGGCATAGTCCTCGGCGGCCTTGCGATCGGTTTCGTTCTTGAAGGCGATCGACGGATCGGGCGCGGCGCCGAGCGCGTGCAGCACGATCCACAGCGCGAAGCGCCGGCCGGTGTCGCGCTCGGTGCCGAAGGCGATGGCGACGCGCTCGCGCCCCGACTCGATCGCCTGATCGTCGAGCATGTCGAGATCGTCGGTTCCGAAATAATGGTGCAGCAGCGCGTCGAGGTCCATGGCGTCACCGTTGGCGGTGCTTCTTCTCCGGCGCAAGCTCGATCCACACCGGGGCATGGTCGCTGGTCTTCTCCCAGCCGCGGACATGGCTGTCCACCTCCGCCGCCGCCAGCCGGCCGGCCAAAACAGGGCTGAGCAGGATATGATCGATGCGCAGGCCGGCATTGCGGGCGAAGGCGTTCCGGAAATAGTCCCAGAAGGTGTAGATCGTCTCGTCTGGATGCAGCGTCCGCAACGCGTCGGTCCAGCCCTGGCCGAGCAACTGGAAATAGGCGGCCCGCACTTCGGGCGCGAACAGCGCATCGTCGAGCCAGCGCTCCGGTTTATAGACGTCGCGTTCGGTCGGCATCACGTTGAAATCGCCGGCGAGAACGGCCGGGACGCCATTCTCGATCAGGGTGGCCGCATGCTCGATCAGGCGTTCGAACCAGGCGAGCTTATAGTCGAATTTGGGTCCCGGCCGCGGATTGCCGTTCGGCAGGTAGAGGCCGGCGATGAGCAAGCCGTTCACCGCCGCCTCGATATAGCGGCTGTGGAGATCGCCGGGGTCGCCGGGCAGACCGCGCCGCGTCTCCACCGGTTCGCCGCAACGGCTCAGGATCGCCACGCCGTTCCAGCTTTTCTGGCCATGCCAGATCGCCCGATAGCCAGCCGCCTCGACCGCTGCGGCGGGAAATTTCTCCTGTGGCGCCTTCAGTTCCTGCAGGCAGACGATATCCGGCTTTGCTTCGTCGAGCCAGCGCAGCAGCACCGGCAGGCGGCCATTCACCCCGTTCACGTTATAGGTTGCGATCTTCATCGTCATGCAAATGAGCGGCGATGCGCAGCGTTCCTTGAGCGGACATTTATCCCTGCTAAAGCATTGTCATCTCGCAAAGGAGGCAAGGCGATGCTCGAACATCTTCCCGGCTGGATTGGCGGTATGCTGCGGAACTTCCGCGCCGGACATTCGAAGCTCGTGATCGCGCAGCCCGAACTCGTCCTGGGCGAAAGCGTTATAGATCTCACCAGTCCGGCCTTTGCCAATGGCGCGCGCCTGCCGATGCGCTTCACCGCCGATGGCGAGGGCGTGTCGCCACCGTTGCTGTGGAACAACGTGCCCGCCGGAACGTCGAGCTTGGCGCTGATCGTCGAGGACCCCGATGCCCCTGCGTTGCACCCGTTGGTCCATGCGCTGGTGTGGAACCTGCCGGCAGACGAACGGCGCCTCGCCGAGGGCGCGATCGTCCGCGACGGTGGCGGAACGCCGGACGGACGCGATGTCGGCCGCAACAGCTATTTTGCGGAGGGGTGGTTGGCGCCGGACCCGCCGACCGGCCACGGCTCGCACGATTATGTATTCCAGCTGTTCGCGCTGAGCGACACGCTGGATATCGGTGCTAATCCGGGCAGATCGGGCCTCGTCCGCGCGTTCAACGGACGGGTGCTCGCCGCCGGCATGCTGGTCGGCACCTATTCGCGCGGGGAGGATGCGCCGATCGCAGGCAAGCCGATCACGGGCGCAGCCCGCGCCTGAGCCATGACCGGCGATCTGTTTGGTGTGCAGCTGCTGCCGGGGCTCGGCTATCGCGAGGAGATCGTCACCCCGGCCGAGGAGGCAGTGTTGATCGCGGCGATTGATCAAGTCGAGCTGTCACCGTTTCGCTTCCACGGCTGGCTCGGCAAGCGACTGACGGCTTCCTTCGGCTGGCGCTATGATTTCGACGATGCGAGCTTCGCGCCGACCGAGCCGATCCCGGCATGGTTGCTGCCGCTACGCGAACGCGCCGCCGCCTTTGCCGGGCTTGCCGCCGACCAGCTCGCCCATGTCCTGCTGATCCGCTACGATCCGGGGGCAGGCATCGGTTGGCATCGCGACCGGCCGGTGTTCGAGCACGTGCTGGGGGTTTCGCTGGGTCGGCCCGCGAAGCTTCGCTTCCGCCGCCGCCGGGAACGTGGCTTCGATCGCGCATCGATCGATCTGGCACCGCGATCGGTTTATCATCTCAGCGGCGAGGCGCGCCACCAATGGGAGCACGGCATCGCCGGAATGGCAGCGACCCGCTGGTCCGTCACCTTCCGCAGCCTGTCGGAGAAAGCGCGAAGCACGCCCTAGGCAACCTTGGGCGGAGGATCCCGATGGAGATGGACCCGCTCGCGGGTTGCGTAATAATGACTCAGCTTGTCCCATGCCTGCTCGGCCGTTTCCACGAAGCGGAAGAGGCTGAGGTCGCTTTCGCTGATCACTCCTTCCTCGACCAGCCCCTCGAAGTTGACGACCTTGCGCCAGAACTCCTCGCCGAACAGGAATATCGGCAGCTGCGCCATCTTGCCGGTCTGTACCAGGGTCAGCAGCTCGAACAGTTCGTCGAAGGTGCCGAAGCCGCCGGGGAATGCCGCGACGGCGCGGGCGCGCAGCAGGAAATGCATCTTGCGTAGCGCGAAATAATGGAACTGGAAGCTCAGCTTCGGGCTGACATAGGCGTTCGGTGTCTGCTCGAACGGCAACACGATATTCAGCCCGATCGACTCCGCCCCGACATCGTCGGCGCCGCGATTGGCGGCTTCCATGATCGAGGGCCCCCCGCCCGAGCAGACCACGAACTGGCGCTTGCCATCCGCGTCGTCCGGGCACCGGCTGGCGATCTGCGCGAGCTTGCGGGCCTCGTCATAATATCTGCTCTTAGCACGAAGCCGCTCCGCCATATGCCGCTGGCCTTCGGTCGCCGCGGCCTTCACCAGCGCGTCCGCCTTGTCCGGTGCGGGGATGCGGGCGGATCCGTACATCACCAGCGTCGATCCGATATTGGCCTCGTCGAGCAGGAGCTCGGGCTTTAGCAGTTCGAGCTGGAACCGGACCGGCCGCAGATCGTCGCGCAGCAGGAAATCGGTGTCCTGGAACGCGAGCTTGTAGCTGTTGTTGGTGGTCTGCGGCGTTTCCGTCGCGGTCTCGGCAACGGCGGCGTCTTCCTTGGCACGGGCGAACACCCGCTGGGGTACTTTTCTGTCTGCCATCATCTCACTGGTATATGGGGGTTAAGTAGATCCGGTTACAGCGCGCGAAAGACGCCAACCTTTCTATCGGCAATAGGGTCCGCTGCCCATGTCGAAATGAAAGTGGTCGTGGTGCAATGCATTTGCCTCCGGCCCCAACACGACCGAGAAGCGCGCGCACGCCGCTTTGTGCAGCGCGCGGAGAAAGCCACGAACTTGCGGATCGGCGCTGTTCCAGCCGTCCCGGACGGTGATCCGCCGGCCGCCGCTCAGCTGGAAGGCGGCGATATCGATGGCATTGGCGCGGCCATGTTCGGACAGGCCGTTGCCTGCCTGATTGTTGATCGGACGGCAGGCGAACGAGCCGAAGCTCTCGATCCTGGTGACATAGCCGCCCAGCCAGCGCGTGGCGAGCTGCGGCACGTCCTGCCGAACCCAGCGCGCGAAAGGCGCGGCGAGCGTGCATTTGACGGCGCCGAGATCGGTCACCGGGATGCCAATCGCGACCAGCTTCACCGACGAGGTGGCCGAGCAGCCATTTGCGAATGTGCGGTCGGGCAGGGGCTGCACCTGCGAGCCCTCTACCCGCATCATCGTGACGCACTGCCGGAAGCGCTCGGGAGTCTCGACTGGCGGGCGTCTCCCGCCGCGCGGGGCCTGCACCGTTGGAATGCAGCCCGTCAGCGCCAGGGCCAGCGCCGCCACACCGCCGATCGATGCACAGGTGCGCGATCTCAGCAGCGGTCATATTTCCAGTTGAGCCGCTTGCCCTCCATGAGCTGGGCGATCGTCGTTTCGACGCGCTTCTGGCGGGTTTCCGCCCGTTTTGCGCCGATGATCCACTCGATATATTCGCGGCGCTGCCCGGGTGGGAAGCTCTCGAAGGTGGCCGCAGCTTTCGGCGCCGCGGCAAGCGCCACCGCAAGGTCTTCGGGCACCTCCGCCGGCGGCTTGGCGTGCTTCACCGGCCGCGGCATCGGGACGCCGCTGTCGATCAGCGCCATTGCCTTCGCCACCATCGCAGCCAGCGATGCGTCGTCGGGCAGATCGGTAAGGCTGGTGAGGCGGCCGAACTGGCCCATCGCGGTAGCCTCCCGCTCACCAGTGGCCTGGCCTGTCACCAGCCTGCCTTGCCAGAAGCCGAAGGTCGCATGGGTCTTGAAGGCCGCCATCGTGCACAGGATCTTGCCTTGATAGACGATGCTGGGCGAACCCCATTTCAGGGTTTCCTCGCCGTCGGGACAGGCTTGGGCGACGATCGCCCGCACATGGCTGAGGATCGGCTGGGCGAAGGGCGCGGCACGCGCGATATAGGCATCGATGCGAGGATCGGCTTCCATTGCCCGATGCTCGCGTGCGGAAGCGCCAAGTACAAGCCCAAACGGGCCCGGACCGTGGCAGATTTTACCTTTCACCCCTTTCCCGGCGCCTGCTTATCGCGCAAAGTACCGAACGGGGGCGCCTGCAGGCGTCTGGACGGGGTTGGGAAACATGGCTGGATATTTGGGCAGGCTGGGCAGCGGCCTCGGCGCGGCCGTCATCATGTCGTCGAGCGTCTTGTCATCGTCGGGCGCTCACGCCGCCGATCCTCCGTCGCGCGCCGCGGCGATCGCGGCGGCCGATGCCGCGGCGGGCCTGCCGGCGGCGCCCGAGCCGGGCGTTCCGGTATGTATCGACCCGCCGCCGTCTGGCGAGAAGCTGGCGGGGGACATGGAGCTTGCCGCAGAAGGCCACAGCATCCAGATCGACAATGGCGGCGGCGGCGACGCGCTGGTCAAGATTCGCCACGCCGATACCGGCAAGCTCGCGGCCAGCTTCTTCCTCCGCAAGATGGAGACGATGACGATCGAGGGCGTGCCCGACGGCACCTATCGAATCCAATATGCCTTTGGTCCCCAGCTCGCCCCGGACTGCAAGTCGTTCACCCGCATCATCAAGGCCAATCAGCTCCCCGAAACCGATGATCTGCGCACCCAGACCATCGACGACGATGAACATACCGAGGTGAAGCGGACCAGCGTCTCCTATCAGCTCTCCGTATCGGAGAGCGCCAATGTGAAGCCCGTTGCCATCGACGCGGCGGCGTTCAACGCCGAGTGATATGGAAGCGCCCGCAGGCTATCCTCCGCCGACCCTGATCCGGCGGCGCCGGCGGTTCGGCCGGATGCCGACCACCGCCGCGCTGCTGATCCTCGCGCTGGTGCTGGGCACTTGCACCCTTGGCCGGTCGCTCGAGCGCGAGCCGCTTCATACGGCTGTGCCAGATCAGGGCAGGGTACAGCCAAGAGCTCCTGATCCGGTTGCTGCGCCCGCTATGATCGTCGAGGGTTCGACCCACGCCACCGTCGCAGTCCAGCCATCGATCGACGCCCGAAAGCCCAACCGCTGGTATTATGTCGCCCGACTGGGTGACGGCCCCGGTGCGATCTACAGCCGCGACGGCGGGCAATGGAATTTCGCGTTCGCCTGCGATGCGCGGACGCGGATGATCGAGTTCATTGCGGTCGGCACGGGCTCGCCCGGCGACTTCGACCAGCAGGCACTCCGTGTCGGGAACGTCAGGCTGTTAATGGACGCGACCTACGCCAGGGACAGCGGCGGAACGATCAGCATGAAGCTGCCGGCCGCGCACCCGTTCCTGAACGCTCTCGATGGTCGCACGCCTATGGAAGTCCAGCTGATGCCGACGCACAAGACACTCGTGCCGGTCGATGCCGCTGTCGTTCGTCTCGTCAGGGCCTGCCGCGGTCGCGCCTGAGGAATGCCGGGGGTTCCCATTGCCAAAGCGATCCGCCATGGATCGCTGATGGAATCCCGATCGATCGACCTCAGGCAGCTGATCCTGTTGCTGCTGCCGCTGGCCTTGAGCGCGTGCGTGCAGGCCCCGCCGCCGCCCGCGCCGGTTCCTCCGCCTGTGCCGGCACCCGTTCCGCCGCCCCATAGCGGCGATTGGCGGGACTGGCCGTTGACGGCAGGTAGCTGGCGCTATGTTCCCGGCGCACCGATCTCCTCCGCCGTCTACGGCGGGCCAGGGGCACCCCAGTTCATCGTCCGGTGCGATGCGGCCGTACGGCGCGTCACCATCATGAGAGCGGGTGTGTCGACCGAACTCGCGATCACTACCTCGGGCGGTACCGGGCGCTTCCCGGCAGGGCATCTGGAAGAGGCCGGTTTGCCGATGACCGGCATCGTCCTGGCCGCAATGGACGCATTCCTGGACCAGATGGCGTTCAGCCGGGGGCGGATCGCGGTGGCGTCGCCAGGCTTGCCGAGCCTGGCCATTCCGGCCTGGGCGGAGCCGGCGCGAGCGATCGAAGATTGCCGAAAATAAAATGTAAAACAAGCCTTGTTCGCATCGTGCCGATGGCTGATGCTGCAGGTCTCGTTAACATTGCGAAAGGAGGTGATCCGATGTCTCATGGTTCAGCATGGAGGTCGGTTCTGTCCGTTCGGGGAACGCGCGACTAACGCGCCACGGGTTCTCCGGGCCGGCACTCCGGCCGCTGACCATGTTCAGGGTTGCCGAGGTTCAGGCCTCGGCAACTCTTTTCATTTCCGGCCAGTGCTTCAGTCGTCTCAGCGTATCCAGTGACAGGTGCGGACGCGATGATGATGCCGCCAATGCTTGGAGCAGACCCTGTGGCCGTGATGATAGCCAGGCTCCTCGCTATGCCGCGTCACGACATTGTGGGTCACGACGGTGCGGCGATGCATCTGCTCCTGGGCAACGGCGGGCGCGACGGCGCTAATTGTCAGGATGACGGCGGCTAGTGGCAGTTTGAGCGATACCATGTCTCTCTCCTGGATCGAGGAGATGATAACGCTGCGAAACGATATTGGGTCCGTAGGCGTTAACCGGCCGCACTTCGAGACAGATGCGCCACCCGCGCCTGCCACAGCATCAGCAGCGGCACCACGATCAGTTCCATGCCCAGCCCAAGGCGATGACCGAGCCCGGGCATTCCGACCGTCGCCCAACTCAGCCCGCGTGCGAAGCCGCCCGTTACGACCATTGCACCGAGGAGGCGGAAGCGTGCGCCTTTTCGCTCGATTGCGGGAACGGTCGAGGCGAATGCTAGGCCCAGCATCAGAAAAATGCCCGACAAATAACGGAAATGGCTGTCTAGATCGGGCGCAACCGGGACCAGTCGGAACATCGCTGCCCCCCGTAGTACGCCGTCCAGACCGGTGAGGATGGGGACGAGGCAGGCGATGCTGACCGCCGCCTGCAGGAAGATCCGCTCGCGTGTCATTTGCGTTCGAGCAGATCGTCCTGGATGCGCGTGGCGTGGACCGATATCCGCACTTCGTAGAGGAAATTGCCGAGGCCGCTCATCAGCAGCAGCATCGCCAGGATGAAGGAGATCGCCATCGCTTGGCCGAGCGCGAGGTTGAACAGGGCGGCGCTGAACAGTCCGGCGATCACGATACATATCAGCACCGCACTGACCGTGCAGAGGATGAGGGCCCGGTTCGCATATCGCATACGCTGGTCGATCCAGCGAAGCTGCTGGACATGCCATTCGTGACGCGGATCGCCCTTCGGCGCATAATTCTGCTCGATCCACCGCGAGCGGTCGACCACGCGGCCAAGCCGCCCAGCCAGCAGCGCGAGGATCGCGCCGATCGCGGTCAGCAGGAACGAGGGCGCCAGCGCCAGTTGGATGCTATGCGCTATCCCATCCGGTGCGAACGGCATGGCCGACATCATGAATATGCTCCCCTTCGAGCTTCGGATGGGCCAGACGGGGAGGCGGTCGGACGCCTCCCCGTGCTGTCGTCATCCCGCGGTCTGCGAGCTTATATTGACGCCCATCGACTGCAGGTAGCGTTTGACGTTGCGCGCCGCCTGGCGGATGCGCTGCTCGTTCTCGACCATCGCGATGCGGACGAAACCTTCGCCATCCTCACCATAGCCGACCCCCGGCGCGACCGCGACGCCGGCATGGGTCAGCAGTTGCTTCGAAAACTCCAGGCTGCCGAGATGAGCCACCGCCGGCGGCAGCGGCGCCCAGCAGAACATCGAAGCCCGCGAGGGTGGAACATCCCATCCGGCGCGGCTGAAGCTCTCCACCAGGACGTCGCGGCGGCGCTTGTAGAGCTCGCGGTTCTTCTCGACGATGTCCTGTGGCCCGTTGATCGCAGCCACCGCCGCCGCCTGGATGGGTGTGAAGGCGCCGTAATCGAGATAGGATTTTACCCGGGTCAGCGCCTCGATCAGCCGCTTGTTGCCCACCGCGAATCCCATTCGCCAGCCGGCCATGCTGTACGTCTTCGACATCGAGGTGAACTCGACGGCCACATCCTTGCCGCCCGGCACCTGGAGGATCGAGGGCGTCGGATGGCCGTCATAATAGAGTTCCGAATAGGCGAGATCGGACAGCACCCAGATCTTGTGTTCCTTCGCCCAGGCGACAAGACGCTCGTAGAAGGCGAGATCAACGACCTCGGCGGTGGGATTTGACGGATAGCCGACCACCAGCACGGACGGCTTCGGCACCGTGAACTTCACAGCCCGGTCCAGCGATTCCCAATAGCGCTCGTCGGGCGTGGTCGGCACCGAACGGATGGTGGCGCCTGCGATGATGAAGCCGAAGGTGTGGATCGGATAGCTGGGATTAGGCGCCAGCACGACGTCGCCCGGCGCGGTGATCGCCTGCGCCAGGTTCGCGAGCCCTTCCTTGGAGCCGAGCGTGACGACCACCTCGCTGTCGGGATCGAGCTCGACGCCGAAGCGTCGCGCATAATAACCGGCCTGCGCCTTGCGCAGCCCCGCGATACCCTTCGATGCGGAATAGCCATGCGCGTCCGGCTTGCGCGCAACTTCGCACAGCTTGTCGATCACATGCGGCGGAGGCGGCAGATCGGGATTGCCCATGCCCAGATCGATGATGTCCTCGCCCCGCGCTCGCGCCGCGGCCCGCATCGCGTTCACTTCGGCGATGACATAGGGCGGCAGGCGTTTGATGCGGTAAAATTCCTCGGACATTGCGATTCCTTTGGGTTTCGGACTTGGCGGACGGGGTTCGATCGCCCATGATCGCCATAGTCACCTATACAGATTCTGCGGCCCCTTTGCAGGGCGCATCGTGAAAAAAGCTTGGTCGGGAGCTGGACATGGCTGAGATTGGCGACAAACCGCAGGCTTCATCTGACGATCAGAGCTTTGCAATGCCCTCGCTTGGGGACGTCCAGCACTGGACCGGTCTGCTAGGGCAGGCGCAGCAGATGATGATGGAGCATGTTGCCGAAACGATGGCGAGCGCGCCGGCCGAGCTGAAGCTGCCGCCGCTGTCCTTGTCGATGTTCGCGGATCCGGAGAAGCTCGCCGACAACCAGAGCGAACTGATGAAGTCGAGCCTCGGTCTTTTCGGAAAGATGATCGAGGGCCAGCCCGGCGCCAATGCGGCGCAGGATCGCCGCTTCAAGGCGGCGCAGTGGCGCGATACGCCGATCTTCGGCATCATTGCGGATGCCTATCTGCTGATGTGCGACGCCTGGCTTAAAGGCATCGATGCGATAGAAGGATTGGAGCCGCGTCAGCGTGAGCAGCTGAAATTCGCGATGCGCACCTTTTCGGACGCAATGTCCCCTTCGAACTTCCCCCTGACCAATCCGCTGGTGCTGGAGCGCATCGTCGAGACGCGGGGCGAGAACCTGCTGCGCGGCCTGGAGCATATGCTCGCGGACCTGGGCAAGGGCCAACTTACCCACAGCAATACCGAAGCGTTCGAGATCGGCGTCAACATTGCCGCGACGCCCGGCAAGGTCATCCACGAAACGCCGCTTTATCAGCTCATCCACTATACGCCGACAACCGATAAGCTGCTCGAGACGCCGCTCCTTATCTTCCCGCCCTGGATCAACCGTTTCTACATCCTCGATCTCAATCCTCGGAACAGCTTCATCCGCTGGGCCGTCGATCAGGGCCTGTCGGTGTTCGTCGTCTCGTGGAAATCGGCCGACGAGACGATGGCCGACGTGACGATGGACGATTATGTCGTGCGCGGGCAGGTCGATGCCATCGATACGGTCCGCAAGCTGCTCGGTGTCGAGCAGGTTCACACCATCGGTTATTGCGTCGCCGGAACGGCCCTGTCGATGACCCTCGCCTATCTGGCGGCGAGGGGAGAGGCTTCGAAAGTGAGGAGCGCGACCTTCTTCACTGCCCAGGTCGATTTTGCCGAGGCGGGCGATCTCAATCTCTTCGTCGATGACGAGCAGCTCAAGCTGATCGACACGCTGACCCAGGGATCAGGCGTGCTCGATGGCCGCTACATGGCGCTTACCTTCAATTTGCTGCGCGGGCGCGACCTGATCTGGAATTATGTCGTGCAGAATTATCTGCTGGGCGAGGACTATCCCGCGTTCGATCTGCTGCACTGGAATGGTGATACGACAAACCTTCCGGCGAAATGGCATCGCGCCTATCTGGAAAAGTTCTATCGCGATAACCTGCTGGTCCAGCCGGATGCGATCTCGGTGGACGGCGTGCCGATCGATCTGAGAAGAATCGAAACGCCGGCCTATGTCCAGGCCGGCCGAGAGGATCATATTGCGCCATGCCGAAGCGTGTGGAAGCTGACCGAACAACTTTCGGGTCCGGTTCGCTTCGTGCTGGCAGGCTCGGGGCATATCGCTGGTGTGGTTAATCCGCCCGACGCCAATAAATATCAGTATTGGACAAGCGATACGCCAGCTCCGGATCTTTCGGCATTCGACGCCATGGCGGTCGAAACCAAGGGCAGCTGGTGGCCGGACTGGCGCCGCTGGATCGAGTCGCTCGGCGCGGACGTGGTTCCCGTCGCGGACGCGCGGATTCCCGGGCAGGGTGCACTGCCTGCGATCGAGGATGCACCGGGGCGCTACGTCCGCACGCGCTAATTGCCTGATCAAGCGCAGTGCAATAATTTCATTTAGCCGGAACTTTACCGGTCGCTCATTGTTTGCATTGAGCGGGCCGGCTCCAAATTCTCGCCGTAAATCACCATGCCCGTTGATCTATGTTGCCGAACCCTGCTGATCTATGTTGCGCTGCAACATAGTTGTTGCATTGCTTCCAGAATCGATTATTGTGCGTCGCAACATCCAAGCTGGAAGCGAGTCGATGACGGACAAGAGATCAACCAAGGGCAAGCCAGCACGCACGCCGAACGTTGCTCGTACCGCGCCGGCGGTCACGAAGGCGGTTTCGTCGAAAACTTCCGACGCGAAACCCGCGGTTGAAACCAAGCCTGCTGCAGCGGCCACGCCTCCGGCCCCCAGCAAGCCGGCTCCGGCAGCCGTAGTGGAGAAGGCTCCGGCGAAGGCCGTGACGGCTGAAGCTGCCGCGCCGAAGCCGGTTCCTGCCCCTGTCCGGCTCGAACCGCTTTCGGCCCCCATCGAAGCAAAGCCGCTTCCCGTGGTGGAAGCGCCCAAGCCTGTTCCGGCCGCTGCGGTCGCCAAGGTCGTGGTTGCTCCTGCTCCTGTAGCGACGGGTCCCGCCGCTCAAACCAGTTCGTCGCCGGTCGCCAGTGTTTCGGCGCCGCCGGTTGAAGCCGCCCCGGCAGCGTTACCGCCGGAAACGAAGGAAATGTCCGTGATGGCCACTACCGTTCCACCTAAGCCGAAGGCTGCTGCTGAAAAGGTTACATTGATGATTACTGATTTCAACGATCGTGCGAAGGCTGCGCTCGAGAAGACCGCCAAGGCCGGCGAAGAGTTCTCCGAGTTCACCAAGGGCAACATGGAGGCGTTCGCTGCCTCTGCCAAGACTGCAGCCAAGGGTGCTGAAACGCTCGGCCAAGAAATGGCTGAATATGGCAAGAAGAGCTTCGAGACCGCTTCGGCGACGATGAAGAGCCTCGCCGGTGTGAAGACCCCGACCGAGCTATTCCAGATCCAGAGCGACTATGCCAAGTCGGCTTTCGACAGCGCGGTGGCCGAGGCCTCCAAGCTGAGCGAAGCCTGGCTGAAGCTGGCCGGCGATGTCTTCCAGCCGATTTCGAGCCGCTATGCGCTCGCGGCCGAGAAGATCAAGACCGCGTCGCTCTGATCGCCGTCGCGATCTAGCGTTCGATTAACAACCGGCCGTCCCCTCGCGGGGGCGGCCGGTTTGTTTTTTCGGGGAACCCCTGCGCGATATGACTCACCGAGGGCCTTGCCGAAGGCGTCACCGGTGCCATATTCAGTGGCATGCCCCGCCCATGTGTGAGTCCCGTCGCGACGATGAGTCATTTTACCCCCTCTACGGCCCCGATCAGCATGGCGATCCGCAAGGATGGTGACGAGAACGGCACGGGTCTCGGTCTCGCCACGCGCACGCGCACGCGCACCAAGAAGCCGGCACCTTATAAGGTTCTGATGCTGAATGACGACTATACGCCGATGGAGTTCGTCGTGCTGTGTCTACAGCGCTTCTTCCGGATGAACATCGAGGACGCCACCCGTGTCATGCTGCACGTTCACCAGAAGGGCGTCGGGGTATGTGGGGTATTCAGCTACGAGGTCGCCGAGACCAAGGTGAGCCAGGTCGTCGACTTCGCCCGCCAGAATCAGCATCCGCTGCAATGTACGCTTGAAAAGGCATAGCGCTTCAAGGTCCGCTGATTGCCGCCAGACGCGGGGCGTTCGGCATTCGCCGATCGCGGCGTCGTACCGGCAGGCGCGAAAGCCGAGCGGATCCTCGGCACCCGACGTCTGGTGGCTAACAAACAATTGCGCGTTTCTCGCGAAGCGATAAACGCAGGCAATGGATCGCATCACTATACGGGGCGGCAATCGCCTCCACGGCCGCCTGCCGATATCGGGCGCAAAGAACGCCGCCCTTACCTTGCTGCCCTGTGCGCTGCTCAGCGAGGAGCCGCTGACGCTCACGAATCTGCCGCGTCTGGCGGATGTCGACAGCTTCGGCCATCTCCTCAACGAACTCGGCGTGTCGACTACCGTCAGCCGCAGCAATGGCGACACCATCGGCCGCCGGATGCGAATGTCAGCCAAGGCGATCGCATCGACGGTCGCCCCCTATGACATCGTCCGCAAGATGCGCGCGTCGATCCTCGTGCTGGGTCCGCTGCTCGCTCGCGCCGGTGAGGCGAAAGTGTCGCTGCCGGGCGGATGCGCGATCGGCAATCGACCGATCGATCTGCACCTGAAGGCGCTCGAAGCGCTCGGTGCGGAAATCGAGTTGGCCGCGGGCTATGTCAAGGCGACGGCGCCTTCCGGCGGTTTGACGGGGGGCCGGATCAGTTTCCCGGTGGTATCGGTCGGCGCAACCGAGAATGCGCTGATGGCGGCGGTGCTCGCGCGGGGCGAGACGGTAATGGAAAATGCCGCACGCGAACCGGAGATCGTCGACCTTGCCCGCTGTCTCGTCGCGATGGGCGCCGAGATCGAGGGCATCGGCACCGACCGGCTGACTATTCAGGGCAAGACCAGCCTGCACGGCGCCGATTATGAGGTGATGCCAGACCGCATCGAAGCCGGCAGCTATGCCTGTGCGGCTGCGATCACCGGTGGCGATCTGCTGCTTGCCGGAGCGCGTGCCGAGGACATGGAAGCGATCCTCGCCGGCCTGCGCAGCGCCGGGGTGGGCATCGAAGAGGTCCCCGGTGGGATCCATGTCCGCGCAGACGGCAAGATGGAGGCGCTGACGCTGTCGACGGCACCTTTCCCGGCATTTCCGACCGACATGCAGGCGCAGTTCATGGCGATGCTCGCGCTGGCCGGCGGCGCCAGCGTGCTCACGGAAACGATCTTTGAAAACCGCTACATGCACGTGCCGGAGCTCGCGCGGATGGGAGCCGATATCCAGGTTCACGGCCGCACTGCGGTGGTTAAGGGCGTCGATCGGCTGATCGGCGCGGAAGTAATGGCGACCGATCTGCGGGCGTCGATGAGCCTGATCCTCGCCGGCCTCGCCGCCGATGGTGAAACGCAGGTGCATCGCGTGTACCACCTCGATCGCGGCTATGAACGGCTTGAGGAAAAGCTGTCCGCGGTCGGCGCTGATATCGAGCGCCAGAGCGACGGCTGACGTCGATTCGCGAGGCGTTCGGGGCTGCTCTTGGCACCCGCCTGTTCGACGAGTTCGCTCTGTACGAAGCAATCGAGACGTGATCGCTGGCGGCCGTCACCCTGTAAATTGTGTGGATCCCGTTACGCTCGGGCAACCTCGTCGGGCTGCGCTTCGCAGGTCCTGCCGGTGTCCCCGGTCGCTGCGATCTCGTCATAAAGTTCGGCTTGTCGCGCACGTAACCGTTCGCCCAGCGCGTTCAGATCGATCCTGCCATCGACATGCGCGGCCTTTCCGTCTTCGAACAGGTCTTCATCCTCTTCGTCAACATGGTGGATAGTCTCCTCGCCGAGCACATGGACCTTGGCGCTGAAAAGCTCCTCGCTGCCTTCGAGCTGCTCGAGCTCGGCGATAATTCGCTTGCCTGACTGATGTTCGACGATGCCTTCGTTGACTTCATCATCGCCTATGATCAGCTTTAGTGCGGGGTAGAGGATTTCCTCTTCGAGGGTCATGTGGACCATCAACCGCATGCAGAGTTCGCGCGCAATCGCAACGAGACGTTGTTGGTCTGCCTCTTCGGCTTCGTCGAACAATGTGCGGAATATATGATGTTCCTGCTTGAGCAGACTGATTGCCAGCGGATCATCCTCGGCGATCACATGATGGCCCTCGCCGTTGCGTACACCATATTTCCCTGACATCAACGATCCTTCCGAAAGTGCGGGTTCGAGCTTGAACGAAGCGCGCGCAGCCGATGTTCCCGATCTGGGACTTGATCCATAACGGACCAAATACCGGCTGACATGCCGCGACGACGCGCTAATTTTCGTACAGGCATCGCACGCGGGGGCGGAGCATGTTGTGGGACGTGCTGGAGGTTGCGTGATGTCGGAATGGAGCAATGCTCCGGCTGTTTTGGTGTTCGGCGATACCGACGTTGGTATCGCCATGGCATCGGCGAGCGTCCTGGGGGCTGGCGGGCGGCTTGCTGCGGCATTGCCGATCGGAGAAGCTAGGCAGCGGCTCGACAGCCAGATCGGGGTCGAGCTGGTTATCGTCGATGTCAGCCGGGATCATGGCCCTCTGCTCGACGAACTGTTTGGAATGGTCGAGGAAGGTGCCGCGGCTGGCCGGTTTTCCAGCGTCGTGGTGGTTGCTCCGGCATTGCTGGATATCGTCGCCGCACGAATCGGGCATGAGAATGTCGACGTGCTTGTCGGTCGGGATTCCGAGGCCCTCGCAATGATGATGCAAGGGCGGCTGTTCAAAGAGCCTTTGGAGCTGCGCGAGACCAACGATGCTGCAGAGCCCCGGGTGTCAGGCTTTCGCGATGAGGAGGATGCACAGATCGGACGCGTCCTGTCGTCGCTGGCGGCGGAGGTCGCGAGTGCGGGTAGTGCGCCGCCACAGGGCGTGGACAACGATGAGATATCCGGCGCGGGGGCGATCCGCGAGATGATACGAGCGCGACGCTTGCGTGACGATCTCTTCGGCGCCGGGCTTTTCGCCGATCCTGCATGGGACATTCTGCTGGATCTGAGCGCAGCGAAGATCGAAGGCCGGTCGGTCGCAGTGTCCAGCCTCTGCATTGCCGCGGCAGTCCCGGCGACCACCGCATTGCGCTGGATTAAGCAACTCACGGAGGCGGGATTGCTGCGGCGGGCGGCCGATCCGGTTGATGGTCGCCGCGTGTTCATCGAACTCACTGACGCGGCCGCCACCGCGATGATGTCCTATTTCGCCGCAACTTCGGGCGGCGCGCGCGGTTGAGCTTCGTTCCGACGGAACTTTGTCCCGACGCTGCTCCAACGGCCGTGAGCACCCGGCCGGTGGAGCAGCCGGTCAGCCTATTGCCTTGAGCGCCTGGTCGAAATCTGCGATCAGATCGTCGGGATCCTCGATGCCGATCGAGATGCGCACCAGATTGTCGCCGATGTCGAGCGCCTTCTTGCGCTCGTCCGATACCGACAAATGGGTCATTCCCGCTGGATGGCTCGCCAGCGTCTCGGTGCCGCCCAGGCTGACCGCCAGCTTCGCAATTTTGAGAGCGTCGAGAAACGCGAAGGCCTCGCTTTCACCACCCTTCAGATAGAGAGAGAAAGTCGATCCGGCGCCATCGCAGTGGCGATCGAATATGTCGGCCTGTCGTGAACCGGGATCGAGAAAGCCGAGATAGGCGACCCGCTCGACCTGCGGTTGGTGCCGAAGCCATTCGCACACCTTGGCGGCATTTTCGCCGGCGCGACTCATCCTGAGTTCCAGCGTTTCCAGCGAGCGCAGCAGCATCCACGCGGTGTTCGGATCGGTGATCGTACCGATCGTGTTCCGCATCGCGCGCACCGGATCGAGCAGCGCCTTGGCGCCGACCACGCCGCCGGCGACGAGGTCGCTGTGTCCGCCCGCATATTTGGTGAGTGAGTAGACCACCAAATCCGCGCCGTGTTTGAGGGGTTTCGACCAGAGCGGCCCCAAAAATGTGTTGTCGATGACGATCGGCGGTCGCTCGTCGTCGTCGAACAGCGCAGCTCGGGCATCCCTGACACCCTCCACGTCCACCAGTGCATTGGTGGGGTTCGCGGGACTTTCGAGATAGATGAACGCCAGGCGGCCCTTGGCCTTGGCGGATTCGAGCACGACGCCGATTTCCTCGACAGTGGCGCCAGCCGGGAAATCCAGCCAGGACACCCCGAAGCGCCCGAGGATCCGCGCGATCAGCGTTTCGGTCGCGGCGTATAGTGGGGAGGAGTGGACGATAACGTCGCCGGGCTGGACGAGGGCCAGCATCAGCGTCGCGATGGCCGACATGCCGCTGGAGAAGCTGAGCGCATCTTCCGCATCTTCCCAGATGCCCAGCCGATCCTCCAATATCTCCTGGTCGGGTCCGTTGAAGCGCGAGTAGACGAGGCCCTCCGCGCCGCCTGGCCGCTTGCCTGTGATGCCCTCGAAGTGCCGTTTTCCGGCCGCGGCGCTCTCGAACACGAAGGTGGAGGTGAGGAAGATCGGCGGCTTCAGGGCGCCTTCCGACAGCGCCGGATCATAGCCATGGCCCATCATGAGCGTGGATGGTCTCAGGCGGCGGCCGCCGATCTCGAGGATCTCCGACTTGGGGCGACGACGCGGCGTGGTGCCGCTGAGGTCTGCTTCGGTGGGTTTGGACATGATGATCCTGCGAAAAATTATGCAATGGCAGGATGATGCGCGCGCTTGCGAATGCTGGCAATCATGTAAGCTGGCCCGCTTCGATCCCCGACCAGCCCGAACAACTGGCAATTCATCGGGGCGCGGGGTATCCGCCGGCGCGGAGGTGTGTGCGCATGGCGAAGATCGGTTGGGGCAAGATACTGGCGGGCGTGGCGACGGCCGCCGCCGCCGGCGCGGCCTATATCTACCTCAGGCAACGGGCCGCCAAATCGCCGCGTTACGAACGCGTGTTGACCGACGGCGCCTTTGAGATCCGCCGCTATCCGGCGCTTCCGATAATCGAAACGATCCAGCAAGGTTCCCGCGACCGGGCGCTGGGCAACGGCTTCGGCCTGTTGGCCAGCTACATGTTCGGCGAAGGGCGCGAGGGCGAAGAGATTCCGATCACGATGCCGGTATTGACGCTGCCCATCGGAGGAGGCGCCTGGCGCATCCGGTTCCCATTGCCGGAGGGCCAGGATCGCGCGCAGATGGAGCCGCCCGGTGCTGACATCCTGCTCGATGAAATTCCGCCGCGGGAAGTGGCGGTGATCGCGGTGCCGGGCAAGCCGACCGATCGGCTGTTCGCGGCAAAAACGGCCGAGCTCCAGCGGTGGATCAAGGCGCAGCGCAAATCTTCGGCCGGGACGGCGGAGCACGCCTATTATAATTCGCCTCTCGAACCAGGAACCGTCCACTCCAACGAAATTCTCGTTCCTTTGACGAAATAATCACCTTACACACTGTTGCATATGTGCAACATATACGAACAGTCGTGATATTTTTCAGGGGTCAGGCAACCCTTTGCCGAAACGGTCGTTTAGCGGCTGTCTGGGAAATCCGATGCGCTACCGGAATGGAATTCCAGTGCACATCGGTACGCACCGGAAACGGAGCCGCTTGCACGGCTCCGGGAGAATGGGTTAGTTAAACACACGTTCCGCATTGGAACTTGTTGGAAAGGGGAATTATATGCGCAAGCTAGCCATCCTGGCAGCGCTCGCTTCGACCGCGCTCGCGGCGCCGGCCTTTGCTCGTGATAACGCCTGGTACGTCGGTGTCGAAGGCGGCGCGATGATCCTGGAGGATATCAAGTTCGACGTCGGCCCGTCCACGCTTCCGGGCGCGGGTACTGGTCAGACCACTGTTGATACCAAGGCCGGTTGGGATGTCGATGGCATCGTCGGCTACGACTTCGGCATGTTCCGTCTGGAAGGCGAAGTCGGCTACAAGCGCAATCGCGTCAACAGCATCACGACGGGGCCACTGCGGACGCCTGCCAATACTGGCGGCGTCGGCGCACCTAACGGAGTTTATCCGGAAGCGTCGGGCAAGAACAGCGCGCTCAGCTTCATGGTCAACGGCCTGCTCGACTTCGGCGGCGAGGAGGGTATCTCGGGTTATCTCGGCGGCGGTGCCGGTGTCGCTCGCGTCAAGTTCTCGGGCTACAACGTCTCGGGCAACGACTTCCTGAACGACAGCGACTCCAAGTTCGCCTGGCAGGCGATCGCCGGTGTCCGCTATCCGGTGACGACCAATGTCGACGTCGGCCTGAAGTATCGCTTCTTCAACGTCGACAAGGTCAGGACCCACGACGTTGCCAACGCGGAATATAAGGGCAAGTGGCGCTCGCACAGCTTGCTGCTGAGCCTCGTCTACAACTTCGGCGAACCGGCTGCTCCGCCGCCGCCGCCGCCGCCCCCTCCGCCTCCGCCTCCGCCGCCCCCTCCGCCTCCGCCGCCGCCGGTGGCTGAAGCTCCGGGTCCGTTCATCGTGTTCTTCGACTGGGATAAGTCGGACATCACGGCGGAAGCTGCTTCGATCCTCGACAACGCCGCGAATGCCTATGCCACGACCGGCCAGGCGCGGGTCCAGCTTGCTGGCCACGCCGACAAGTCGGGCAGCGACCAGTACAATGTCGGTCTCTCGCAGCGTCGTGCCGACGCGGTGAAGGCTTACCTTGCCGGTAAGGGTGTTCCGGACAGCGCGATTGCGACTGAAGCGTTCGGTGAAAGCCGCCCGCTGGTCGACACCGCGGACGGTGTCCGCGAGCCGCAGAACCGCCGCGTCGAAATTACATTCGGCACTGGCATGTAAGCGGTACGGTCATCGATCTCGATGACTGCAAGAATTGGGGCTGGCCTTCGGGTCAGCCCTTTTTCTTTGCGTCGAGACTTTATTCGCATCCCTCCATGCGGCATGATCGTGTCCGCCCCGAATAGCCTGACAGGAGATGAGAATGTCTCGGACAAAATCCGCCTTTTGCACGTCTCTGGTTGCTGTCGGCGCCATGTTGCTCGCCACCGCCACCGCATCCGCTGCTGTCGGACATGCCATGGCGGACATCGTCGATGCGCAGGGCCAGACTCGTGGCCAAGCCATGCTGATGCAGGCGAAGGACGGCGTTCATGTACAGGTGAGAGGCGTCGGCCTGCCGGCCGGCGTGCATGCGGTCCATGTGCACACCACCGGCACCTGTACCGGTCCGGACTTCGCCAGCGCAGGCGGCCATTGGAACCCGGAAAAGAAGCAGCATGGCCATGACAACCCCGCAGGCGCCCATATGGGTGACATGCCGAATATGACGGTCGGTGCGGATGGCATCGGCACGCTCGACACCACGATCAAAGGCGCCACGCTGGAAGGCGGCAGCGAGCCGCTGTTGGACGCCGACGGAGCAGCGATCGTGATCCACGCCGGGCAGGACGACTACAAGACCGATCCGACCGGCAATGCCGGCGGGCGCCTGGCGTGCGGCATCGTCAAGGCGCACTGATCTTGGCCTGGTGACCATGGCTGGACGGTGGGGCGGGCGGCTCAGCCTAGCGGGTAGCGTGCGATAGCCGAATAGGTCGCACCCGCCGCGCCAAGTTCGCTTTCGTACAGCACGAAATGGTCGAACCGCGCTTCCACCGGCGCAGGCCATAGATTGTCCATCGGCAGCGGCAGCGGCGGTTCGGAACCACGGGCAAAGCGCGCGATAGTGATATGGGGCATGTAGGCGCGGGCCTCCCGTGCGACGCCAGCGCGAGACAGTGCACCTGTCACGGCGACATGGAGCGAGCGCAGCGGGTCGCGCGGCGCCACGCCGGCCCAAATCGTATCGATGCGCCCGCGGCGGTCGAAGCAGCCGATGCCGTCCAGTCGGGCGGTGATCGCGGGGTGGGCAACCGAGCCGAGCACCGCGGCTATATCCTCGGCAACGTGGCGGTCGACATTCCCGATAAAGCGCAGCGTCAGGTGGAGCTGGTCGTCACTCTGCCAGCGAGCACCCTGAATCCCGCCCATTGCGGCGAGCAGCGCATCGCGGATCGGCCGCGGCGGGCGCAGGGCAACGAAAAGCCGATGCATCGCCTCTTGTCGCCCCAGCTGAGACGGTAACGCAAGGGCGTTCCCGCTGTTTAACGCGTGATCCGCTTGAAAAAGCTTCGGGTTAGGCCGATATTGTTCGGTGAGTGGCATTCCGCCGCTTTCATTGGAGAGTTTTTACATCATGGCAAACTGGTCTGACCCCCGAGCGACTGCCGCGCCTGCCGCGACAAGGGCCGGTGTGGCCGAGGCGGCTTTCGATGCTGGGCTGCGGTCCTACATGCTCTCGATCTATAATTACATGGCGTCGGGCGTTCTGCTGACGGGCGTCGTTGCGCTGTTCTTCGCTCAGATGATGGGCTTCAATGAGTCGCCCGAAATCGCTGCGGCCAATCTGCAGTCGCTGGGCATGCTCAATTGGCTGATCGTGCTGTCGCCGCTCGCGTTCGTGATGGTGCTGAGCTTCGGCATCAATCGCTTGTCGACGTTCACGGCCCAAGCACTGTTCTGGGCGTTCGCTGTGTCGATGGGTCTGTCGACCTCGACGATCTTCGTGAGCTACACCCAGGCGTCGGTTGCACAGACCTTCTTCGCCTCGGCGGCGGCGTTCGCGGGCCTCAGCCTCTATGGCTATACCACCAAGAAGGATCTGTCGGGCTTCGGCACCTTCCTTATAATGGGCGTCATCGGGCTGCTGGTCGCGATGCTGATCAACTTGTTCCTGCAGTCGTCTATGATGAGCCTGGTCATCAGCGCGATCGGTGTGCTGCTGTTCGCCGGCCTTACCGCCTACGACACGCAGAAGATCAAGAGCATGTATTATCATGTGTCGGGGACTGATTTCGTCGGCAAGTCGGTGGTGATGGGCGCGCTGACGCTCTACCTCGATTTCATCAACATGTTCATGTTCCTGCTGCGCTTCATGGGCGATCGACGCTGATCGTAGCATAGCCGCAATCTTTCGGGCCCGGCGGAAACGCCGGGCCTTTTTCTTTGTCCGCGCGCCGCTATGGTCTCCGGGTGGGGTGGGTATGGACTATCTGGGCCTGAGCTTCGAACAACTCGACGAAGCGGCGGTGGTCGAGCTGCTCCGGGAGCGCTCCGCCGAAAAGGCCTTCGCTTATCTTGTGACTCCCAATGTCGACCATGTGGTGCGGTTGTCCAAACTCGGCCGCGATAGCGAAGAGCGGCGCGCCTATCGTCATGCGGCGTGGCGGCTGTGCGATAGCAGGGTGTTGTCGCTGCTCGCCTCGCTGCAGGGGATAAGGCTGCCGGTCGTGCCTGGAAGCGACCTGACCCGGCGGCTGATCATCGATGTGGCGGCGCCCGGCGACCGGCTCTGCGTAATCGGTGGTCATCCTGGCGATGCCGAAAGGCTGGCCGCGCTCAGGCGCGATATAGAGGTCGTCCAGCATGTTCCCCCTATGGACTTGCGCAGCGATGCGGCTGCCCGCGAAGCAGCGGCCCGGACTGCCGCCGATAGCGGCGCTCGCTTCATCCTGATCGCAGTCGGCTCGCCCCAGCAGGAGCTGATCGCTGCCGCGATCAAGGCGCTGCCCGACGCACGCGGCACCGCATTGTGCATCGGCGCCGCGATCGACTTCCTGACCGGGCGGGCGGCACGCGCGCCACGCTGGATGCAGCGGCTCTCGCTCGAATGGCTGCACCGGCTGCTGGGTAATCCAAGGCGGCTCTGGCGCCGCTACCTGGTGGACGGGCCGCGCATTTTCCGGCTCGCCTGGAAATTCAGGCGCTGATTGTCCGCTGATATGCGGGGCGGGCCTTGGCGCGCTCGATATAGGCGGCCAACCTGGGGCGCTCGACGATGCCGGGCGCGCCAAAAGATGCTGCCCAAGCCAACTCCGCTCCCAAATAAACGTCGGCGGCGCTGAACCTTTCGCCGAGGATCCACGGACCTGGCTCCAGCATCGTCTCGAGCGCCCCCAGCACCTCGTCGTAGCTGCCATAGCCGACGTTGGCCCGTGGCGCCTCCGGCCGCTTCATCATGGTGTCGAGCAGCGCCGGCTCGAACGCGCTGGCGCCGAACACCAGCCAACGAAACCAGGTCCCCCTCGCAGGATCGTCGAGCGCTGGGGCGAGCCCTGCAGTCGGGAAGGCATCGGCAAGATAACCGATAATCGCCGCCGTCTCGGTGACGGCGACACCGCGGTGGACGATCGTCGGCAGCTTGCCCATTGGGTTGATTGCCAGGAACTCGGGCGTGCGGTTCTCGCCCTTCTCGAAATCGATCGGGACGATCCGGTAAGGCGCGCCGACCTCTTCGAGCATCCAGTGCGCCATCTGCGCTCGCGAGCGAGGATTATGATAGAACACTATCTCGTCGCTCATGCCAGCTTCTCCTTGAAAAACGCGATCGTTCTATCCCAGGCGAGGTTCGCCGCTTGGGCATCGTAGCGCGCGGCCGAACTGTCGTTGTGAAAGGCGTGCTGGGTGCCCGGATAGTCGAACCGCCGGACGTCGACCCCGGCTGCCCTAAGTGCATCGACCCATGGACCTGCGCCGGCATTCACCCGGTCGTCTGTACCGGCATAATGGAGCAGCATGGCCGCCTTTACCCTGGCCGCATCGGCCGGCGGAGGGGGAGGGCCGTAGAAGGCGCAGGCAGCCTTCAGCGCCGCGCCGGCGTTCACGGCGAGCCGGTCTGCCATCGCGCCGCCCCAGCAGAAGCCGACCGCACCGACCTTGCCGCTCAGCAGCTTCTGGGTCGACAGCCAGTCGATCGTCGCGACCCCGTCGGCGGTGGCCGCGCCCAGATCCAGGGCACCGATCATCTGGCGCGCCTTGTCCTCATCGGCAGGCGTGCCGCCCTGGGGCGACAGGAAATCCAGCGCCAGGCCGACAAACCCCGCAACTGCAAGCCGCCGCGCGACGTCCCGCGTATAGGGTTGCAGACCGCGGTTTTCGTGGATCACCAGCACCGCCGCCGGCTTCTTCGCATGCTTTTTCGGGATAGCCATATAGCCGAATAGCTGGTGCCCGTTTGCGCCCTTCCAGTGTACCATCCTGGCGTTCAGACGCTTGTCGTCCTCGGCGATCACTGCGGCTGCGGCAGGGTCGGCGGCAATCGAGGCGGCGAGTATCTGCGCCGCCGCCGCGCTGCCCGCCAGCCGCGTCATATCGGCCATGAAGCTGCGACGGTCCTGTGTGCCATGGGTGAAACGGTCATATAGCGCGATCGCACGAGCCTTCAGATCATCCTCATCCATGATGTTCAGCCTTTCTTGCCGGCTCAGTCGCCCGCAACGGATGTGGCCGGTGGCGGCGCAGGTGGCGTCACCAGCGGTGCGGCCGTTGCCGGCGCAGGAGCCGCGATGGTCGGCGCGGCTGCGGCCTCAACGGATGGTTGCGCTTCTGGTTTCGGCATGACGATGACTGGACCGCCATCCTTGGGCATGCCCGCCGCATCTCCGGTTGCCGCGTCGATCGCGGTAATCTCCGCCGAACGATCCACCGGCAGCGCATAGTCGTCGATGCTGGTCGCGATCTGGGGACCACCACTCGTGTCCTGCTCGGCCGGCTTCGGCTCCGGCTGTCTGCAGGCGGCCAGGCTCAGCAGCGCCATGCCGGAAATGAGCCATCGACGCATCGGATCCGCTCCCATCGCGCTATATTCCATGATAGTCGCGGAACCAGTTGACGAAGCGCGGTACGCCGTCGGCTATGCTGGTTTTGGGGTGAAAGCCAAGGTCGCGCTCGATCGCGCTGATGTCCGCGAAGGTCTCGCGCACGTCCCCTGGCTGCATCGGCTTCATCTGCTTGATCGCAGGCTTGCCGCAGGCATCCTCGATCAGCGCGATGAGCTGCGTCAATTCCTCGGATCGGTGGTTACCGATGTTGTAGACCGCATGCGGCGAGCGGCTGCCGCCCGCTTTTTCACGGCCGTCATCGAGCGGGGGACGATCGAGCGCGGCGATCACGCCGCTGACGATGTCGTCGATATAGGTGAAGTCGCGCCGCATCTCCCCGCCATTGAACACGGAGATCGGCCGATCTCGCAAGATCGCATCGGTGAACAGCCACAGGGCCATATCGGGCCGGCCCCACGGCCCATAGACAGTGAAGAAGCGCAGGCCGGTCTGCGGCAGGCGATAAAGATGGGCATAGGTTTCGCTCATCAGCTCGTCCGCCTTCTTAGTGGCGGCATAGAGCGACAGCGGATGATCGACCCGATCCTCGACCCGGAAGGGCAGGCTGTCATTGCCACCATAGACCGACGAGGAGGACGCATAGACGAGATGGCTCGCGCCCCGCTGCCGTGCCAGTTCGAGCATGTTGAGATGACCGACCAGATTGCTCTGGGCATAGGCGCGTGGGTTCTCGATCGAATAGCGGACCCCGGCCTGGGCGCCTAGGTGGATGATTCGGTCGAATGTCACGCCGTTCAGCGCTGCGTCCAGCGCCTCGTGGTCGGCGAAGTCGCCGCGAATGAATCGATAGTTGCCACCCGCTGCCTCGGCTTGGGCGATCCGGTCCTGCTTGAGTTGGACCGAATAATAATCGTTGAGATTATCGATGCCGACGACGGCCTCGCCGCGCGCGAGCAGGCGCAGGGTGCAGTGCATGCCGATGAAGCCGGCGGCGCCGGTGACCAGGATCGTCATGCCCCTACCTTAGAGGGTAAGCTGCCGTTGGAAAACCGATCTTCGAGGCTTCCCATCGCGGCCGCGATCCCTATAAGAGCGCGCTCACCACGCGATGCTGGGGCGTCGCCAAGTGGTAAGGCAGCGGCTTTTGGTGCCGCCATTCGCAGGTTCGAATCCTGCCGCCCCAGCCAGCCGAGTCCTCAAGATTCGGTCTCTAGCAGTGACTTACGGCAGTATCCTGCGACTCGTTAGCCCGACCCGGCTGGACCGGGATCGACACCCGGCACCCACGCTTTGTGACGCTCAGGCGGAATGCCTCATCGCGCGCGGCATGGGCGCGCATCCACCTCCGAGACATGAGGACGCCTGTGAGGCGCTCCTGCCGGTCGTGCGAGAGGTAATAGGATAAAGATCGCCTTCCACCGCTCGATCTTCCCGTCCGGAACAACACCGGCTACTTGGTCGACAAGTGTATTCCGAGTCCGGCGCGGACAGGATGCCGGCCGCGATAGAAATATGGCATATTGGAGGGGCACATGGCCTTGCGCGAAGCGATTTCCTTCTGCCGCACGTGCACGGGCGGGTGCGGCGTGCGCCTGACGATCGACCAGGATGACCGGATCGTTTCGATACGGGGCGACCGGGATAACCGGCTCACCGCCGGCTTTGCGTGCTTCAAGGGCTTGCAGGCCGAGGAGGCGCATCATGGGGAGAAGCGCCTCCTCCGCCCGATGAAGCGAATGCCCGATGGTTCGTTCCGGCACATCGCCCTTGAGGATGCACTGCGCGAAATCAGTGAAAGGCTGGGCTCCATCGTCGATCAGGATGGCGCCGACGCGGTTGCGGTGTTTTGCGGTAACGGGGCGAATATGAATGCCCCCACCACCTCGGCGCAACGCGACTTTCTGGCCGCCATCGGCTCACGCCAATATTTCACCTCGATCACGATCGACCAGCCATCGAAGTTCGTGTCGGTCGGACGGATGGGCGCATGGCTTCCCGGCCTCCAGGCGTTCGACGACATGGACATATGCCTGTTGATCGGCATCAATCCGCTGGTTTCACTTGGCGCCCCGGGAATCCTGTCCTTCGACCCGGTAAAGCAGCTCAAGCAAGCCAAGGCCCGCGGGCTGAAGCTCATCGTGATCGATCCGCGCAAGACCGAGACCGCGCAGTTTGCCGACCTCGCGCTTCAACCGCTGCCGGGCCAGGACGCCGCCATCGCCGGTGGCATCCTGCGCATCATCCTGGAGGAGGGCTGGGAGGATAAGGAATTCTGCGCGCGGTTCGTCGATCCTGACTCGCTGGCGCGGCTGCGCAAGGCGATCGCGCCCCTGACCGAAGAGCATGTCGAAGCGCGCGCCGGCCTGCTTCCTGGACAGCTGCGCGTCGTGGCGGAGATGTTCGGGCGCGACGGCAGGACCGGCGCGGCCTATGCGGGCACGGGCACGGATATGGCGCCCTTTTCCAATCTCGCGCAGCAGATGGTGGACTGTCTCAACGTTATCTGCGGCCGGTTCCTGCGCGCGGGCGACGCCATTCATGCGGTCGACGCCGTCATTCCGCGCTACCCGATCCATGAGCGCGTCATCCCGCCGACGCGGCCCTGGGACCAGGACGGACCGAGCCGGATCCGCGGCGTCAATAATTTCTTCGGCGAACGGTGCAGCGGGACGCTCGCCGAGGAGATATTGACGCCCGGAGAGGGACAGATCCGCGCGCTGATCGTCGATGGCGGCAATCCCCTTACCTCGCTGCCGGATCAGCAAAGCGCGCACAAGGCGCTGGCCTCGCTCGAGCTGCTGGTGTCGATCGATCCGTGGGAAACGCCGACGACGCGGCTGGCGCACTATGTTCTTCCCCCGACCATGCAGTTCGAACGCCACGATATCCAGTTTCACCTGAAGCCGGGATATGCCTTCTGGCCGGGTGCGTGGGGTATCTACACGCCCCCGGTGATATCGCCGCCCGCCGGATCGGAAGTGGTCGACGACTGGTATGTGTTCTGGTCGCTTGCCGCCCGTCTCGGGCATCAGCTTACCTTCAACGGCCGGCAAAAGCTGTCGTCCGAACGGCCGCCCACCGCGGAAGAGCTCATCTCCATCTATCTCGCCGACGCCCAATATACATTGGACGACCTGAAAGATCATCCTCACGGGCTGATGCTGGACATGGACGGAGTGGTTGTCCAACCCGCCCTCGATGGCGACATTGGCCGCTTCGACGTCATGGCGCCCGACGTGGCGGAAGAAATGGAGCGGTTCCTGCATTCAGCGGCGGCAGAAGGAGGCTGGCGTCGCGATGGCAAAACCTACGACTATCTGGTGACGACGCGCCGGCACCGGGATTTTTTCAACAGCACGGGCGTCAATATCCACTCGATATTGGCTCGATCGCCGAATAACCCAGCCTTTTTCAACCCGGCGGACCTTGTCGCGATGGATATCGCAGCTGGCGATCTCATCGAACTCGAGTCAGCGCATGGGCGTGTTCGGGCGGTGGCAGGTGTCGACCCCGATCTTCGGGCCGGGGTCATATCGATGTCTCATGGCTGGGGAGGATTGCCGGATGAGGAGGAAGATCCCGCGCTGCGCGGAAGCGCCGTCAACCGCCTGATCGACGCCGACCGCAATTTCGAAGCTATCTGCGCCATGCCGCACATGAGCGCGATCCCGGTCAATGTCGCGAAGCTGGTCCAGCCAGTCATGCCTCTGCAACAGGAACTATTTTGATCGAGCGCTGACCGGCTTGTGAGGTGGAGATACTAGGCGCCGCGTCCGGATCGGCACCATCTTTCGAAAACGGCTTGGTCCGATCAAGGGCTTGGGGCGTCACCACGTGGTGGGCCAACCGCTCCCGGTGCCGCCATTTGGAGAGTCTGACGGATATGCGGACAGCGAACGCAAGGCGCATATCAATGCCGACTGCACTCCGCACGACCAACCACAACGAACATGCCACCTTCTGCAGCTATCCTGCCAATCCAGCTCAGTTGCGCCAGGATGTCTTCCAGCCACCAGCCGTCCTCTTCGATGCCGGTCAATTGCTGCGATCCGCCTTCCTGACCTAGCAGTGCGCTCGGCACAGCCCGGATATACTCGATGCCGTTGGCCGAAAACCAATGGCGTAGTTGCGCTAGGGTATGCGTATGTTCTTCCGGATGATGATATTGGTCGCGCAGCCAGGCTCGATATCTTTCGGGCTGCTGCCTGCGATCGGCAAGCACCTGGTCTCCGGGAACCCAGCGCCAGCCGCTGAGTCGCGCGATCAGTCGCCTCGCCCTGTGCGGCAGGCGCGCATAGCTGTTGTACAAGCCGACGATCACCAACCCGCCGGGCCGGGCAAGGCGTGCGAGGCGACTGAATGCGACGCATGGCTCGGGCGTATGATGCAGCACGCCCGAGCAATAGACGATATCGAACGCTCCGGCTCGCAGCCCGGGATGATGCACATCGGTTTCGACAAACTCGACCTGGCTGATCCCGAGGCGCTTCGCCGCCTCCCGACCGAGCGTCAGGGAGGCGCGGCACAGATCGGCGGCGATTACGATCCGCTCGCCCCGGGCGAGGTACAGGCTCATCTGACCGGTGCCGCAGCCCACCTCCACGATCCGTGCATCATAGGGGATCGCCGCATCGAGGAGCCGCGCAAACTGGCTGCGCTCGGCGCGGGCGCGCAACCAATCGATGCTGTCGCGTGGCGGATAGCCGGGGAATGGCGCCACCGCGTAGAAGCTCCTCACCCGTTCGGTTCGGACATCGCCTGGCAGTCGCAGATTGGCTATTCCGTCGGTCGCCTCATAGCTGGCCCGGCAGTCCTGGCAGCAGAGCGCGCCGTCGAGCGATCCGCCGCAGCCGGGGCAGGCGAGCAGGGACAACGCACCGCGATCCATCACTAGAAAATCGAATAGATGAAGGGCGCCAGGGCCTCCACACCGGCGGCCAGTGTCAGAATGACGCCCACCGAACAGAGAAAGACCACCAGCGGGATCATCCATCGCCGCCCGCCCGGCGAGTGCCACATGCCGCGAACCAGATCTGTGATGGTGCCGGATGCGCTGCCGACAATGATGAGCTGACGCCGCAGGCGTCCCTTGCGCCGGATCATGCGATAGCCTCCACGGATTGTTCGTGCCGGACCCGATCGCGGTGGACGACCACATCGTCCGCGACGAGCAGATCAATCCCCGCCCGGCGGAATGTCGAATAGCCTTCCGCGACATTCGTGACGATCGGATCGCCGGCGAGGTTGAACGATGTATTCAGCAGAACCGGTATCCCGCCCCGATGGCCATAGGCTTCGAGCAGCGCGTGGAGGCGTGGTGCCATGTCCGCCTCCAATATCTGGACGCGTGCGGTGCCGTCGACATGGGTGACGGCGCTCAGCCTGTTCCGCCATTCGGGCCGGACCGGGAAAACGCCGGACATGAACCGGCCAAGGCGAGCGCTGCCGGAGGACAGGTCGAAATAGGTTGCCGCGTGCTCGGCAGGCACCACCGGCGCGAAGGGGCGGAAGGATTCGCGGAACTTGATGTCGCGGTTGATGCGGTCGCGCATCGTCGCATCGCCCGGATCGGCCAGAATGCTGCGATGGCCCAGCGCGCGGGGGCCGAATTCTGCCGCGCCCTCCATCCATCCGATTATGGACCCTTGCCCGATGGCATCGGCCACGCAACCGATCAGCTCCGCTTCATCCGCCCGTTCGAACGGAAGTCCGTCCTCGGCAGCAAGGCGCGCAAGATCATCCGGCGCGACCGCCGGTCCCCAGAAGGGATGATCGGGGCAGTCGCGATGCGGCTGGCCGAAAAGGATGCGGTCGGCCCAGAGCGCCGCGCCCAGCGCGCAGCCCGCATCGCCGGGGGCGGATGGCACGAACAGCCGTTCGAACCCGGCCTCGCGCAAGATGCGGGCATTGGCGACGCCGTTCAGGGCAACGCCGCCACCAAGGCAGAGGTCGGCAAGACCGGTTTCCTTTTGAAGCGACGCGGCGATATCGACGATCACTTCCTCCAGCACCGTCTGTGCGCTGGCCGCGACATCGGCATAATGCCGCCCTTGGATGGTGCCCAGATCGATCGGTTCGAATCGGTCGCGCGGCGGGCCGAACAGTTCCACGAAGCGGCGGGAATAAGCGGAATCCACCGCCCGATGATAATCGAAATAGCCGAGGTCGAGCGCGAAGGCGCCGTCGGGTGTCCGTTGCATTATCCTCCGCACGTCATCGGCGAAGCGCGGCGTGCCATAGGCGGCAAGGCCCATGACCTTATATTCGCCCTCATTGACCTGGAATCCCAGCCAGGCAGTGAATGCCGAATAGAAGAGGCCAAGCGAATGGGGGAAGTGCACTTCCCGCAGCAGGGTGATCTCCGCTGGTCCGCCCGTGCGCTTGCTGGCATGGCCCACGGTAAGTGTCGCCCATTCGCCTACCCCGTCGGCGGTCAGGATCGCGGCCTTTTCCGTTGGTGCGGTCAGGAAGGCTGCTGCGGCGTGGGAAAGATGATGCTCCGCGAAATGGACGCGGCGGGTTGGGATTCCGAGCTGCGCGCCGATGATGCCGCGAACCCATAATTTCTCCCCGACCATGTTCTTCATCGCCTTGGGGAAGATGCGCCAGCTGTGCGGAAAACCGCGCAACAGGGTCATCAACACCCGGTCGAACTTGAGCGCGGGGCGTTCGTAGAAGATCACCGCGTCCAGTTGCTCGGGTTCCAGCCCGGGCCGGTCGAGGCACCACTCTGCCGCCAGCAGGGGGAAGGCGGGGTCGTTCTTGCATCGCGAAAGCCGCTCTTCCTGCACGGCGGCAACGGGCAGCCCATCGATCAGCAGGGCAGCGGCGGCATCGTGGTAGAAGGCGGAAATGCCAAGGATCTTCATCAATATTGCCCTCCCCCCTTGTCGCGCGGGCGCGCGCTGCAGTCGCGCCAGCCGGGCGCCTCCGTTCGCGCCGTCCGCTTCGCGACCCAGGCAAATGGAGCCAGCAGCAGAAAATAGAGCAGCGTCAGAATGATCCTCGAGATCAGGTCGGCCAGGATCAGCGCCAGGCGGAGATAGGCTCGCCAGAACCGGCGCAGCCGCGCGGACCACAGGGCTCTATGGGCATGGTCCGGCGTCAGGCGGCTAAGTTCCGCGCGCGAATAGCGCATATGCCCCTCCTCATCGCGGGCGACCTTGCGGATGACCGCCTGCGTTTCCGGATCATGGTCCAGCACCGCGCCATAGCCGGCAAAGGCGCGTGACGCCGCCTGTTCCGACAGATGGATGAAGGCCATCAGCCCGGCCATGCCTTCCTGCTCAACCGCCAGCCGGTCGAAGCCGCGTTCGCCGGGGACGAGCCCGTCGCCCAGCACGCGGTCGGGACCGGGGTCAGCCATGGTTCGCCGCAGGGCCAGCCCGCGTGCCTGGAACAGCGCGGCATGACGCACCTCGTCCCGTGCATGGGCGAAGAGGCGGCGCCGAAGCTGCGGGTCGCCGGCAACCTCTGCGGCGCGGAAGAGATCACGCGCCCCCTGCGCCTCGACTTCGGCGAATTGCAGCAGCTTGCGCGCTCGGCGGCGCGGGTCGGCCCAGACCAGCCGATCGATGAAAGTGCGCCATGTTTTCACTGCACCACGATCCGCCCGGTCATGCCGAACATGCTGTGCATGAAATGGGTGCAGCGCACCTTGTACTTGCCAGGCTGCGGCGCGATCAGATGCACGTCGACGCTCTCCCCTCCGCCCAGTTCCACACGCCCGCCGCTGACTTTTGCGGCATCCTCGGGCTTGATACGGGCCTGGGCGAAGAAATCTTTTCCGGCAAAATCATGCCCACCCGACGAGCTGTTCACGAAATGCAGCGTGTAGGGTTGCCCATGCTCCAGGATGATATCGGAGGGTTCGAACTTGAAGCTCGACAACTGGATGGTGAGCAGGCGAGCACCGTTCCAGCTGTCCGCAGCGGATTGCGCCCCGGCCGATGACGTCAGGATGAGCGCGGCCAGCACCGTAAAGGATTGCCAACGAGACATGCCTGCCTCCTCTGTCGCTTCGAACGGGCATGAGTGTCGCTAGCCAGCGTGGCTGGTTCACCGCCTTCGCAAAAAATTTTGAACCTTGGAGCCGGCTGGCGCACACTCATGGAGCGGTGCGAAGGAGTCGCCTTTGGAGACCGTCGAGACTGCGGCTCGGGGAGAAATCAAGGCGTACGTGCGCGCCGAGGAAGACTTGCGCCTGCTCGCCCGGATCAAGCGGCGGGACCTCAAGGCCTTCGAGGCGCTCTATCGCGACTATCAGCCGCGGCTGGGACGATTTCTGATGAACATCCTGCGACGGCCGCATCTGGTGGAGGAGGTGCTGGACGACACATTGCTGGTGCTGTGGAACCGTCCCGACAGTTTTTCCGGCAGAGCCAAGCTGTCGACCTGGCTGTTCACCATTGCCTGGCGCAAGGCGATGAAGGCGCTCCGCAAGCAGGACGAGCCGGTCGAGGATATCTGCGCGGAAAACCGGATGAGTCCCGACCGTTCGCCCGAGCAAAGTGCCGGGGACCGGAGGATGCGAGCGGCATTGCTGGATGCGCTGACCAGCCTTTCGGCAGAACAGCGGGCGGTGGTCGACCTCAGCTATTTTCACGAGATCGGCTATCGCGAGATCGCCGAGATCATGGATTGCCCGGTGGACACGGTGAAGACGCGGATGTTCCATGCCCGGCGGCATCTGCGACGCGAACTGGCCGGCGATTTCAGCGACTGGATCTGAAAGCCCATGGCCGACATCATTTCCTTTCTCAGCGATCCGCATCAGGCCATTGAAATGCTGATACCCTGGTATGCGATCGGCAAGCTGAACGACCAGGACAGGGCCACGGTGGACGCGCATCTTGGATCTTGCGCCCAATGCCGGGCTGCCCTCGAGCGAGAAAGGCGACTGAAAGCGGAAATCGCGCAGCTGCCGATCCGGGCCGACCTGGGCTGGGAAAAGCTGCAACGCCGCCTCGCGCCCGATCAGACGGCCAAACGGAGCCTGCCCAACGCTTGGCGCACCCTGACATGGCCGGCGCTGGCCGCCTTTGCCGCGGCGCAGGCCGTACTGCTGTGTGCGGCGGTTTTGCTGTTCTGGCCCGCCGCTCCTCAAGCCGACTATCGGACCCTTGGCGCCCCGTCTTCGCGGGGCAGCGGCAATCTCATCATCATGTTCCGGCCTGACACGCTGGAACAGGAAATGCGCTTCACTCTCCACCGCGCGGGCGCGAGGCTGGTCGATGGTCCTACCGCCGCTGGGGCCTATGTGCTGGACGTCGCGCCAGCGCAGCGGGACGCTGCGCTGGCGGACTTGCGCACGCGGCGCAGCGTCATGCTGGTCCAGCCGATTGGGCCGGGACAGGGACGATGATCCGCCGCCTCTTTCGGCTCCTCTCCCCGATCGCGACGCTCGTGATGCTCGCAACACCCGTTGTCGGCCATGCCGCCCAGGGAGATCAGATCCTGGTGATGCTGCGCATTCCGCCGCCGCATTTCCGATCCGGCGGTTCCTATGACAGCGGCTATGGCAACAGCATCGGCCGCAACCAGTTGAGGCGGCAGGCCCAGCGCATCGCGCGCGACCATCATCTGACGCTGATCACGGATTGGATGATGCCGGTGATCGACCTCGACTGTTTCGTGATGCTGGCGCCGAGGGGCGTATCGGCGGATGTGATGGCGGAGGAGGTCTCGAAAGACGGTCACGTCGCCTGGTCGCAGCCTATGCATGACTACAGGACGCTGGGGGACCAGAGGCAGCAAGGGTCGGGACATGACGATCCGCTCTACCCGGCCCAGCCCGCCAGGATGATCTGGCATCTCGACGCCTTGCACCGGCTGGCGACGGGGCGCGGCATCCGGGTCGCCGTAATCGACAGCGGCATCGACGCGCACCACCCCGATCTGGCGGGGCAGATCGCCGCCAATGTCAATCTCGTCGGCGATCGCGCTTTGGCTGCCGAAGCCCACGGAACGGCGGTCGCTGGCATTATTGCGGCGCGGGCCGACGATCGGATTGGCATAGCGGGGATCGCGCCGGGCGCGCGACTGCTCGGGCTGCGCGCCTGCTGGCAGACCGGCTCGTCCGGTGGGGTGGCCGTTTGCGACAGCCTGAGCCTTGCCAAGGCCTTGCACTATGCCATCGATCACAAGGCGCCGATCATCAACCTCAGTCTCGGGGGGCCATCGGACCGGTTGCTTGCGATGCTGCTGAACGCGGCAATGGCACGCGGCGCTTCCGTCGTCGCGGCCTATGACACCCGTCGCCCGGATGGCGGTTTCCCGGCATCCTGGCCTGGCATCATCGCCGTGTCCGGGACCGTGGTACCGGGGAGGCGCGGGGACATCTATGTGGCGCCCGCCGCGGACATTCCGACGACCTGGCCTGGCGGGGGATGGGGGCTGGTCGATGGAACATCCTATGCGGCGGCGCATGTGAGCGGCCTCGTCGCCTTGATCAAGCAGGCGCGGGGGCATAGGCAGGGGCGATCCATGTTCGTCAAATCGGCAGGAGGGGTCATCGATGCGCTTGCCACGGTGCAGGGCAAGGCGGCGGGATGCGAAGCTGTCTGCCGTGCGCCCATGGCATCGGCGAGCCGCGACTAGCTTCAGCATCGCCCTTCTAGGAGCGGTCCTTGCCACGGCTCCCGCGGCCGCACAGTTGGGCGGAAGCCTGACGCTCTCCAGCCAGGCGCGACTGCGCGGGCAGCAGATCAGCGGTCACCGGCCCGCCGCGGAGTTGGAACTGGTCCATGATGGCGCCCGCGGCTTTTATATCGGCGGGTCGGCGGTGTTCGTCGCGACGCGTGAGGATGGCCTCCAGGCTCTGTCGTTCAGGCAATATGCCGGGTTCGCCCAGCGCCTATCATCGGCAACGGCGATCGACGTGGGCATTGTTCACAATGGCTATACCGAATATTCGGCCATCGCTGGCGGCGGCAGCTATACGGAGGCCTATGTCGGCATCACCGGCCGACATCTTTCGGCACGGCTCTTCATGTCACCCGGCTATTTCCAGAAGGACGAGCCAACGCTTTATGCCGAATTGAACGGCCATTTCGATCTTGCCCCCGACTGGTCACTGTTCGCCCATGCCGGTCGGCTGACACGCCTGCGGAGCCGTCCCGACGGGCGCGACGGAGACGCGACCGACTGGCGGATCGGACTACGCCGCCGCCTGGGGCCGGTCGATCTCGATGCCGCCTGGACCGGCTATGTGGTGGATCGAGCTCGTTATGGCGGGCGGGACGGGCAGGACGGAGCGCTGGTGATCGCTTTGGCCTTCGCTTTTTGAACCAAAGGGGCGTCTGGCGGCACAAAGGCCTGTTCCTGCTTGGTCCGGTGCCGCGTCATGCCTCTCACCACCGCCAATCCGAGAGCGGACCGGCGCCTTCGATCGATCCGCCCCGCCGACGCCCTCTGCTGGGCGGCGCAGCTCTTCATCGGCGGGATGGCACTGTTTTTGTTCGCGCTGGCCATCGGCATGAACCGCCGATGGACCGACCATCATCTGCTTCCCGACATTCTCGTGCCGAGCAACTGGCTGGTAACGATCGTGCAGATCGAACGATTCATTCTAATCACTATCGCCATCGCATTGTTGCTGGCGGTTCACCGGATCAGGGCGCGGCGCGGCGCGGCCGTCTGGCGAGGGCTCGTCATCGGCATGGCTGTGCTGCTCGCTCTGCCGGCGAGCGAACTGTTCATGCAGCTCGCTTCAGGTCGGCGGGGCCAGGCATGGAATCCCACCGATAAACCGCTGCGCATGGCCGACCCGCTGATCGGCTGGACCTACATTCCTTCGCGCGGTGTGGCCGATAATGAATATGCATGGCGACCATCCTATTTCGTCGACAGCCATGGATATCGCGTTGCGGCCGATGGCGTTGCGCTTGATCTGGCGGCTCCCTCAGTCCTGTTCGTCGGGGAATCCATCATGTTCGGCAAAGGCCTGAACTGGCACGATACGGTCGCAGCGCATGTGCAGGCGCTCAGCGGCATCCAGAGCGCCAATCTGGCGGTCAATGCCTATTCCCTCAGTCAGGGATTTCTGCATCTGCAACGCGAATTGCCGAAATTCCGCCAGCCGGTGGCGATCGTCATTCTTTTTGCGCCGAGCCTGATGGTGCGCGATCTCGATCGGAACCGCCCCTGGATCGACAGCGGCGGGCGCTGGCATCGCGCGTCGCCGACCTGGGCGCTTGGCCATCTCGGCCGGGTGCTGTTCCCCTATCACAGCACCGCCGCAATTGCAGAGGCGGTGGCAAGCGACCGCCGCGTGTTGAAGGCGGAAGCGGCGATGGCGCGCGCGCGTGGTGCTGAGCCGCTCATCCTGGTTCCCGTTTTCCAACCGGAACAACGTCGCGAACGCGCCCTGCGGAGGATGGTGTTCGATGGTTTGGCGGTTCCTCATCTCGTTGTTCCGCTCGATCAGAGTTGGCGGCTTGTGCGGGACTCCCATCCTGACGCGCGCGGCGATGCGGTGATGGCGCGGGCGCTTTGGACAGGATTAGGAGAGCCGCGGATCCCCCATGATCCGGGCGATGCCGCGTCACGGCCTGAACTGCGGTCGAATGGAAGACGATGAAGGATAGAAGAGCCTGCATCAACGCCATTGGCTGTGCCGTGCCGGAACAGGATGTGCATCACGCCTTCATCGATTGGGCGGAACGCCAATTGAACGATGGCCGCGCGCGCAGCCTGTTTACGCGCATGGCCGGCCGAAGCGGCATCGACCACCGCTGGTCGGTCCTGCCTCCTGCCCCCGGAGGCGGATCGCCGGTTGATGCAGGGGGCTTCTATGCCGACGCCATGCCGCCGACATCCAGTCGCATGGCGCTGTACCGTCGCCTTGCCCCAGCGCTTTCCCTGCGCGCGATAGACGGCCTTCGGGTGAAGGCGTCGCTCGAGGGGATCAGTCATCTGGTGGTCGCAAGCTGCACGGGCTTCGTTGCGCCCGGCGTCGACCAGATCATCGCCAACGCGCTGGGCGTGGCGGAGGTGGAGCGGACGCTCATCGGTTTCATGGGGTGCTACGCCGCAGTCGCTGCGCTGCGCACCGCCCGCCACATCGTCCGGTCGGAGCCGAAGGCGCGAGTGCTGGTCGTCACTGTCGAGCTCTCCTCGCTGCATCTTCAGGCCGAGCAGCAACTCGAGCAATTGCTGATGATGTTGCAGTTTGGCGATGGAGCAGCGGCCGCGCTGGTCACCGCCGGAGGCGAAGGCTTCGACATCGACACGCCATTCGCGCTTAATCTGCCAGAGTCCGCCGAGTTGATCCGCTGGGAGATCGGCGACACAGGCTTTCTCATGCATCTGGCGGGTGAAGTGCCGGGCCGCATTCAGGCAGCATTGAAGGACTGCGGCACACGATGGCGAATCTGCGGCACAGCCGACCCGTCGACCATCGATAACTGGGCGGTTCATGCGGGCGGGCGATCGATACTGGACGCCGTGCAGCATGGGATGGAGCTGGATGTGGAGGCGCTTGCTCCATCGCGCAGCATACTCGCGCGCTATGGTAATATGTCGTCGGCAACGCTGATGTTCATTCTGGCGGAACTGCTCGAACAGCGGAGGCAAGGCACGGGAGTCGCGCTGGCTTTCGGTCCAGGGCTCGCCGCCGAAGGCTTCCGCTTCGCGCGGGTTCACTAATCGAGGATCGCGGACAACGGACAAGGCGGTACAGCAGACATGCTGGAGCGAACTGTTCCGAGGCTAGCTGCGGGAACTCCGCCGGTTTCGAGAGAATTTTGGGTTCAATTGAGCGACACGAGCTGGAACCGTTCTCTTCTCCTTGTCGTTGACCCGCGACATAACAGGAGAGCGATATGAACAACATTGCCAAGGTGATCGACCTTGTCGGCACCTCCGATGTCAGCATCGAAGATGCGATCAATGGTGCCATCGAGCGCGCAGCAGAGACGCTGGAGAATCTCCAGTGGTTCGAAGTCGTCGAGACGCGCGGCAGCATCGTCAATCAGAAGATCGAGCGCTATCAGGTCATCCTCAAGGTAGCCTTCGGCCTGAACGACTAGCCCGGCTCTCCGTCCTCCCGCAGCCATGAGCGCTTGACCGGATCGGATCGGCGGGTTGGCGGTTGTCCCTCATCGCGCGGTCAATCAAGGAGGGACTGTGCCGAGGATCATGCTCATCGCGACGATGCGGAACGAGGGGCCCTTTCTGATCGAGTGGGTAGCCTATCACCGGCTGATCGGCTTCACCGATATCCTCGTCTGCACCAACGACTGCGACGATGGATCTCCCGACCTGCTCGACGCGCTGCAGGAACAAGGTCTGCTCCACCATCTCCGCTGCTATCCGGCGCCCGATGAGCAGGCGCAGCTGTTCGCCTATCGCACGGCAGAAGCCGAGCTCGGTGGCCAGTGGGCTGACGTGCTCATGGTTCTCGACGCCGACGAGTTCCTGAACATCCATGTTGGCGATGGCGGCGTCATTGACCTTCTCGGTGCGGTTCCCGAGGCCACTTCGGTCCTCATCAACTGGCGAATATTTGGAAGCTCGGGTCATAGAAGCTGGTCTGCCGATCCGGTCACCCGCCGCTTTCTCCGTGCCGCGCCGCTCAGCCACGGCGTCAACCGCTCGTTCAAGACGCTGTTCACCCGCGCCGATGCCTATCACTGCCCGCTGCTGCCCCACGGGCCGGGCCATGCGAAGGCGGACCGGCTCGGGGAACTGCATGCCGTCGATGGCGCCGGCACGCCGCTTCCCTCTCGCTTCGCCTGCGCCGAAGAGTTTCTGCAGTCCGATCCCGATGCCGTCACCTGGTCGCTCGCCCAGGTGAACCATTATAACACGCGATCCTGGGAGGACTATCTCGCCAAGCATCATCGCGGCGGCGGGCTTGGTCCCGAGCGCTGGGATCGCGACTCAAACTGGGCGGCGTTCAATCGCAATGAAGAGCTCGATCTGACCATCCAGCGCCACCGGACCGCGCTCGACCACTCCGTTTCGGAGATCCTGTCGATACCGTCGGTGCAGCGGCGCTACGAAGATTGCCTCATATTCTACGGCGGGCATATCGCCCGCCTTGCGCAGGGGGTTGCCGCCTGAGCGAGCCCTTCATCTTCGGCATCCCGCTGATCGCGCGCGCAGTGGCTTCGGACTGGGCCACTGTCGATCGACTGTTGAGCCTCACCCTCCGATCGTTGCTGGCCCAATCGGACGGAGATTTTCGCGCGATCCTGGCGACACATGATATCCCGGATGCCTGGTCGGTAGTGGCTTCCGACCCGCGCTTCGAGATCGTCCGTGCCGCTTGGACGCCCGAGCCGCCCACCGCGACCAACGACGATGGTGGGCGCAAGAAGTGGCTGGTCAAGCAGGCGGTGCGGCGCTTGGGTGGCGGATTGCTCATGTTCCTCGACGCAGACGACTGGGTGGCGTGCGATCTGGTTGCCACTGCGCGTTCGGCTATGCGGCGGGAGCATGTCGGCGCGGTAGTCGGAGAAGGCTTCGCGCTCGACCACGCCAGCCGCCGCATCTTGCCGTTCCCGATCGATGGCGTGTTCGACGGCCCCTTTCACGGCCTGTGCGGCTCCAGCACTATCGGCAGGATCGTGGCCGCGAGCGACGAGCCATGTCGCCTCGACCCGCATTTGGTGCTCGGTTCCCATCATGAGTGGATCGAGCGCGCCGAAGCCGAGGGAATCCCGCTCGCGCGCCTGGCCACGAGCGGTGTCTATCTTGTGGGAACGGGCCAGAATCACTCGGAAGTGCAGGGGCCGTTCGCTTCCTGGCGGCGGGAAGTCACCCAGGCCGTCCGCCATCGGGGGCATAGGCTGACGCGTCAATTCGCCTATCGCTTCGGGCAAGACGGGTAAGTTCCTCCTTGTGGGAACGACGGACGCCGACGCGAGTTCGGCCTGCGTATGAGACACTGAGTGCAGCCAACGCCTGTCCATCCACTGCGCGGAAGGCTAATCCGAAGACATGATCGCCTCCATCGCCCATCTAGGCCTGCTCGACGACGAGGACATCCTGCTCGACATCGCTGCGCTCGAATTGAGTGCGCTCGACCATATCGGCGTCGATCTGGAGCCCTATGTAACGATGCTCGCTGCCATCGAGACGGACTTGCGCGATATCGCCGCACGCCAGAACAGCGCGAGAGGTGTCGAGCAGGCGGAGATCCTTGCCGGTGTACTCGGCGGGAGGCATGACCTTTGCGGCGACAGCCAGACCTACGATGCGCCGCTCAATGCAGACATGATTCGCGTGCTCGATCGCCGAAGAGGCCTGCCTGTCAGCTTGTCGATCCTCTACGTCGCGATGGCGCGGCGGCTTGGATGGAATGCGGACGCGCTGAACACGCCGGGCCATGTCCTGATCCGGATCGGTGCTCCGGAGGATTCGGTCGTCATCGATCCTTTTCATCGAGGCGCGACGGTGACGCCGGTTGCGCTGGCGAACATGATCCAGCGCATGCTCGGCCCGGAGGCGGGCGTGGATCAAACGCATCTCGCGCCGATGACGAACCGCGACGTACTGGTGCGGCTGCTGCTCAACCAGGCGACCCGCGCGGAGCGGGACGGCGACACCCGGCGGGCGCTCGTCATCTACCGGCGGATGGTAGAGGTAGCCCCATCGAACGGGCAGGGCTGGTGGGATCTTGCCCGGCTCCAGCTATCGAAGAGACGGATCGAGGACGCGCGCAGCAGCCTGAGCGCAATGCTTGAAATTACACGGGACAGCGACAGCCGTGCCCACATCTCGGCGGCGCTGGCGGCTCTTGCAGGGCGGTGAAGAGCGCATATGCCGGCGGGCTCGACCTGGCCGCAACGATGCTCAATGCGCGAGTGCGATCACCTGATCGGCGAGCCGGATGGGGTCGAACGGCTTCGTGATCACGCCCTTGGCCCCGAGCTTGATATATTCGGCGATGTCCTGCTGGCGAGCGCGGGCCGTCACGAAGATGACGGGCAGCTCTGCCGTATCGGGATCATTGCGCAACATGGCCAGGAAATCCGGGCCCGTCATCCCGGGCATCATCACATCGACCATTACCAGATTCGGACGCCAGTCGCCGCCTTGCAGCATCGCGATCGCCTGCTCGCCCGAGTCGGCGGTGCGCACCTCGATATCGGGCCTCAGCTTCAGCGACATCTCGACGATCAGGCGGATGTCAGGCTCGTCATCGACATAGAGGATGGAGAGTGCGTCCCTCATTCGGCGGCAGCCTGTCGATCGATCATGTCTAGCACCGTGGATGCGAGCCGGGGCAGAGCGCGGCGTGACTTGACGAGGACGGCATCCGCCAGCGATCGCGTCGCGGCATCCACCTCCTGCGCGGAATAGACGATGATCGAGAGCGCCGGATCGGTTTTCCTGATATCTTCGAGAAGCTCCCGGCCCGAACCGTCGGGCAGGCCGAGGTCGAGCACGATTGCGTGGGGACGGCGCGTATCGAGGATCGAGCGGGCAGCGGCGAGCGTTGAGGCGCCCAGCAGCGCACCGCGTCCGGCGAGTGCAGCCGAGAATAGTTCGCGGGTATCGTCGTCATCATCGACGTGGAGGATCACCGCCTTGCGCTCGCCCGAGCGACGAACGGCGCGCTGGATAAGCTGGATCAGGCGCGGCGGATCGAACGGCTTCTGCAGCCAGCCGACATAGGCCTCGGCGTCGATATCGTGCTGCGCCGGCATGCCGGAGATGATGATGACCGGCAAGCGCCGCGTGTCCTTGTCTGCGCTCAGCGCCCGCATCACGTCCATGCCGTCGGAATCGGCCAGCGTCAGGTCGAGCAGCACCGCGCTATAGGGTTGCGATCGCGCATGGGCGATGCCGTCCCGTACGGTGGTGACGAGATCGCTTGCATAGCCGTGGGCGCTCAGGATCGATTGTATCGTATAGCCGGCATCGGCGTCGTCCTCGCAGATCAGCAGCCGCGTGGAGCGGTCGCCATCGGCCACATGGGCGCTGTCGCGCGGCACGCTGAAGGCAAAGCGAGCGCCGCCTTCACTGCGGTTCTCGAAGGATATCTCGCCACCATGGCTGCGGACGATCTCACGCGATATGGCGAGTCCGAGGCCGGTGCCGGCGATCATCTGCTTGTCGGGACGCGACCCTTGCGCGAAGCGATTGAAGATATGTTTTGCAAAATCTGGATCGATGCCGGGGCCGCTGTCGGTCACCTGGACGATATGATCGTCGCAGCCCTCGATCAGTTCAAAGATCACAGTCGACCCCACGCCGGAGAATTTGATCGCGTTCGACAGGAGATTGCCTGCCACCTGCACAAGTCGGTCGGTATCGGCGCAAGCTTTCACCGGCTCATCGGGCATGCGAAGCTCGATCCGAATGTCGCGGCGCTCGGCCAGGCCCTGCATCGCCTGCACCGTCTTGGTCATCACCTCGCGAAGATCGATGACGGTATAGTCGAACGCCATCCGGCCTTTGCGAATCTGGTCGATGTCGAGGATATCGTTGATCAGGCGGATCAGCCGCTGGCTGTTGGTCTCGGCGATCTCGGCCAGCCGCTGCGCCTGCGCGGGCAATTCGCCGGCGGCGCCGCTGCGCAGCAGCCCGAGCGAACCGACGACGGAGGTCAGCGGCGTGCGCAGTTCGTGGCTGACGGTGGAGATGAAGTCGTCCTTGAGCCGGTCGATTTCCTTTCGGCTCGCGGCATCACGCAGCACCGCCACGATGTGGACGCCATCGGCAAGCTGCATCACGCCCAGGGTTATGTCAGCGGACACCAGCTCTCCCTGGCTGTCATGACCCGAAACGTCGATAAGCTCGGTACGCCGCAAGACACCCTTGTCGAAGCCGATCCGATCGAGGAAGGGGCCCTCGCCAGGGGCAAGGTCCACCAGGACGGATATGTCGCGGCTCAGCAGCTCTGCGGCGCGATAGCCGAACATCCGCTCTGCCGCAGGATTCATCTTCTCGATGCTGCCGCTCGGATTGATGATGATGATCGCATCGGTGGCACTTTCGAAGATCGCGCGCCGGCGGGTGGCCGCCTCTGCGTTCTGGAGCGACAGGACATGATGGAGCCGCATGCCCCGGCCAATCAGAAGGCCGAGGATCGCTGCTATCAGCGCGACTGCGGCGATACTCGCCCACAATATTAGGCGATTGCGGGCCGCGCGGCTCTTTTCGTGCTGTTGCAGAGCAGCCAGTTGCCGGCTTCCGCGTTGCTCCATTCCTGCGACCACGCTGCGGATCGAATCCATCAGCCGCTTGCCCGCACCTTCCCGCAATCGTGCGGCTGCCCGCTCCAGTCCGGCACGGTCGCGCACATCGATCAGCAGTTGCATCTCGCGGAACTTGGCGTCAACCAGGGGTCTCAGGCGCCGTAGGTCGGCTGCGTCCGCGCCTTGGGCCGGCGTCAGGCGTGCAACCCGGGTCCATTGTCCCTTCAGATTGCGGCGCGCTCGCTCGTAAGGCTCACGAAATGCCGGATCACCGCTGATCAAATAGCCGCGCTGCCCGCTTTCTCCATCTTTGAGCAACGAAAACAGCAGTTCAACTTCGTGCCGATATTCGAACGACTGCTGGGTCGCGCGGGTGGCTTGCTCGCCGCGCCGGATTTCGCCCCCCAGCCACAGCGCAACGGCCGCGAGCAACATCGGTCCCAGCGCGGCGAGCACGGCAATCTGCCCCCAGCTGGGCCGCACCTGCGGTCGCTTTGGCCTTGCCACGATCACGAAGGCTGTAGCAGGGGGCGCATCAAAAGGATCGCCTGGGTGCGGTTGTTCACGCCCAGTTTCCGGAAGATGGCGGACAGGTGGGCTTTGATGGTGGCTTCGGAGATGCCGAGGTCGGCAGCGATCTGCTTGTTGAGATCTCCACCGGCCAGGGCGAGCAGCACACGCCGCTGCGCGACCGACAAGCTGTCGAGCCGCTTGCGGAGCATGTCCACATGCTCGTCCGGGCCCGGCGAGGAAGGGAATATCCTGCCACCGTTGAGGATCAGATCGATCCCGGCGATGGTTGCTTCGAGCGGTTGCCGCTTCGAGAGGAAGCCGGCCGCTCCAACAGCTTGCGCGGTCGACACCATCTGCGCGCCGTCATGCGCCGAGAGGATCGCGATCGGCGTTCTGCCGAGCAGATGCTGGAGCTGGAAGAAGCCGCCGAACCCATTCGAATCGGGCAGTTCATAGTCGAGTAGCAGCAGGCGGTAATCGGAATGTTGCGCGATGATCGCAACGGCTTCCGCGATCGAACCCGCGCCATCGAAGGAAAGGTCCGGATGCCGTGCACGCAGCGCAAGTTGAACCGCTTCCTGGATCAGCGGATGATCATCCGCAATCAAGATTCTCCCGATCATTCTTCCGACACCCCCGGTGATCCTCACCCCGGAACTTTCCGGGCTTCCTTCTTGCCTCTTCCATTTTGCAATGCGCGGAGGAGTTAATAATTAACGATCTGTGTTAATGCTCCTTCTACTATTGTCTTAGGCCGGCGGTACAGCATGCAAAACTACAGTATTCTCCTGATCGACGAATCGGCTGCCCATCAGCGAATAATCGCCGCCGTCATCGCATCCCAAGGCAAGGTGGACCGCGCCTCGACACAGGGAGCTGCGATCGAAGCTGTGCGGGCGCGGCGATACGACATGATCCTGCTCGACGAGCGGACTGTCAGCGATGACGAGCCGCCCGTGGCGGAACTTCGCGCGGCGGCCGGATGCGAGCCGCGCGTGCCGATCATCGCGTTCACCCGCGATCGCTTGCCCGATCTTCCCCCCGTCCTTGCCCGGAGAGGTTTTGATGGAGCCCTGTGCCGGGACTTTCGGGTGGCCGAACTTGCTGGCCTCGTCGGGCACTGGCTCGGTCCCGAGCGCATTGCTTCGGTCCCGCCGCAGGCCGGACTGGCCGGGCTAATTGGCGCGCACGAGGCAGAAGCGATGATCGCACGGCTGTACGCCGGGCTGTCCGAAGCCGTGGGGATGATCGACGCCGGCGCCGAAGCTCGTATCTATGGCCACAGCCTAGGCGGGCTCGCCGGCTCACTGGGTTTGCCCGTGCTTAGCGCTGCATGGCTCACGCTTCAGGAGGGGGATTATGCGGCCTGGCCCACCGTTCGCACGCTGACGATGGAGGCGCTTGCCGGGCAACGGCAATAGCATGCCGCTTGACGGTGCCGGTGCACGCGGCCAAGCGGCTCCGCGCGGCGAAGGGGCTGCAAAGGGAGCTGGTGTGGCCGAGACCTATATCCTGACGCTATCTTGCGTCGACCATCCCGGCATCGTTGCCGCGGTATCGACGTCGCTGGCTCGGCACGGTGCGAACATCCTGGAAGCGCAGCAATTCGACGATCTGCTCACCGGCCGCTTCTTCATGCGGGTCGAGTTCGCGCTTGTCGGAGGGGCGACGATCGCACAGCTCGAGGCGGGCTTCGCGCCCGTCGCGGCCGATCACGGCCTCGATCATCGCTTCCGCGCTTCGGCGGCGCGCAAAAGGGTGCTGCTGCTGGCCAGCAAATTCGACCACTGTCTCGCCGATCTGCTCTATCGTTGGAAGATCGGCGAACTGGCGATGGAGCCGGTCGGGATCATCGCCAATCATCCGCGCGAAACCTATGCGCATCTCGACTTCGGCGATGTCCCATTTCACTTCCTTCCGGTGGGCAGGGCCGACAAGCCGGCGCAGGAGGCACGAATCAAGGCGATCGCGGTCGAGAGCCGCGCCGAACTGGTGGTGCTCGCCCGCTATATGCAGATATTGTCCGATGACCTGGCGCGCTTCCTGAGCGGCCGCTGCATCAATATCCACCATAGCTTCCTGCCCGGCTTCAAGGGCGCGAAACCCTACCACCAGGCCCATGCCCGCGGGGTGAAGCTGATCGGCGCGACCGCGCATTTCGTGACGACGGATCTGGACGAGGGTCCGATCATCGAGCAGGATACCGAACATGTGAGTCATCGCGACACCCCGGACGATCTTGTCCGGAAAGGTCGCGACATCGAACGCCGCGTGCTTGCCAGCGCGGTGCGTGCAGTCCTGGAGGATCGCGTGCTGATGAACGGCACGACGACGGTCGTGTTCAGCTAAAACCGAAGCCGAAGACGCAGGCTCAACAATATGGCGTCCCGCTTGGCGGGGGCGCGCTGATCACGAGGCGGCGGCTGCCCCAGTAGTTGGTATCGATCGCGATCCTGAGCGGCGAAGGCGGATGCCAGAACCGCTCGGCGTCGGGCGTGAGGCAGGACTGCCACCCGGCCTTTGTCAGCGGCGGGACCAGGTCGAGCACTGCGCCCTGATCCTTGGCATGCCACAGCGTCACATGATCGAAACGGGCGGGCGCTCCTTCTGGCGCGGCATCGAGGTCGATCGCGGCAGAGAGCGGACCGACGCCCATCAGGGCGACTCCCTCCTTCCGGCAGCGCAGGCCACGGGTGCCGTCGATGCAGTTGCCGAAGCCGGCCGCTAGCGCGGTCGCGAGGTTGCCGGACAGTGGAAGGCCTTCGAACATAGCGGCCGGAACGATGGCGGGTTCGGCCGGAGCTTGCGACGGACGATCGCCGCAGCCGCCTGCGACCAGCGCCATCAGCGGCCAGAGGATCGCGAATCTGCTCATCGCCGCCAAATCCCATCGGGAAGCCTGTTCGACAGGGCCGGCCGATTCGATAGACGATCGCCCCGCATCACGCCAGCGATACGCTTCATTACAGGATCGTATACCTGAATGGGTCTGCCCGGCGCGCTTGCGCGCGTCCGGCAGCGGTGCGCCGGCGGGAGGCGATAGTCCAACTTCCATCGGCCATCGCCTCTCTGCTTTGACATTGTCACCGCGATGGCTAGATCGGCGCCCATGTCTAGCAAGCCCCGCACCCTTTACGAGAAGATCTGGGACGCGCACGTCGTGGAGCGTCGCGACGACGGCACCTGCCTGATCTATATCGACCGCCACCTCGTCCATGAGGTCACCAGCCCGCAGGCCTTCGAGGCGCTGCGCGTCGCAGGCCGCAAGCTGCGTCGGCCCGATCTTACCCTTGCGGTGCCGGATCATAATCTGCCGACCACGCCGCGCGTCGATGCGGCCGGGCAGCGGCTGCCCATCGCCGATATCGAGTCGGCAGGGCAGCTTGCTGCGCTCGAGCGCAATGTCGCCGATTTCGCCGTGCCCTATATCGACGCGGTCGCGCCCGAGCAGGGCATCGTCCACGTCGTCGGTCCCGAACAGGGCTTCTCGCTGCCTGGAACCACGATCGTCTGCGGCGACAGCCACACCGCAGCGCATGGAGGGCTCGGCGCGCTGGCCTTCGGCATCGGCACGTCCGAGATCGAGCATGTCATGGCGACGCAGACGCTGCTGCTCGCCCGGTCCCGGTCGATGGAAGTTCGCGTTGAGGGCGTTCTGGGCCGGGGCGTCACCCCGAAGGACGTGATTCTCCACATAACCGGCACGATTGGTGCGGCCGGGGGGACCGGCCATGTCATCGAATATACCGGCAATGTCTTTCGCGAGATGTCGATCGAGGGGCGGATCACCGTCTGCAACATGGCGATCGAGGGCGGCGCGCGCGCCGGCCTGATCGCACCCGACGACGTCACCTTCGCCTATCTCAAGGATCGCCCGATGGCACCAAAGGGAGCGGATTGGGACAAGGCGGTTGCCTGGTGGCGCAGCCTCGCCACCGATCCGGGCGCGACATATGACAAGACGGTGGTGATCGACGCCGCCGATATCGCTCCCTGCCTGACCTGGGGCACGAGCCCCGAGGACGTCGTGGCTATCACCGGCGTCGTGCCCGACCCGGCCAGCTTCGCCGATCCGTCCAAACAGGTCGCGGCGCAGAAGTCGCTCGATTATATGGGGCTGACGCCGGGAACGCGGATGGAGGACGTGCCGGTCGAGCATATCTTCATCGGCAGCTGCACCAACAGCCGGATCGAGGATCTGCGGGCCGCAGCCTCGGTGTTGCGCGGCCGGCACGTCGCGGCGAATATTCGCCAGGCACTGGTCGTGCCGGGCTCCGGCCTGGTCAAGCGCCAGGCGGAGGCGGAGGGGCTGGATCGGATATTCCTCGACGCGGGCTTCGAATGGCGCGAGCCGGGCTGTTCGATGTGCCTGGCGATGAATCCCGACAAGGTGCCACCAGGCGAACGTTGTGCGTCCACGTCCAACCGTAACTTCGTCGGCCGGCAGGGCCCGGGATCGCGCACGCACCTCGTCTCGCCCGCGATGGCAGCCGCGGCCGCAGTGGCCGGCCATCTCGCAGATGTTCGCGCGCTGGAGCCGGTCGAATGAAGCGGCTGCTGATGGCTGTGCTGCTGATCGCGGGTGCCGCAGAGGCGGGCAAGGTCCCCGGGACCGTCGACAAGCTGTGGCGGCTCGACTGCGGGATGGCGCACGTCAACCAGCTCAACGCCTTTTCGGACAGCAATGCCTATCCCGGCCAGCATCGCGATCTGGTCGTGAGCTGCTATCTGATCAAGGACGGCGACGCGTACATGCTTTGGGACACCGGCTTGCCGGCCAGCACGCGTAACAAGCCGAACGATTCGTCGCAGCCAATAAGCCCGACCCTGACCAGGACTATCGTCGAGCAGCTTGCGGAACTCGGCCTGAAGCCGGAGCAGATCGGGTTGATCGGGATCAGCCATTACCATTCCGATCATACCGGGCAGGCGGCGGATTTCCCCAAGGCCAAGCTGGTGATCGGTGCAGGCGATCTCGCCATCGCGCGCGCCAAGGACGATGTCGGTAAGCCGCTGGCGCCCTGGCTCGGAGAGGGCGCCAAGGTCGAAGGCGTCGAGGGCGACAAGGACCTGTTCGGCGACGGCAGCGTGATCATGGTCGGCCTGCCCGGGCATACGCCCGGCCATCATGGGCTGCTGGTCAAGCTACCGAAGACCGGTGCCGTGCTATTGTCCGGCGATGTCGCGCATTTCCGCGAGAATCTCGACAGCAATGGCGTGCCGCCGTTCAACACCGACCGCACGGCGTCGATCGCGGCGATGGCGCGTTTCCGCACGATGGCCAAGGAATTGAACGCGGTGGCGATCATCCAGCATGATCCGCGGGACGTTGCCAAGCTGCCAGCCTTTCCGCAGGGAGCCGAATGATGAAGCCGATCTGCGAAATCGAGGGCCGGGCCTTTCCGCTTGGCCTTAAAAACTGCGACACGGACGTGATCATTCCGGCGCATTATCTCAAGACGATCACCCGCCAGGGCCTCGGCCGCGGCGCGTTCGAAACGATTCGCGCGCAGCCCGGCAACATCTTCGACGATCCCGAATATGCGGGCGCGAACATCCTGATCGCGGGCGATAATTTCGGCTGTGGATCGAGCCGCGAACATGCCGCCTGGGCGCTGAACGACATGGGCGTCGATGCGGTCATCGCACCGAGCTTCTCGGACATCTTCTCCAGCAACGCCTTCAAGAACGGCATACTCACCGTCGTGTTGCCGCAGGCCGCGGTCGATCGCCTGATCGAGGTTGCCAAGACCCATCCGATCAGCGTCGACCTCGAGCATCAGACGGTGACGACACCGTTCCAGGACCGCTTCACCTTCGAGATCGACCCGTTCCGTAAGCATTGCCTGCTTAACGGCCTCGATGAGGTGGGTATGACCCTGGCGCGGGATGTGGCGATCTCCGCCTTCGAGACGCAGATGACTGCCGACCGCCCTTGGCTCTAGCATAGCGGCTTCGCAAGGATTTGCGCAGTTGCACGCGGGTCGCGCCATGCCTATCTGAATTCGAACCATCGGTGAGCAGGGGACGTGATGACAACCTTCGATGACCGCGAGCAGGCTTTCGAGAGCAAATTCGCCCACGACCAGGAAATGGCGTTCCGCATCACCGCGCGGCGCAACCGGCTGCTCGGCCATTGGGCGGCAGGGTTGATGCAGCTCACCGCCGAGGAAACCGACAGCTACGCCAAGTCGGTGGTCCAGGCGGATTTCGAGGAAGCGGGTGACGAGGACGTCATTCGCAAGCTGCTTGGCGACATCACCTCGGCTGGCGTGGATATCGACGATGCGCGAATCCGCGCCGCGCTCGAGAACAAGACTGTGGAAGCGCGCCGCCAGCTGATGGAAGGCAAATAGACGATGGCGATGGCTGCGGGCGAGATCGAGGCGATGATCAAGGCGGCACTGCCCGATGCGCTGGTGGAGATCACCGATCTTGCTGGCGACGGCGATCACTATGCGGCGCGCGTGGTGAGCGAGAGTTTTCGCGGCTTGCCGCGCGTGCGGCAACACCAGCGTGTCTATGAAGCTTTGGGCGGCCGGATGGGCGGGGTGCTCCACGCGCTTCAGCTCAGCACGGCTATCCCCGACTAGGAGTATATCATGAGTGACGACGTTCAGGCCCGTATCGCGACGGCAGTCAATTCGGCCGACATTCTCCTGTTCATGAAGGGCACCCCGCTCTTCCCGCAATGCGGCTTCTCCAGCCGGGCGATTGCGATCCTCGAGCATCTCGGCGTCGAATATGCGACGATCGACGTGCTGCAGGATCAGGGCATCCGCCAGGGCATCAAGGAATATTCCGACTGGCCGACGATCCCGCAGCTCTATGTGAAGGGGGAATTCGTTGGTGGCTCGGACATCATGATGGAGATGTACGAAGCCGGCGAACTCGCCGATCTGCTCGAGGAAAAGGGCATCGCCCACGCCTGAGCCGATGCCGATGGCTTCGGTCGGCTCTGTCCGGCCGATCGTCATAGCTCATCGTGGCGCTTCGGGTCTGCGGCCGGAGCATACGCTCGCGGCTTACCGCCTCGCTATCGCGCAGGGCGCCGATTACATCGAGCCCGATCTGGTGGTGACGAAGGACGACGTCCTCGTTATCCGCCATGAAAACGAGATTTCTACGACGACGAATGTCGCCGATCATCCGGAGTTCGCCAACAGGCGGATGAGCAAGGCGATCGATGGTGATCTCGTCACGGGCTGGTTCACCGAGGATTTTACCCTCGCCGAACTGAAGACGCTGCGGACTCGGGAGAGATTGCCGCAGTTGCGCCCCGCCAACAGCGGGTGGGCCGACGAGCCGATCGCGACGTTGGACGAGGTGCTGGCGCTGGTCCATGCCGCGAAGCGTCCGGTCGGCATTTATCCCGAGACCAAGCATCCGACTTACTTCGCTTCGATCGGCAAGCCGATGGAGCGGCCGCTGTTGGAAGTGCTGGCGAGGGCAGGGTTCGCCAGGGCGAGTGACCCCGTGTTCATCCAGTCTTTCGAGGTGAGCAACCTCAAGGCTTTGCGGAGGGTGACGAAGCTGCGCCTCGTCCAGCTGATCGATGCTGAAAAGCCCCCTTACGACCAGGTCGAGGCCCACAGCGGCCTAACGGTCGCTGCGATGACCACACCGGCCGGCCTGAAGGTCATCGCCGCCTATGCCGATGCGATCGGCCCCGCAAAGCTGCTGATCGAACCTCGCGATGCGGCCGGCCAGGCGCTGGCGCCGACTACCCTCGTCGCCGACGCCCATGCCGCTGGTCTGCTCGTCCATCCCTGGACCTTCCGCAGCGAGAACATCTTTCTCGCCGCGGGCGACCGGCATGGGCAGGACCAGAGCGCGCGCGGTGATGCGGCCGCTGAATATCGGCGCTTCCTTGGCTATGGCGTCGATGGCCTGTTCAGCGATTTCCCGGCGGAAGCCGTGGCGGCGCGGGCGGCCGAACAGGCGCTGCGCGCCTGACGGGGCGGAGGAATTGAATGGAGCCGTCGAGCGTCCCCTTCACATTGGCGGCGGGCGGTGCCACATGGCGGGCATGAGCGAACAGGTCGCCGGCATTGCCCAGACGCAGCACCCCCTGGTGCGCCGCCTTCTCGCGGCCAATCCGGGGCCGTTTACCTATACCGGTACGCAGACCTATCTGGTCGGCACGCGCGACGTCGCCGTGATCGATCCGGGGCCGGATCTGCCTGGCCAGGTCGATGCGATCATGGCGGCGATCGATGGAGCGCCGGTCCGTGCGATCGTCTGCACCCACACCCACCGCGATCACAGCCCGGCCGCGGCGGAGTTGAAGGCGCGCACTGGGGCGCCGATCATCGGCTGTGCGCCGGTGATTATCGACGACAGCGGCCCGCGTGCCGATGCCCCTTTCGATCACAGCTATGTTCCCGATGATGCACTGGGGGACGGTGCGCTGATCCAAGGCGAGGGCTGGACGCTGGAAGCCCTGCACACGCCCGGGCACACATCCAACCATGTCTGCTATGCGCTGCGCGAGGCGAAGGCGCTGTTCAGCGGCGATCATGTGATGGGCTGGTCGACCACCGTGGTCTCGCCGCCGGACGGCAATATGGCGCGTTACCTTGAAAGCCTCGAACGGCTGATGAGCCGCGGACAGGACGAAATCTATTACTCCGCGCATGGCGATCCGATCGACCGGCCGCACCGCTTCGTGCGCGGGCTGATCGGCCATCGCAAGCAGCGCGAGGGTCAGATCATGCGGCTGCTTGCCAAGCAGGTGCTTGGAGTGCCGGACATGGTGAAGGAAATGTATGCCGGTGTCGATGTGCGCCTGCACGCAGCCGCAGGCCTGTCGGTGCTCGCGCATCTGATCGATCTGGAGATGCGTGGCCTCGTCCGCCGCGAGGATACAATATGGAGCCTGGCGGCCTGAGCCGCCCCTGGAGAAGCATGCTATGAACGCCCCCGTGACAAGCCTCGCCGGCCTCGACCTGCGCGCCGAGATCGATCGGCTGCGCAAGGAGCGCAAGGCCGTCATTCTCGCCCATTATTACCAGACGCCCGAGATCCAGGACCTGGCCGATTTCGTCGGCGACAGCCTCGATCTGTCGCGCAAGGCCGCGGCGACTGATGCGGAGGTCATCGCCTTCTGCGGCGTGCGCTTCATGGCCGAGGTCGCCAAGATCCTGTCGCCGGAAAAAACCGTGATCCTGCCGGACATGGACGCCGGCTGTAGCCTCGAGGACAGCTGCCCACCGGAGGAGTTCGCGCGCTTCCGCGCCGCGCATCCCGATCATCTGGCGCTGACCTACATCAACTGCTCGGCGGCAGTGAAGGCGCACAGCGACATCATCGTCACGTCGTCCTCGGCGGAGACGATCCTGTCGCAGCTGCCGGCCGACCAGAAGATCATCTTCGCCCCCGATCGCCACCTCGGCGGCTATTTCGCGCGAAAAACCGGTCGCGACATGCTGCTGTGGGAAGGTAGCTGCATCGTCCATGAGGCTTTCTCCGAAACCGAACTGCTCAAGCTGAAGGCGCAGCATCCGGGCGCTCCGGTCGCAGCGCATCCGGAATGCCCGGTACACATCCTCGACCATGCCGATTATGTGGGTTCGACCCGCGGCATCCTCGACTATGTGCTGAACAAGGATGCCGACACCTTCATCGTCGCAACCGAGCCGCACATCATCCACCAGATGGAGAAGGCGGCGCCGCATAAGCGTTTCATCGGCGCGCCTGGCGCCGACGGCAACTGCAACTGCAACATGTGCCCCTATATGGCGCTGAACACGCTCGAGAAGCTCTATCTGGCGCTGCGCGATCTCACGCCGCGGATCGAGGTCGATGAGCCCACGCGGATCGCTGCGAAGCGTTCGCTTGACCGGATGCTGGAAATGACCGGCGGGTTGTCCGGGCCGGACGTGGGGCGGCCGAAGCTCTGACCACCGTCATGCCAGCGGAGGCTGGCATCCATGACTTTGGCCTTCACAGGGCGGCATCTGGATTGGCGAGAGACATAGACCCAGCCTTCGCTGGGGTGACGCCAAGGGATAAAACATGACCTTCAGCCTCCCCGATTTCAGCCTCGACGACTTCGTCCGCGCCACGCTTGCCGAGGACATGGGGAAGGGCGGCGACGTCACCTCCGCAGCGACCATCCCCGCGGACGCGTTGTTCGAGGGCGAGATGGCGAGCCGCGACGCGATCAGCGTCGCCGGATTGCCGCTGGCCGAGGCGTTCTTCCGGGCGCTCGATCCGGAGGTCGCGATCGAGACGCTGGTGCAGGACGGCGCGCGCGTGCCGAAGGGCGGCGTGTTGATGCGGTTGCGGGGCAAGGCGCGGGCCCTGCTCACCGCCGAACGCTCGGCGCTCAACACGGTCCAGCATCTGTCGGGCGTCGCCACGCTGACCGGCAGCTATGTCGACGCGATCCGCGGCACCGGAGCCACACTGCTCGATACCCGCAAGACCATTCCCGGGCTGCGTGTACTGGAGAAATATGCGGTGAGGATGGGCGGCGGCACCAACCACCGGATGCGGCTCGACGATGCCGCGATGATCAAGGACAACCATGTCGCCGTCGCCGGCGATATCGGTGAAGCGGTGCGTCGGGCTGTCGCGGCGGGGATCGCTCGCATCATCGTCGAGGTGGACCGCGTCGACCAGATCGAGCCTGCGCTGGCCGCAGGTGCGACCCACCTGCTGCTTGACAATATGGACCCGCCAACCTTGCGCGGCGCAGTGACGCTGGTCGGTGGACGGGTGCCGACGGAGGCGTCCGGCGGCGTTCGGCTCGACACGATCAAGGCCATCGCTCAGACCGGCGTGACCTATATCTCGGTCGGTCGGTTGACCCAATCGGCACCGGCGGCGGACATCGGGCTGGATTTTCGCCCCGCCCGTTGAGCCGCCTGCGGCGGTCGGGGTGACGCCTCATCGAGGAGGCTCTAGGCTCACCCCATGAGATTCGCACTCCTCCCCGCGCTGGCGGCGCTGCTGGTGGCACCTGCTTGCGGGAAGCAGGTGCCGTCCTGCACTGTCCCCGCCGATCTTCCGCGCCCGATGCTGGAGGGGCCGACCATCGATCAGCCCCGGCGGGTGCTGCCGATCGTCGGCTATACGCTGGCGCTCAGCTGGTCCCCGCAATATTGCGCGAGCCGGTCGACAAGCCCGCAGGACCGTATCCAGTGCGGTGGCACGGTCGGCCACTTCGGCTTCACGCTTCATGGTCTGTGGCCTGACGGCAAAGGTGTGCAATGGCCGCAATATTGCCGGGCGACCCGTCTGGTGTCCGAGAAGCTGATCCGGGAGAGTCTGTGCAGCACACCATCGCCGCAGTTGATCCAGCATGAGTGGGAGAAGCACGGCACCTGCATGGTGAAGACTCCGGCCGAATATTTCGACAGGAGCGGCGCACTGTATCGCGCCCTGTCGTTCCCCGACATGGCCGAGCTGCACGGCAGGACGATGACAGTCGCCGATTTCCAGAAGAGCTTCGCCGAGGCCAACGAGGGCATGCGCGCCGATCAGATGCGCTTGGGCGTTACCAAGGATGGTTGGCTCGAAGAGGTGCGGATCTGCCTTAACAAGCGCTTCGCGCGGCGGAGTTGCCCGGCGGGGCAGGACGGCGCGGCTCCGCAGAGCATCGTCAGGATCAGGTGATATCATTCCGGCTTCCCTTCGGGAGCGGAACTACGAAGGATTGCCCTTGAACCCCTGCGCGATCACATACCATTCGGACGAGTCCTTGCGGCTCGCCGGCGGCTTGGCGTGCTTCACCGTCGTGAACAGCCGCTTGAGCTCTGCGACCAGATTGTTGTCGGCACCGCCGGCCAGCACCTTGGCGACATAGCAGCCGCCGGGCCGCAGCACCTCGCTGGCAAATAGACAGCCGGCCTCGACCAGCGCCATCGTGCGCAGATGATCGGTCTGGGGATGGCCGACGGTGTTGGCGGCCATGTCCGACAGGACGATGTCGGCGGGGCCGCCGAGCGCCTCGGCAAGCTTGGCCGGGGCGTCTTCGTCCATGAAGTCCATCTGAAGGATGGTCGCGCCTTCGATCGGATCGGTTTCGAGCAGATCGATGCCGACGATGACAGCTTGGGGACAGAGTTTTCGCACGACCTGCGTCCAGCCGCCTGGCGCGATGCCTAGGTCGATCACCCGCTTGGCGCCGCGAAGGAAGCGGAAGCGCTCGTCGAGTTCGATCAGTTTGTAGGCCGCGCGCGAACGATAGCCCTCGGCCTTGGCACGGCGGACATAGGGATCGTTCAGCTGGCGCGAGAGCCAACTGATCGAGCTCGCGCTGCGGCCCTTCGCGGTCTTGACCCGCTGCCGTCCACCGGTGCCGCCGCGGCTCATTGAGCGATCCTTGCCTTGTCGCGCGCCATCAGCGAGCGAAGAATACCTTCGCGGATGCCGCGGTCGGCGACCCCTAGGCGCTGGGAAGGCCAGATGTCGAGAATCGCGTCGAGGATTGCGCAGCCAGCGACCACCAGGTCTGCGCGCTCCTGACCAATGCAGGGCAGTTCGGCGCGCTCGGCAACGGTCATGCCGGCCAGGCGCGCGCTGATCTCGCGCATCGCCGGCACGGGAACGATCAGCCCATCAATCTGCCGCCGGTCGTAGCTGGGCAGGTCGAGATGGACGCTGGCCAGTGTGGTTACGGTTCCGCTGGTGCCGAGCAGACGCCCCGGATTTGCGCCGGGTACCAGCTTAGCGGCGAAGTCGGCAAAGCTTTGGGCGACGCGGGCGCGCATCCGCGCATAGCTGGCCAGCAGGCCGTTGCGGTCCTCGCCGACATGCGGCTCGGTCTCCGACAGCGACACCACGCCCCATGGCGCTGAGAACCAGTCGATCACCCGCGGCGGGCTGTTGTCGGCATCGATCAGGATCAATTCGGTAGAGCCACCGCCGATGTCGAACACCAGCGCGCTTCCTTCGCCCGGCTCGAGAAGCGCATGGCAGCCCAGTACCGCCAGGCGCGCCTCCTGCTCGGGGGTGATGATCTCGAGCGCGATGCCGGTTTCGCGATAGACGCGCTGAACGAACTCGCGGCCATTGGTGGCGCGGCGGCAGGCTTCGGTGGCGACCGAGCGGACTAGCGACACGCGCCTGCGGCGCAGCTTGTCGGCGCAGACGGACAGTGCGCTCACCGCCCGGTCCATCGCCGCATCGGATAGTTTTCCAGTCGCAGCGAGACCCTCGCCGAGGCGGACGATTCGAGAGAAGGCATCGACGACTACGAAACCTTCGGCGGCCGGCCGTGCGATCAGCAATCGGCAGTTATTGGTGCCGAGATCCAGCGCGGCATAGCTGTGCCGCGGCATGGGAGGGTTCGATGGGGATTGCGCCCGTCGCCCCCCGTCGCGCGGCGGACGCGGCGCGGCCGGATTGGGGCCGTGCGTCATGATCTTCGGTCTCACCTTATCACCATGCAGCGGAAATCCGCATGGAACTTGGGACAAAGAGTAATGGCTGGCGCGATGAACGGCAAGGGCGGCTTCCCAGAGCCGTTGACACGCCCGGCAGCCCTCCTTATGTCGCCCGCTCTGCTTGTTGCCCCGTCGTCTAAAGGTAAGACTACGGACTCTGACTCCGTTAATTGAGGTTCGAATCCTCACGGGGCATCCAGGCACCCTTGAAAATAGAGATCAGGCCGCTGCGATGCGGTGCGCCTCGCCGTCGTCGTCCGCCGACAACGCGGCCGACAGCCGGATCGTAGTGTCGGAAGCGCGAACCCGGTTGCTGCTGCCCGAAAGCCGAATTGATCAATCGAAACGCCGGGTGAGAGCTCCGAGAATGGTTCACCTTTATATCCAAATCGGATGAAGTTGCGCAAAAGCCAAAACAATTGTTAACTTCTATGAGCAATGTGTTCTGTTCACACCGAGATAATAGAGTCATAATGGTCGGATAAATGCACGTCCTTATCACATAAGGAGAGGGGATTCCTGTTATCTGGTGATCGGCTATCAGGTCGTCGATCGGCGAGATGTGCGTAGGAGGTGAATATGTACCACTGTCCCGCGGGTGTGGCTTACCAGATTGCGTTTCCGGGCCGCAGCATACTTATCATGGAGGACGACTATCTGCAGGCGTCGGAGCTCGCGGATTTGGTTCGCGGTGAGCAAGGTTGCCCGATAGGCCCGGCAGCATCTCTCGACGAAGGGCTGGAGATCATCCGCCGCGCCGCGCGGATCGATTGCGCTATCATGGACATCAACCTCCGCGGTCAGCTGGTTTATCCCCTGGTTGAGAGGCTGCGGCGGCGATCTACGCCCATTATCTTCGTCAGCGGATACGACCGGTCAGCAATTCCGGCACGTTTTGCTGACATTTCGCTGTGTCAAAAGCCCGTTAAGATGCAGGAGCTCCGTGAACTTTTGCGACGCGTGCTTCTGCAATCTTAGGCCATTAGCTGAGATCGAAACCCCGGAACTCCGTGGTATAGCCACCGCCGGAATCGAGTTCGAAGCTCGTTGATGAGTGCGACAGATAGGTGCCGGAAGTCAGATCCTGGAGGTCCAACTCATCGATGTGAAACGCGTAATCGCCTGCGAAGACAATCTGAACCATTTCAACTTCCTATAACGGAGACGCTGACCACCTCGCCATGCGCATCGGTCACCTTATAGGAACCAGGCGGACGCCCTGGGTCCTGTTGCTGGTCAGCCATCGGCGCAAGGGCATGTCATATAGCCGCAAGGCGAGCATCGAGCAGAACACTGCGATCAAAATACCTGCGGATGGAAGAATATAGTGCGACAGCGCATCTGCTTCGAGGGAGTGCGGCACATGTTTCATCATGCGCAGGATGGGTTGATGCAGCAGGTAGAAGGGATAGCTGATCTCGCCGAGAAACACATAAAGGGCCAGGAATCGCGTCGGCTTCGACGTCGAACCCAATATTATCAAGATCGGGAATAACATCACGATACACACAAGATCATAAGATGCGTTCATGTGATAAGGCCAGACGAGAAGGATGGTCAGAACGGCCAGGATGGCAACTGCGCTAACCCGCCATCTCAGGCTATAGAGTTGGAGGCTGTATATCGCGACACCCGCAATGAATGGATAGCCAACGCGTGCGAAGCCGGCCAGAAAAGATGCTGGGTCGTCATAGCCGACATGCTGCAGACCGTCGAAGACAAGCGCTATAAGCACCAGCGCCACAAGGCTGAAGATCAGCGAGAGATGCAACAGGACCTTTCTTCGCAGCTTAGTCGTAACCCCGTAGACGATGTTTGCGACAACTTCGAAAAAGAGCGACCAAACAGGGTTGTTTGGGGGATAGGCCTGGACGCCGATGAGAAGCCCGCCGGGAAGCAGCAGGGTGGTCAGCACGCCGAGAAAGAGCGTTTCGCTGACGATGGGCAGCCTCAGCGGATCTCCGCCGATCATCACCATCGTGCCGAGGCCTGCTCCAAGGATGATTAGTGGCCAGAGGCGGATCATGCGCCGCACAACAAAGTCGGCGATGCTCATGCCGCTCAGCAGCCTACTCTGATAGGCATAGGCAACAACAAAGCCGCTAAGGCAGAAAAAGAAGTCTACTGCGAGGTAGGCGTGGCCGAAAGTTGGCTGATCCAGGATCAACTGTCCGGCATGAAGGCAACCGATCATGAGGGCTGCCACGCCCCTCATTGCGTCCAGCACCAGGAAATGTTGACCGCCTTCCGTGGCGGTGGCGTTCGTCATCGATCAGTGCCGACTGATCGGCTGAGAAGGAGCAGCATTCGTTTCACCTTGAGCCGGCGTTTGGCGCGTTATGCATATGATTATGCATATTATGCAAGATAAAGACCGAAATGTGGTATGTCGACATAAGCAAAGGGAGTATTGAAGGGAAGTCATTTCGGATCATGATGTTACGACACGGAAATAAACTACGTCTGGACATTCCTATTTTGCCTCCTGTGATCGTTTTTGACGCGATTCAGCACCAACCCACCTCGAAAACCGATCCGCAGCTGGTGCCACATCTTGATTTTGTGTCAGGCGGCACCTTAGAAAGTGCACATTTGGAATGATCCTGCTGATGCGGCGCGGAAGAAGCTGCAAAGCATGCGCTCCTGTCGGGCGCGTGCGGGAAATCGCATAAAATATATCTGATCTATGATGTGCGGAATTGTTCCTGGGATCGTAGGTGAACGAATTCCTGTTTGGCGGAATATGCCACATCATATTGGCATTGCGGGACGTGTACTGGAGCGAAGGGCTCTTTCGTAACATTTGATATTGCACACCGTCTGCGACGCGTTAGTCGGCCATTCGGAGGATCATCAGCCATGCCCTCGTTGACCACCACGACCGAGAAATCTCGCCGGGCAAAGGTCTTTGTCATCGTCGCTTCGAAGGGGAGGCCGCGGGAAGTCTGCATATTGCGCGATCTCCTGCGGGCGCAGCGCGATCTCATCGGCAGGCTGATTGTGGTCGGTAGCGAAGCGGGGGACATCGAAGACGTTGCGAACGGCGATACGGATTGGATGCGCTGCCTGCTGGCCAGGGAGGCTGGCGCGGCGATCCAGAGGAACGAGGGCATCGCCTATGTCATGAACCACGAGCAGCCCGATCTCGCCCAGGACATCATCGTATTTTTCGATGACGACTTTCGCCCTGCCGGTGACTGGCTCGAACGTGCAGTGGGCGTGCTCTCCCACCGGCCGGATGTCAGCGCGCTGACAGGCCACATCCTCGGCGATGGGGTGAATGGCGAAGCCATCGATGAGCTGTACGCAAGGAAGCTGCTGGCGGGCGACGCTCCGCCGATGGCGCATTGGGCTGCGGGTGAGGAGCGCGAAGTAGGGTCCGTGTACGGGTGCAACATGGCCTTCCGCGCGTCGGTCCTGTCGGACATCCGGTTCGATGAAAATCTGCCTCTCTATTCCTGGCAGGAGGACCTGGACATCACCAGTCGGGTGGCGAAGCTGGGCAAGGTGCTTTACACACCGGAGTGCCAGGGTGTGCACCTGGGGGTGAAGTCGGGTCGCACAAGCGGGTTCCGATTTGGCTATTCGCAGATCGCGAACCCGATCTATCTGTATAAGAAGGGGACCTGCCCTTATAAACGGGCGGCGCGTTTTACGGCGCGTGCGATCGTGGGGAACGGAGTACGCAGTCTGCTGAAGCCGCGGCTGTTTGATTACCGCGGGCGATTTCGCGGCAACCTGCTGGCGTTATATGACGGGATGGTCGGCAGGCTCCACCCCCGCCGCATTCTCGATTTATAGCATCCGGTTCGCTTTCTAGCCCAGTTCGGCAATCGCCTTCATCAGCTCGGTCTCACGAAAAGGCTTGGTCAATCGCGGCATGTCGGGTGCGAGCGTCTCCGCGTCGGCATAGCCCGACACGATCAGAACCGGCAACTCGGGCCAGTGCCGCCTTATGCTCCGAGCAAGCTCCGCGCCCGACATGCCCGGCATCAGGTGGTCGGTTACCACGAGGTCGAAGCGCCGTCCCGCGCGCAGCAATCGTTCCGCTTCGTGAGCGCTCTCGAACTCCTCGGTCTCGTAGCCCATCCCCTGGAGCATGTCGGCCGTCGTGATCCGCACCAGCGGCTCGTCGTCCACGACCATGGCGCGGCCGCGGAATTGCGCTGGCGGTGCCGCTTCATCGGCGATCCGTGACTGGGTGCCGGCTGCATCGCATACCGGCAGCCACAGGTCGATGCGGGTGCCGAGTCCAGGCCGGCTCGCAATCGTCATCGTGCCGCCGAGCTGCGAAGCCAGGCCGTCGACCATCGACAGGCCGAGGCCGGTACCCTTTCCGACACCCTTGGTCGAATAGAAGGGCTCCACAGCCCGCCGCAGCGTATCCTTGTCCATGCCGGTGCCCGTATCGATCACGGCAAGCCGGACATAGGCGCCGGGCACGAGGCGCTCAGCCCCCGGGGAAGGTGCATTTTCGAGACGGGCGGCGATGGTGATGGTGCCGCCATCAGGCATGGCGTCGCGCGCGTTGACGCACAGGTTCAGGACAGCCATCTCGAGCTGGTTGTGATCGGCCAGGGCCGGCGGCAACGTATCCGGAACGTCGACATGGATCTTGATGCGCGGCCCGGATGTGCTGGCGACGAGTTCCGCCATGCCTTCGACGAGCTTTATCATCTCGACGGGACCGGGCTGAAGCGGCTGGCGCCGTGCGAAGGCCAGCAGACGCTGGACCAGGGTCTTGGCCCGCTCGGCAGACTGGAGCGCGCCGTCGACCAGCCTCGCTTCGCGCTCGGAAAGGCTGCCGCGGCGCTGGAGAAGATCGAGGCTGCCGATGATCGGGGTCAGGAGATTGTTGAAATCATGGGCGACGCCGCCGGTGAGTTGCCCCATCGCTTCCATTTTCTGACTCTGGCGCAACGTTTCCTGCATCTGCCGATAGGCCGCTTCGGCACGAACTCGCTCGGTGATGTCCCACACCATCTGGAAGGCGCCGATCTGGGCGCCTTCCTCATTGCGCAACACGTTGAATTTCATTTCGTAGATGCGCAAATCACTGCGATCCGGATAGCCGACTTCGCGGACGATCGTGAACTCCTCGCCGGCGAGGGCCCGTCCCCAACTCGCGTCCAGCAGAGCGCGATGATCGGGCATGGCGCCCATGGTGTCGGGAATACGTTCGCCGATCCTGGGTCTCTTTCCGTAGATGCGCTCGAACTCGGCTGCGCCTGCGCGGTTCACGGCCAGCCAGCGGTAATCGCAGTCGGCCACGAACACCAGGCTGTCGGTCTCCTCGACAATGGTGGCCAGAAGGTTGCGTTCGGCGGTGCGCTCCCTGACTCTCGCTTCGAGTGTCGCATTGCTCTCTGCCAGTGCAGCACGCGCTGCGTGCCTTTCGGTCACGTCCTGGACCACGCCCACCACGCGAACAGCTCGGCCATGTTCGTCGCGCTCGAACTCCGCGCGCCGTTCGATGCAGCGGATCTCGCCATTGTCGGGGCGCCTTATGCGATATTCCACGTGCGGATCCATCGTTTCGGATCGATGCCCCTCCCGACGTAATATGCTGTGCCGGTCCTCCGGCAATACCATCTCCTCGATCTCCGAGACGGGTATCACGGGGCGCCGCGGGAGGCCGAAGATACGGAAGAATTCGGCCGTGCCGACCAGTTCCTTGGTCGCACGGTCGATCGTGAATATTCCGACCTTGCCAGCTTCCTGCGCACGATGCAGGCGATGCTCGGATGCGGCGAGCGCTACCGCGGTTAGCCGTTCGGACTCCGCGCGCATGACGATGTCGGTCGTCTCGCTGATCAGCCCCTGTACCCCTGCAACCGCGCCGTCGTCGTCAAAGATCGGGGCAAAGGAAAATGTCCACCAGCGCGGCTGGGTGGCGCCGGCCGGTCCGATGTCCATCCGTTCGTCAACCAGCCGGGCCGCTCTGCCACCCAGTGCATCGCCATATACATCGGCGACGGACGGCCTTCTGTTTGACCAGACATCGTCGAAGCAAGCGCCGATGGCGGCATCATCAGTGCGTTGGGCCAGGATCGGGATATAAGCATCGTTGAATAACAGGGACCGGCTTTCTCCCCAGACCAGGAAGAGCGATTCCGGCGATGCGAGCATGTTGCGGAGCGTGATCCGGAGCACATCGGGCCAGCCGTCGGGCGGTCCCAGCGGATGGCTGCGCCAGTCGATCTGGGCCATGAGCGCCGCGGCACGGGTCGACGCGCCGAAATATCGGGCGATTTCCGCCTCGTCGCGAGGATCTGATGTCATGGCGACGACCATGTCCTCCGAACAGATGCAGGCGCCGCAGGAACGCTTCTAGGCCGCGGCGGCTCAGCGGCAATGGTGGCAGTGGGTCCCAGCATCGCGATTATCGCTCTTGCGCGGTGCGATAAAGTACGTAGTCTCACGGGCGGAGAGGATGCTTCCAGTGGGTAGGGAGCATGTCGATGCAAGACACGAATGCCGGTCATGCACGCTGCCGCCAGACCGGGCGGCTCATCGCCAAGAGCAACTGCTTCGCGCTGCGGTGCGAGGACGGTGGCGAGTTCTGGCTCGAAATGGATCGCATTCCGCATCATCTAATAGACCAGCGCGTCGACATCGACGGCATCATGTTCGGCAAGACCCTGATCGCCGTCGAGGGGATCGGCCCCGCGCTCGATCCGGCGCTAATGACTCCCTTGCCGTCGCCGGTGATGCCCTAAGGCGCTGAATTTCAGGCAAGCCCCGTTCCCCTCTCAAGCCTGCGAAGATGACGTGATGCTTGGCGTCGCGTCAAGGCACGGCTGGACCAGCGTCACGCTACGCGCTCCCGATGCAGCGGAAAATATGCGCAGCTGTGAGCACCGTCACTGCGCGAACCGTAAAAATATGTGAACGCTGTGTTGCCGGGTCTGGCGTACCCATCGGTACGCTTTCTCGCTAAAATGGCTGGCAACAGTGGGACGGGCATGGCGCCGGCCCTGTCGTGGAGACCTGTTATGGCATATCTGCAATTGGAAGTGCCGCCCTCGACCGCACCTGCCGGATCTCGCAGCACGGTGCGTCCCGCCACGGCAAAGCCGTCAACGCGGCGGGCTCGTTCGAAGGTGCCGACGTGGATCGCTGCGGCCTTCGTCATTCTCCTGCTGCTCGCAATCCCCGGCTATGTCGCGGCGCGCGCGACCGAGTCGGTAGCAATGGGTATTCTCGGCGCCGATCTGGTGTTCCTGCTCGCCGTCGCCGGCTGGTCGGCGGTTGCGGGAGGCACCCGCCGCTAGGAAGGGATTCGGAAGTTGATGTTCTGCTGCTCGCCGCAGCAGGCGCGCAGTGCCGTCCGGTCGGCAACTCGTGGAGTAACTGCAGCTCTTCGCAATGCCGGTCGCGGCATCGCTGAACCCGAGCGGGAGGATCTCCTCGAGAAATCCGGGGCGGCCCAGGCGGGTAGTGCGTTGCATGCGCATGGCCCGGCTCGGTTATTCCCTGTTTCTGCTCATGCTCGGGAGCGTGGTGGGGCTTGCCGTGCTCAACTGGGTGAAGGGACATCCGCAGGACATTCCCTGGACTCCGCTGTCTCTGGCCGATCCGGTCGGGCGATTCACCAACCTGAAGATCGCGCGGCTGCGGAACGATTTTCCCGCCTGTCGCCGGCTGCTGGACCAGGCGAGCGAAGACTATCGCGTGCTGCCGCCACTGCGCGGCCGCGGCGCGTGCAGCTATTCCGATCGGGTGCGGCTCGAGTCGTCCCCCGACTTGTCCTATGTGCCGCGCGCGGAGGTCTCCTGTCCGATGGCAATTGGATTGTTCCTATGGGAAAGGCAGGTGGTCCAGCCTGCTGCGCTGCGGTATTTTGGGCGGCCAGTGAAGCGGATCGAGACGTTCGGCAGCTATGCCTGCCGCCCGGTTCGTGGCATTGGCGAGCGGCGCTGGAGCGAACATGCGCGGGCCAATGCGATCGACATCGCCGGGTTCCGGCTTGCCGGCGGCAGGAGGATCGGCATCGCCACCGACTGGACGGGCGGGCAGCGAGAGGCGGCCTTTCTGCGCGAGGTGCGGACGGGGGCGTGCAGTATGTTTTCCACCGCATTGTCGCCGGACTACAACCGCCTGCACCGCGATCATCTTCATCTGGACCAGGCAATGCGGGGCGGTTGGAGCTTCTGTCGCTGATTTCTCATCAGTTAACAGAGTTGCCTTACAATGATGCTGCAGAAGCGAGATCGGTACTGGACATGCGATCTCAAAGATGGTGTCGTGGCGCGATAGTGACATGCGGGAGCGGATCGGGTCGACAGTATCAAAGGAACTGCCGTGACGGGTCTCGTCGAGCGTATCGACTGGTTTAAGGGGAGCATACTGCCCCATCAGGGAGCGCTGCGGGCGCGTCTGCGCCGGGCATTGGCATCGGAGGCCGATCTCGACGACCTGGTTTCGGAGGCGCTGGTCAGGGCCTATGGCGCCGAAGATTGGGCGAACATCGCCAATGGCCGACAGTATCTTTTTCGGATCGCCCGCAATGTCCTGATCGACGATGCCCGGCGCAATGCGATCCTGTCCTTCGATAGCGTCGCTGATCTGGACGACACCCAGGCCGACAGCCGCACTGAAACCGGAATCTCCGCGCGCGACGAGTTGCGCCAGGTACAACGCGCGATCGAGGCTATGCCGCCCCAATGCAGGCGTGTATTCATTCTGCGCCGGGTGCATGAGCGTTCCATCGCGGAGATAGCGGCGGAGATGGAGTTGTCCGTTTCCACCGTCGAGAAGCATCTCGGCAAGGCGGTGCAGTTGCTCAGCCGCGCCATAGCCGAGATGGAGGAGGGTACCTTTGAACGGGGCGGATCGGCCGGAGAGCGACCAGGAGCGGCGGCAGGAGAGCGCAGCGCGCTTTTTCGTCAGGCTGCTCGATGACCGCTCGGCTGCCCTGCAGGCCGAGTTCGACCATTGGCTGAACGAGGACCTCCGCAACGCCGTGGCGTTCGCGCGGATCGATGCTGCCTGGGATCGAGCCGCTATGCTCCAATCCGTCGCGCCGGCGCCCGATCATGACCCCAATCCGCCCTCCACGGTGGAAACCCCTGCGCGAGGCCATAGCCAGCAATAGCCGCTGGGCGGTTTTGGCCCCACGCCAGCGGCCGGCGCGATCCGGCGTGCGACGCGGCGCGCATCCGCCCCATGGACACCGATTCCCGCTTCGTGCGCGGTGGCGTCGGCAAAGCTATCCTCCGCCTGCGCGAAGAGGCGGCATGGGCCGCGGGCTTCCGGCGCGTCGACATGGCCGCGACGCTGTCGGCGTGCCGCTCTACGCCGCCTGCGGCTAGGAGGTTGTAGAGCATATCCGCGCGGTTGCGCCCAGGCGGCGTGCCGGTGCCGCTCGTACGGATGGGCAAGACCATTGCCTTTGATGTCGATATATCGTCGTAAAGGCACAGATGACTACCGCCAGCACCTTGCCCATGCCTCGACATACGAGCGAAGCCACTGCCCTGATCGGAGCACCGGGTGAGTGACCGGCCGGCGCAGGCCCACCCCGAGCTTTCCTGGTTGCCTGAGCCGCCATCGACATGGGGCGCCGGCCTTGCTGTCGATCTGGCACCCGAGGAAAGCTGGTCGCATCTGAAGAGTCTTGCCGGTTATCGCCTCGGCGGCTTGGCGACGGTTCGGCTTGATCGCCGGCTACAGCGCCTGTTCGGCGACGAGCCTCCACCCGATCTTGCAACGAAGCCGGTGCGCCTTGCGGTGCTTGCCTCCTCGACCGTGGATCACCTGTTGCCGGCCCTGCGCATCGCTGCGTTGCGCCGTGGCCTGTGGCTGATCATATATGTCTGCGACTATGGCCAGTATCGGCGCGAACTGCTCGATCCCGGCTCCGCGCTCCATGCTTTCCGGCCCTCGGCCATATTGTTCGCCCTCGATGCACATCATCTCGCCGGGAGCTTCCGCGTCGGCGAGGGTGCCGCCGCCGAAGGGCGGGTCGAACGGCTGATCGACGACCTAGCCTCCTTGTGGCGGGCGGCGCGGTCATCGTTCGGCTGTGCCGTGCTGCAGCAGACCGCACTCCCGCTTTTCCCCATGCTGATGGGCAATAATGAGCATCGGCTGGCCGGTTCACCCGCCGCGGCGATCGGCGCTCTGAACGAGCGGCTGCGCACCCGCGCCGACCAGGACGGAGTGGACATCGTCGCGTTGGACAGCAGGGCTGCGCAGGATGGCATCCGCGCGTGGCACGATCCGATGCTGTGGCACCGTGCCAAGCAGGAAGTGCATCCGCTGGCCGCGCCGCTATATGGCGACATGGTGTCCCGCCTGCTTGCGGCGCAGCAGGGCCGTTCGTTCAAATGCCTGGTGCTCGATCTCGACAACACTCTGTGGGGTGGGGTGATCGGCGACGACGGGCTGGACGGGATCGTCCTGGGCCAGGGCAGCGCACTGGGGGAAGCCTATACGGCGTTCCAGCGCTATGTGCTCGACCTGTCGAAGCGCGGGGTGATTCTTGCACTCTGTTCGAAGAACGACGAGGCGAACGGGCTCGAGCCGTTCGACAAGCATCCCGAGATGCTGCTGCGGCGATCCGATATCGCCTGCTTCGCGATCAACTGGTCCGACAAGGTCGCCAATATCCGCCAGATCGCCGAACGCCTGAATATCGGCCTAGACGCGCTGGTGTTCGCCGACGACAATCCGTTCGAGCGCAATCTGGTCCGGCGCGATCTGCCAATGGTGGCGGTGCCCGAACTACCGGAAGACCCTGCTCTATATGCGGAGTGCATCGCCGACGCCGGCTATTTCGAAAACAGCCAGCCGACCGAGGAGGACCTCGAACGCACCCGCCAATATCAGGCGAACGCCCAGCGCGAGACGCTGCGCGGCTCGACCACCGATCTCGAATCCTATCTGCGAAGCCTCGATATGGAGATGCGCTGGGGGCGCTTCGACACCCTCGGCAAGTCCCGCATCGTCCAACTCATCAACAAGACCAACCAGTTCAACCTCACCACGCGCCGCTGCGCCGACGAGGAGGTGTCGGCGCTGATCGCCGACGATCGCGCACTGACCCTGCAGATCCGGCTCACCGACCAGTTCGGCGACAATGGCGTGATCGCGATCGTTGCGGGCCGCGAACGCCAGCCGGGCGACATCTGCATCGACACCTGGCTGATGAGCTGCCGGGTGCTCGGCCGCCAGGTGGAAGAGGCTACCCTCAACCTCGTCGCGGCCGAGGCGCGGCGGCTCGGAGCGGTGCGGCTGATCGGCGAGTATATTCCGAGCGCGAAAAACGCCATGGTGCGGGATCATTATGCGAAGCTCGGATTCGCGCTGCTGGAGGAGAGCGGAGAAGGGGTCACCCGCTGGGTTCTTCCGCTCGACGACTTCGCGCCGAAACCGACTTTCATCAACAGCGTAGGGGGCTGAACGGCATGGATCAGGCGCAGATAGTGGCGCAATTATCGGAGATATTGGGCGAGGTGCTCGATGCTCCCGATCTCGTGCTGACGCCTGAGACGAGCGCGGCAGATGTCGCGCACTGGGATTCGATGACCAACATCACTTTCGTCGTCGAGGTCGAGAGCCGCTTCGGCATCAAGTTCAAGACCGCCGAGATCGAGGAGATGCGCAACGTGGGGGACATGATCGCCATGATCCTGGAGAAGCGGTCGAAATAGACCGATAGCGCGGGGCGGGGGCCATGCTGTTCAATTCCTACGAGTTCATCCTGGCGTTCGTTCCGATCGTCGTGGCGATCTATTACGCATTCGGGCCGCAGCGGCGCTCGGCGGCGCTGCTGTGGCTCGTCTTCACCTCGCTGCTCTTCTATGCGTGGTGGCGCCCGTTCAACGTCGTGCTGATCGCGCCGTCGATCGCGATCAATTATCTTCTCGTCACTCTGCTGTTACGCCTCGACGATCGCAGGCCGCGGCTGGCGACGGCGCTGTTCTGGGCCGGAATCGCGTTCAATCTCGCCTTCCTCGGCTATTTCAAATATCGCAATTTCTTCTTCACCGCGGTCAACGATGTTGCAGGCAGCTCCTTCTCGCTCGATGATCTGATCCTGCCGCTGGGCATATCGTTCATCACCTTCCAGAAGATCGCACTGCTCGTCGACGTGCGGGCAGGGCGGGTCGCCAAGGTGAACCTGCGCGACTACGCCTTGTTCGTGCTGTTCTTCCCGCAGCTGATCGCAGGGCCGATCGTCCATTATCGCGAGCTCATGCCGCAATTCGCGGCCGCCGACGGACAGGTGCGGAGCGAGGACTTCGCGGTCGGGCTGACGCTGTTCTTCACCGGCCTTTTCAAGAAGGTGATGATCGCCGATCCGATTGCGGCGCTGATCGCGCCAAGCTGGGCGTCGGTGGCGGCGGGCGGTCACCCTGGGCTGGCGCAGGCCTGGGGCGCGGCGCTCGGTTACATGCTCCAGCTCTATTTCGATTTTTCGGGCTATTCGGACATGGCGATCGGTGCGGCGCGGCTGTTCGGCATCAAGCTGCCCTACAATTTCGATTCACCGCTCAAGGCCACCAGCATCATCGATTACTGGTCGCGCTGGCACGTGACGCTGACCCGCTTCCTGACGGCCTATGTCTTCAGCCCGATCAGCCTTGCGCTCACCCGCAAGCGCGCTGCGAAGCGGCTGCCGGGCATGGCGGGCCGCCGCACCACCTTGAAGGCGTTTCTCGTGCTGCTCGCCTTTCCAACGATGGCGACGATGGTGCTGGCCGGAGTGTGGCATGGCGCGGGGTACCAGTTTCTCCTGTTCGGTGCGCTGCACGGTATCGCGCTGGTGATCAACCATGGCTGGCGGCTCCGCCGACCGCTCTGGTGGCCGACCGGAAACAGGAGTGCGACGATCACGACGCCGGGGTCATGGGCGCTGACCTTCATGTTCGTGATCGCAGTCGAGGTGTTCTTCAGGGCCTCGTCGGTCGCCGCCGGCATTGAAATCCTTCGTGGCATGGCTGGCGGCAACGGCTTCACCCTTCCGGCCGCGATCGCCGCACGGTTGGCTCCCGGACTGCCGGTCGCCGCCGCCTTCGAGAGCGGGGTCGAGTTCGTCCAGCTATGGGGACTGATCGCAATCGCGCTATTCGTCGTCCTTGCCTTGCCCAACAGCTATGAAATGCTTGCCGATCACGCACCCGCGCTCGGCTTCAAGACCCGCCCGTCGGGCCAGACCAGATTGCTCGAACGCATGACCTGGGCGCCGTCTGCGCGCTGGGCCATCGGTCTGTCAGGAGTCACTGCGCTGGGGCTGCTGTCGCTGAACCGCGTCAGTGATTTCCTGTATTGGCATTTCTGATGGCGAACGGCTCGCAGGCGCTGGGATATTGCAGACGCTGGTCGGCGACCCTGTTGCTGCTGATCGCATTGGCAGGGCTGATCAACGCTCTGGTCGATCCCTATCTCGTGATGGGCGCGCCACGGATCGCGGGACTGAACGCCGCGAAGCCGGTGACGATCAGCCACACGCAACTCGCCAAGGATTATCTTGTCCAACGCATCCCCGCGCGCGGGCTGATGCTCGGCAGCTCCAAGGTCGAAGTCGGCCTCGACCCTGCCAGCGCCTCATGGCCGGCGGATGCCCGGCCGGCCTTCAACTATGGTGTACCCGGCAGCGGCATCCATGACGCCCTCGCCAATCTGCGCCGCACGATAGCGCAGCACGAGGTGCGCCGCGTCCTGATCCTGATCGAGCTCGAGGAATATATGCGGCCGGAGGCAGCCAGCGGAGCTGCGTTGCCGCAGGCCAGCCCGACTCCCGCGCGGTTGGAGGCTTTTCGCAAGGCGGCCGGTGACAAACTGCTGGCCACATTGTCGACCGATGCCTTGCTGGCGAGCGCGACCACGCTGCTGTCGCAACAGGATCCGAACGTCATCGATCTGTCGCCGGCTGGTACGATGAGCGAGGGTGGCTTCCGCAAGAGCGCTGCGTCGGACGGTTCCGATGCGTTGTTCCTGCAGAAGGACAGGATGCTGATCGCCAGCTTCGCCGATATGACGGCAAGGCTGAAGGCCAACCCCGATGCGCCGCTCGCGCGGCTCTCCGCCTTGGACGAACTGATCGTGGTGTGTCGGCGCCACGGTATAAAGCTCGACATCGCCATCGCGCCTTTTCACTCGGATTATCTCGACGCGCTGGATCGCGCCGGCCTGTGGCCGCGCTATGAGCAGGCTAAGCGCGCCCTGGCGGCGCTGGTGGCGGACAGTGGGCAGGGCCGGGTGCCACTCTGGGATTTCCTCGGATATGACCGCTTCTCCACCGAGCCGATCCCCGCACCGATCGACCGGGTGAGCGCGACCCGCTGGTTCTGGGAACCGAGCCACTTCAAGCAGCCGTTGGGGGAGAAGATCCTCGCCACCATCTACCGCGGCGGGCAAGACTATGGCGTGCCGCTGACGCCCGGCAACGTCGAAGCGCGATTGCTGGCCGAACGGCAGGCAAGGCGCGGCCATCGGGCAGAAGACAGGGCGGGCCTGGACCGGCTGATTCGCGCCAGCCAGTAAGCACTGCCCGGCTCGTTCGTCACCCGACCTTTCGAGGCGCATTCGCCGATTCCGGCACGGCGTAGGGCATGATCATGGTGCCATCCGGGGCTGCGGTGAAGGTCGTCTGCGTTGGATAGGCGAACTCGATGCCTTCGCGCGCAAAAGCCTCCAGGATCGTAATGCAGATTTCGTGACGGACATGGTTAAACACCTCGCCGTCCTCGTCGATCACGTCGAAGACCAGTTCGAAATCGAGGCTCGACGCGCCGAAGGCGGTCATCTGGCAGTGCAGGAAGGCGCTCTTGTCCTGCCGCGTCACGATCCCCTTCACCAGATCGGGGAGCCGGCGCAGCACTTCCGGCGGGGTCTGATAGGTCACGCCGAGCATCAGCGTCGCGCGTCGACGCGCGGTGTGAGCCAGATTGTGCAATTCCTTGTTGAGCAGGTTGGTGTTGGAGATGACCACCTCCTCGCCGGTCGCAGCGCGCACCCGCGTGGTCTTCAGGCCGATTGCTTCGACGGTGCCGATGGTCTGGTCCCACTTGACCGTGTCGCCGCGGCGGAATGGCTTGTCGAAGATTATCGCCAGCGATGCGAACAGGTCCGAGAAGATCCCCTGGGCGGCGAGGCCGATGGCGATGCCGCCGATGCCGAGGCTGGCGACCAGACCGGTGATGTTGACCCCGACATTGTCGAGGATCAGCAGGGTCGCGACGATGAAGCACACCGCCGTCACCAGCACCCGGATGAGGCCGATCGCCGATCCGAGCGTCGAGGAATTACTCTCGTCCTCGCCCGCCCGATGTTCGGCGATGCCGATCAATATCTCGCGCGCCCACAGCGCCGCCTGGATCGAGGTCGCGACGATGAACAGGAAGCGGATCGTATCCGCGACCATCGCCGGCGGCATCGCATAGCCGCTGACGATCCTGGCCGCGAGCATGATGATGAAGAACAGGTTGGTGCGCGCGACGGCCCGGCCGAGGATGCGCGGCCAATGGCCGATATGCCTGCGCCGGCACATCCTCGTACCGAGCATGCGGAGCCCGAACAGGCCGGCCACGATTATCGCGCCCGCCAGCCCCGCCAAGGCGATGCTCAGATAATGGCTTTTGGGCCACTCTATGATCTGGATCCACAGCTGCTGCAGATCCGCGGTCGACTGTATCAGGGGACCACCCACGGCGCTGCTGGCGAAATTGCCGTTCACTTGCATTCGAACACCCGTCATTTTTCGCTCATTGTTCCCCAACGAGGCTGCGTCCGCCGCCGTTCCGCCATCGTCGGTTGGGGCGTGGGAGCTTCGGGATGAGGTTCCGCTTCCTGCTCGACCTGTGCCTGTTCTTCGGTTTCGATCTCGCGCCGGCGCTTGCGGAACGGGTTCCAGGCCCGCTTCTTGATATGGGTCTGCACATAGCGGTCAAAGCCAATCTCCACCGCGATCATGAGATAGATGAACGGCTGGAAGGCGATTCCCACGAACGAGCCGCCCAGCATGTAGATCAGGTGGCCGTTCTGGAGTGCTGCCGCCAGCGGGGAAACCCAGGCATTCTCACCCTGGTGCTTGCGGTAGGTTCGTCGGACGACCTCCATCCGGACGATACCGATCAGATGCACAATCAGGAAGATCGCCAGCCCCGGATAGCCCTGTTCGCCGAGCATTTCGAAATAGGCGTTGTGGAAGGCGCGGCCGGCATCGTAGCCGATCATCTTGACCACCGTGCCGTCGGCGGTCGTATAGCTCATGTCGATCTCGAGCTTGTTGCCGAGAAAGCAATTGAAGCCGCCGCCGAACGGGTGGTCCTTCGCATAGTCGATCGTCCACTTCCACACTGCCAGCCGGGTCGAAGCCGAGGCATCGGCGTGATAGCCCTGGATCGTGTCCATCCGCTGGGTGTAGCTTTTGGGCAGGAAGGGAATGCCGGCGATGACGATGGCAGCCATGATGCCCAGATAGGTCATCCGCCGCCGCGCCGCGCGAAGCTCCAGCACAGCCATCAGCACGATGCACAGCAGCCCGGTGCGGGTTTGAGTGCCGATTGGGATCAGCAGGCAGGCGAAGGCGAAGGCATACCAATAGAGTTTCGAGAAGATCGTCGGGACCACGATCGTCGAATATTTCGCCATGTACAGGATCAGCGGGATCGACGCGATTGCGAAGGCCGAGATCGTGCTGCTTTCGTACATGCCGCTGTTGTTGGCGACCATGAGATTGAGGGTGCCATAGCCGCCGCCGCCGGCCAGCGTCTTCACGCCGCCGACGATCGCGATCGACGAGATCGACAGCAGCATGAACAGCAGGATGCCTTCGATGCGAACTCGCGTGTACAGTGTGACCGGCACGAAGATGGCGAACACCATCGCCTTCCACACCCAGTCCCATTTCTGCAACGCCGCGTCCGGATAGTCTGCAGTAGCCGTCGTATAGGCGCACAGCAGCAGCAGGACGATCAGCAATATCTGGCGCGGGGTCGGCTTGCTCAGGCTCTTATCGTCGTTGATCGCCCAGCCGGCGAAGGACGCCACGAAGACCATAAGCGATATCGGGACCGAACTCAGCAGATAATAGGACAGCCGCTGCGGCGATACGATATCGACATAGATATAGGTGCATAAAAACAGGAACGGCCGCCGAAATCCGAGGATCATGATCCCGACGAGGAAGCCGATCAGGAAAAGGTCACGCACGGTTCGAGCCGGGCCTGGTTTCGCCGGTTTCCACGCCCGCACGCCTTGGCGTCTGCTTCTTGGGGAGGACCGGCTTGAAATGCCGCCCCGTCTCGTTCGGCTCCTCGTTGAGGTGGGGGTGGACGAGCATCTTGAGCGCGACGAAGCCGAGCAGGAAATGGGCCAGCAATAGCGACAATGTGTCGATCATGAACGGTGTCCCGACCCGATTCCGGTTGACAATGAAAGCCTCTTCATGCGCGTTCCGTCGCAGATGAAGGTTCTCCATATCTTAGATCATAGCCTGCCCATCCACAGCGGCTATACTTTTCGTACGCGGGCGATCCTCAAGGCGCAGATGGCAATGGGCTGGGACGTGCTCGGCGTCACCGGGCCGCGCTATAATGCGCCGCTGCCCGATCCGGACGAGGAGGAGGGCCTGAGCTTCCGGCGGACGCCACCGGCCCGGCCCGGACGATCGCCGGTCGGTGAGTTGCGCGAAATCGGCGCGTTGGCCAAGCGGGCCGTCGAAGTGGCTGCCGAGTGGCGGCCCGACATCATCCACGCTCATTCGCCGGCGATGATCGGCCTGGCCGGTCTGCGCGCCGCTCGCCGGCTGAAGATTCCGTTCCTGTATGAGATCCGGGCCTTCTGGGAAGATGCCGCGGTGGGCAACGGTACAGGCCGCGAAGGTTCGGCGATGTACCGCCTGACCCGCATGTTGGAGACGCATGTCGTTCGGCGGGCGGATGCGGTGTCCGTCATCTGCGAGGGCTTGCGGTCGGATCTGGTGCGGCGTGGCATTGTGGCGGACAAGATCATGGTGTCGCCCAACGGCGTCGACCTTGATCTGTTCGGCGATCCCCCGCCGCCGGATGCGGCGCTTGCGGCGCAACTCGGGCTGGGTGGCGCCGACGTGATCGGCTTTATCGGTTCCTTCTACGACTATGAGGGGCTCGATGACCTGATCGCGGCGATGCCGATGCTGGTCGCGCGACGTCCGCAGGCGGTGCTGCTGCTTGTCGGCGGCGGGCCGATGGAGGTGGCGCTGCGCGCCCAGGCTGCCGCGTCGCCGGTTGCGGACCGGATCCGCTTCGTCGGGCGGGTGCCACACCAGGAGGTGGAGCGCTATTACAGCCTTACCGACATATTAGCCTATCCGCGCAAGGCGATGCGGCTCACCGATCTGGTCACGCCGCTCAAGCCGCTGGAAGCGATGGCGCAGCGCCGGCTGGTCGCGGCATCGAACGTAGGCGGCCACCGCGAACTGATCGAGGATGGGGTGACCGGCACATTGTTCCGGCCGGACGATCCGGTGGCGATTGCCGAGGCGCTTGCGAGGCTGCTCGATAATCGGAGCGGCTGGAACGAGCGGCGCGATATCGCCCGCGCCTTCGTGGAGCGCGAGCGTAACTGGAGCGTGAATGTCGCGCGCTATCGGCCGGTCTACCAACGCTTGACCGCCGGCCAGGCACGCTGAAATAATATGCGCCCATCTGTTTCGGCAGCAAGTGAATCCCAATTTCGCCGTAATAGTAAGCGATAAGACTTTGCATATGGGCGTTCCGATGGTTCAGAAGCAGACGCGTCGACGATCCAGCCTCGTCATGGGGGCGCTGTTGGCGCTGCTGTTGGGAATGGCCGCGGCATTTTTCGTGTTCGCCGTGCCGATCCACATGCTCGAGGCGGTGACGACGACAACCCGGCTGTCCAGGCTCATGGTCCAGGCCGAGCCGCCGATATCGCCCAATGACCGGATGCTGCTCGCGGTGCTGGCCGGCATTCTTACCACGGGTATCGGCTGGGTGCTGGTGGATTGGCTGCTGTTCGGCCGCGCGGGAATGCGGACGCTGATCCGGGAGCGTGAGGACGATTATGAGGACGAGGAGGGCGATGCCTTCCGGCCCACCGATCCGCTCGACCTCGTGACCCCAGTCTCGCTGCCCACAGGTGACTGGAATCCGCCCGCATTCGGCGATGCGCGACGTCCTCTGTCGGCACGAACGGACATCGGCGATCCGCCGCGGCTCGGCATGGTGTTCGGCGAAACTCCGGTGGCGCGCCCTGGCATCGATCAGCAGATCCCGCCGATCAACCTCATACTTCCCGGTGCTATGGGCTCAGCCGCCGCTGCGCCGCCGCCGTTCCATGCGCCGTCGCTGCAACCACCGCCGCTGCAGTCGACCGTGCCGCCGCCATTGTTCCCGACCCCGCCTGCAGGCAGCCCGAAGCCTCCGACACCGCAGGCGCAGGGCGTGGGGCTGTGGGGGGCACCGGAGAGCAGGGACGCCGATGGTCGGCTTCCGGGCTCCTGGCCGCAACTCGATCTACCCGACGCACATGCCGCTCGGCAGGACTTGGTCTCGCCCTCGCAACCAGCGGAGGGGCTGCCGATGGCGGGCCCGCCGATTGCCGGGCTGCCGAGCTGGCTGCCGGCCCCGGGGCTTCGACCCGATCCCGAGCCGCCGGCCGAGCAGTCCGTGTCCCCGGCGGCATCGATCCTGCCCGAACCATACGCCGCCCAGGTAGAACCCGTTTTGCCGGAGCCAGTTGCTGCCGTGCAGCCGGTGCCGCCGATTCAATGGTCGGCGTCAGTACCCACGCCGGTGCCGGCGCCTTCGGCCTCTTCTGTTGCGCCCGAGGCCTTCCTCACTCAGCCGGCCCGGCGAGCTGTTCCGCAGCAGCAGGTTGATGAGCCGCCGCCTGTGCAGGGCAGTCCTGTACAGCTGCCGGCGGTTCGCGCATCGTCCGAGCCGGGGTTCGATCGAGCGAGACTGGAGGATCTGCTGGCGAGGCTCGAGCGTGGTCTCCAGAATCGCCGTTCATTGGCTGCACCGGCCTTGCAGGCGCCGGCTGCTACGCCGCGCGCCGCCCTGCCGGCCGGCTATGCCGCGCCGCGGCCGGTAGCGCCGCCTCCCGCGGAGGTCCATGGAGTGCTGCCCGCTCATTCGCAGCTACAGCCGCTGCTTCATGCCTATGCCGCCGCGCCTTCACCGCAGCCAGAAGCGACGCCCGCGCCTCGACCCTTTGGGGGGAGCCGAGACGAACTGCTCGACCAACCCCTGCACGTCACGCTCGAGCTGCTGCGCAGCATGGTGAAGCGCTGATCTTAGTCCAGGGTCCAGGCCCTTTTATTTGCGACTCATAAAATACCGGTCCGAACCTAATTGGCGATGGTCATCGCATCGAGCCTGACCAAGGCCTCTCCGTCGCTGCGCTCGATGCCCGAGATCCGGATTTCCGCAATCATATGCCCGGGTATCGCGAAGTCCGGGCCACCGATCTCCTCGCGCAAGGCGTCAAGCGCATCGTCGATGCGAAGCCCGCTAAATCTCAGTTCGATCTGATGCCGGCCACCGTCGAAGGTGAGGCTTTGCCATGGATCGCTTTCGCTCCGTCCCAGCACGGTAGTCGCTAGGGCTCCGCACCGGCGGTCGATTCGGCTGGTGATGGCCTTGACGGGATCGCTCATCGCGCACCGTTCAGCCGCTGCCTGGCGGAAGCCAGATAGGCGCCGACACGTCGGATCGTCCCGTCACGCGGCTCGCGGCCGCGGCGGAGCGACGCAACGAAACCGGGATCGCCCATCGCCTCCCGGCCGAAACGCGAGGCGGGAACGCCGCTTTCGCGTAGATAGCGTTCGATCGTCGACAGCAGATGCATAATCAGGATTCCTCGCGACTCATTCGTTCGCTCTATGTTCTCATTGATTTCCTACTTGTCTAGGAAAAATCCTATCGATAATGGAGGCTATGGCCGATGACATCCGCACCGCGCTTGACGATCTGATCCGCGACAGCGGTGAGGATTACAGCGCCATATCGCGTCTGCTTGGCCGCAATCCCGCCTATATCCAGCAGTTCATCAAGCGCGGCACGCCGCGCAAACTGGCCGAAGAGGACCGTCTCAGGCTCGCTGCCTATTTCCGTGTACCAGAGGAAAGGCTCGGCGGCCGCCCGGGGCGGGCGACACCGGCCGCCAATCTGGTGGCGGTGCCGCGGATCGAGATCGGCGCGTCGGCGGGCCCCGGCGGTATTGCCGAGATCGAGGAGAGCGGCGCTCCCATAGGGTTCGACGAAGCACTGCTCCGAGGCTTCGGCGTACGCCGGCCCGAGATGCTGTCGATCATCCGTGTCGCAGGAGACTCCATGGAACCGACGCTGCGCGATGGGGATGACATATTGGTCGACCGGTCGGCAACGGCCGTCCAATCGGGTGCGATCTATGTGCTGCGGCTAGACGATATGTTGATGGTCAAACGCCTCGTCAAGGAAGCTGGCCGCGAACTGCCCTTCGTCATCCGCAGCGACAATTCCGCCCATGCCGATATCGAGGACTATCATCCGGCAACGGTGCGGGTAATCGGTCGTGTGCTGTGGTGCGGGCGGCGCGTTGCCTAGACCAGCCAGCCTCTAGCTACCGCGGCGATCCGCCAGATACAGCGCCACGGCGATCGCCGTCCCGACGACCGTACCGATCACGGTCCCCAGCGAGGGTTGGCCCATGCTCGCGCCGCCGATTGCGCCGGCGAGAACCGAAAAGGCGATGATTGCCCCGCCTGCGCGCGAAGCCTTGCCGCTATGTTGTTCCATCGCTGCCCCATGCCATGCCGGTCAGCTTTGCGCCAGCGCGCGTCCCGCCTGTACCGCGATGGTACCGATCGTCCCGTGGCGGGACTTGGTAAAGCTTCTGTCGACCATCAAAGCCCAGCTTCTGCGGGATTTCCCATTTTGTGGCACGCAGCTTGAGTGGTGAGGCCAACTATCACCGGAGGCCGATCGCTTGGAAGAATTATTCTATATCGCAAATCGCAACAGCATCGACCAGGCGCAGGACCTACTCCAGCAATATGGCATGCTGGCCATGGACGAAGCAGCGGCTCGCAGCCGGCATTACCGCGAGCTCGGAAACGCGATTCGGTTCTGCGAGTGGCGGCAGATCGAGCGCTTCCTGGTGCTGCTAAGCCAGGATGTGCCGGTGGGTACCGTTCACTGAATCGAAGCGCCTGATCGGAGCCAGGGTCGGCTGGCCGCTGCTGGTCGCGCCTGAGCTTCGCGTGGACGCTGCATGTCACTAGCCTCTGGCGGGCGGTGCGCCCTGTCGCTAGGGTTGGCGGATGAGTGCCGCCCGCACGCCGCTCCGTGCTCCTTCGATCATATTAGGTGCAATCCTGTGCGTGTCGGCGCCGACATCGACGTGTGCTCAGTCGCGGTTGGAGCAGGGGAACCCGCCACCGCCACAGCTAGAGCCGGCACCGTCACCGGCCGTCGGCAGCGAAACGGTGCTGCCTGCGCTCGATCCGTCGACGGAGATGGCGCCGATGCCGGACATAGAGGTCGAATGGCCGGAGCCCGATCAGGCGCCGCCGCTGCCCGTTGCGAACGTTCCTGGCGCCAGCCCCGTCGAGGCGCCGGTAAGCGATGCGCCGACCGAGCGACGCTATCGTGTCGCGATCGACGGACTCTCGGGACCGGAGGGCATCGCGGTCGAGAGCGAGGCGGCGATCCGCAGTCGTTTCAAGCCGCTGTCTGCGCTCGAGGAAGGCAAAGGCAGCGGCAATACTGCCCAGATCGACCGGCGTGCGCGGCAGGACGAGGCGCTGCTGATCCAGTTGATGCGCGCGGCCGGCTATTATGATGCGGACATCAATACGCGCATCGAGGAGGAGAATGGCGGACGGCTGCTCGTTACGCTGCTCGTTGAGCCGGGTGCGCTCTATACGCTCTCGGCTATCGATCTGCCGGGACTCGATCAGGCCGGTGACAGGGCCGAACATCTGCGCGACGCCTTCGCCCTGAAGATCGGGCAACCGGCGGATTCGGACAAGATCTCGGCGGGACAGGCGGCGCTGAAGGCCGAACTCGGTCGCGAGGGCTTCGTATTCGCGAAGGTCGGCGATCCCCGGATGACGGTCGATCATGACGAACATGGCGTGGCGCTCGCAATGCCGGTGGAGCCGGGCTTTGCCCAACGGATCGGCCACATCGCCATAGAGGGCAAGCGGCTGTTCAGCGCGAAGCACCTCAGCCGGATCGCGCGCTTCCGCCCGGGCGATGTCTACGATACTACAAAGATGGAGGACTTCCGCCGCGCTCTGATCCAGACGAGCCTTGTTTCGTCGGTCACGATCAAGCCGATTGCTACCGCCGACCCACATGTCGTCGACGTGTCGGTGAAGCTCGAGCCGGCCCCACCGCGCACGATATCGGGGGCGATCGGCTATGGCACCGGCGAGGGCTACCGGCTCGAAGCGAGCTGGCAGCATCGCAACCTGATCCGGCCAGAAGGGGCCGTCACATTCCGCGGAGTGCTCGGCACCCAGGAACAGTCGTTCGGGGCGATCCTGCGGCGCAACAACTACAAGGCACGCGACCGGGTGCTCACCGGCCAGCTACTGTTCAGCCATCTCGACGAAAACGCGTTCGAGGCGCGCAGCATTACGCTCGGCGCTGGTCTGGAGCGGCAGACCAACATCATCTGGCAGAAGAAATGGACATGGTCCTACGGCGGCGAGATCACGGCGTCGAAGGAGGATGACACCGTAAAGGCGACGGGCGCGCCGCGGCGGCGGAAATTCCTGACCGGTGCGCTGCCCACCAGCCTGTCCTATGATGGGTCGGACGATCTGCTCAACCCGAGCCGCGGCTATCGTCTCGCCGCGCGCGTGTCGCCCGAGCTGTCGCTGCAAGGCGGCGCCTTCGGCTATGTCAAGGCGCAGATCGATGGCAGCAGCTATCTGCCGATCGGCGGTCGCACCGTTATTGCCGGCCGGGTGCGGTTCGGCTCGATCATCGGGGCGTCGGCGGAACGGATCGCGCCGACCCGGCGCTTCTATGCCGGCGGTGGCGGATCGGTGCGTGGCTATGGCTATCAGAAGATTGGCCCGATCGACGTCAACGGCGATCCCGCCGGCGGCCGCAGCCTCGCCGAATTCTCGATCGAGGCGCGGATCCGATTCGGGGATTTCGGCGTGGTGCCGTTCCTCGACGGCGGCAACCTGTACGCCGCGCGCCTGCCGACCTTTCGGAATATGCGTTACGGCACCGGCCTGGGCGTTCGCTACTATACCAGTTTCGGGCCGATCCGGGTCGATGTCGGTACGCCGATCAATCGGCGGAGCGGCGACTCCCGGATCGCGGTCTATGTCTCGCTTGGCCAAGCCTTCTGATGGCGCAGGATGTCACCACCATGGAGCAGCGGGTGGTCGCCTGGCGGGGGCGGCATCCCATCCTGCGGGCGGTCGCGATCGGGCTGCTGTCTATCCTGCTGCTGATTTCGACCGCGGTGTGGATGCTCGACAGCGGGCCGGGGCACAGGCTTATCATCGACCGGATCAGTGCGCTAAGGCCGTCATCCGGACTGCGCATCCGGATTGGGCGGATCGATGGCTCGATCTGGAACAAGGCGACGCTGCGCGATCTGCGCCTGTACGACAGCGCCGGCCTGTTCCTGGAAGCGCCGGAGATCGACCTGGACTGGAGGCCGGCGGCCTGGGTTGCGAACAAATTGTGGATACGCAGCGCCGAATCCGACCTGCTGATCCTGCATAGGCTGCCGAAGCTCAAGCCTTCGCCCAAGAAAGGCCCGCTGTTGCCGGGTTTCGACATCCATGTCGGGCGGCTGAGAATCGAGCGCCTGCGTCTCGAGTCCCCGGTTGCGGGCCGCCGGTTGACCGCGCGGATCGATGCCAGCGCGGATATCGCCAAAGGCCGCGCGCTGCTGAAGCTGAACTCATCGTCCAATGCCGGCGACCGGCTGGCTCTTCAACTCGACTCGGAACCGGATAATGATCGTTTCGACATCGATGCGAAGCTGATCGGTCCGGCCGACGGCGTAATGGCGGGCGCGACGGGCTGGAAACGGCCCATAGATGGGGTGATATCCGGGACGGGGCGTTGGGCGAGCTGGAAGGGGCGGGCCACGCTGGATGTCGGCGATATCAGGCTCGTGGAGCTAAGGCTTACTGCGAACAGCGGGAAATACGCGCTCGACGGCACCCTGGCGCCGAGCAGCTTCCTCAAGGGAAAACTCCAGCGGCTGAGCGCCCCCACGATGCGGATCGATGGCGCGGCGACGCTCGCGGACCGCCGCATGGCGGGATCGTTGGCCGTCAAGACTCCGTCGCTCGAGATTGTGAGCTCGGGCACGCTCGACCTGGCGAACAGCGCCTTCGAAGACGTGGTGATCGATGCCCGTCTGCTCAAGCCGCCAGCTCTGTTCCCGAACATGACCGGACGCGACGTGCGGCTCCACGCCACTCTTGATGGCCCCTTCGGTACCGCTGCCTTCGGCTATGCGCTCACCGCGGATCATGTCGCGTTCGACACGACCGGATTTGATGGGGTGCGGGCGGACGGCAAAGGCCATTTGTCGGCTTCTCCGGTCAAGCTGCCGGTGAAGCTGTCTGCGCGGCGCGTGACCGGGATCGGCGATGTCGCTGGCGGTATCCTCGGCAACCTCAAAGTCGATGGCGTGTTGCTCGTCACCGCGACCAAGGTCAGCGGCGACGGACTGAAGCTGAGTTCGGATAAGCTCGGAGGGAATCTCTCGGTCAATCTCGATCTGAGGACTGGGCAGTATGATGTTGCCCTGGCAGGGAAATTGCTGCGCTACTTCATCCCCGGTATCGGCATTGTGGATGTCAATTCGGAACTGAAGGTCGTGCCCGGCGCTGGCGGCCGCGGAACGATGGTGGCAGGGCGCGGGCGTGCATGGGTGCGTCGGTTCGACAATGGTTTCCTGCGATCGATGGCCGGGGGCCTGCCGAGCATCGATACCCGGCTGCGACGCGGCCCCGATGGTGTGCTACACTTCGACCGGCTGGTGCTGACCGGTCCCGAAATCCGGATCTCGGGCAATGGCTATCGACGCCGCGACGGGACATTCTACTTCAAGGGCAGCGGCAGCCAGGCGCGCTACGGTCCACTTCAACTGACCTTGGATGGTAATATCAGCCGGCCGAAGATCGACCTGCTGCTCGCATCACCGCTATCGGCGCTCGGCCTTGCGGACGTGTCGGTCAAGCTGATGCCGACGCCGCAGGGCTTCGCTTACACCGCCTCTGGCGGCTCGCGGCTGGGCGTGTGGGGGAGCAATGGCTCGATCCTGCTGCCGTCGGGCCAGGCTGCTACGATTGCCGTGGCCGAAGTCGCTGTCAGCGGCGCCAGGGGGAGCGGCGGCCTGCGGTCGGATCCGGGCGGGTTTACCGGCCGGATCGATCTCGCCGGTGGCAGCGTCACCGGTCCGCTGCTGTTTTCGGTAGAACGCGGCCTGCAGAAGATCGAGGCGCATCTCCGGGCGCAGCGCGCCAGCTTTGCCGGCCCGATGCCGTTCACCGTCGGGCGAGGACGGCTCGACGGCACGATGCTGCTCGATCCGGCAGGCATCCAGGCCAAAGGCACGGCCGGCGTGCTCGGCGCGACGATGAATGGAATTACGCTGGGGCGGGGCCGGGCCGATATCAGCATGACCGGCGGCAGCGGCAGCGTGACCGCCAACCTGGCGGGATCACGGGGGCGCGGTTTCCAGCTCACCACCGTCGCCCGCTTCACTCCGGATAGCCTTTTGTTGACAGCTGAGGGCGCCATCGACCGCCGCCCGATCCGCATCGAAACGCCTGCGGCCTTTCGGCGCGATGGCGATGGTTGGCGGCTCGATCCGGCAATGTTGAGCTTTGCCGGCGGGAAGGCGACGATTGCCGGCCGGTTCGGTGGCGCCGCCAACGAATTGAAAGCCGGCGTCCAGTCCATGCCTTTGTCGGTGCTCGATATCTTTTTCCCGCAGCTCGGCCTGTCCGGCGTCGCCACGGGAGACATCGATTATCGGATCGAGCGCGGCGCCCGCCATCCGACCGGTCGCGCCAATCTGAAGGTCGCCGGCCTGTCGCGATCGGGGCTGGTGCTGACCTCGCGCCCTGCCGATGTCGCGGTAGCCGCGGTGCTGACCGATAGCGTGGCCGCGGCCCGGGCGGTGGTGTCGAGCGGCGGCAAGGTGATTGGACGGGGCCAGGCTCGGATCGCGGGTTTGCCGGCCACCGGCACGCTGCCGGAACGGCTGCGCAGCGGCAATTTGTTTGCGCAGATCCGCTATGGCGGGCCGGCCGACACGCTGTGGCGGCTGATCGGGATCGAGACGATCGACATATCCGGGCCGGTCGCCATGGGCGCGGACATCAGCGGCACGGGTGCAAATCCGCTGATCCGCGGTTCGCTGCAGTCGAGCCAGGCGCGTCTCGAAAGCGCCATTACGGGAACCGTGATCAGCAATATCACTGCTTCGGGGCGGTTCGACGGATCACGGCTGCTGATCGACAAGCTCGGTGGCCAGACGAAAGGCGGCGGCACGATCAGCGGCCGGGCGGCATTCGATTTCGCTGGCGGCAAGGGTATCGGCATGGATGTCGCGATCGATGCGCAAAATGCCCAGCTGCTCAACCGCGACGACATCGGCGCCTCGATCACCGGCCCGCTGACGATCAGGTCCGACGGCAATGGCGGCACGATTGCCGGCGACGTTCGGCTGGTGCGCGGCCGATTCCAGCTGGGCCGCGCTGCGGCGGTAGCGACGATCCCGCAGTTCGAGACTATCGAACTGAACCAGCCGGACGACGATGGTATGATCGTCCGGCGGGCACCTTGGCGGCTGGCGATCAAGCTCGACGCCCGCAACCAACTGGCGGTGACCGGGCTTGGTCTCGACAGCGAATGGCGTGGCAAGCTCGATCTCGGCGGCACCATCGACAATCCGGCGATCAACGGTAGGGTCGATCTGGTGCGCGGCGGCTATGAGTTCGCCGGCCGGCGCTTCGATCTCGATCGCGGCTCGATCCGCTTCCTCGGCGAAACGCCTCCCGATCCTTTGCTCGACATAACCGCCAAGGCGAACCTCAACGGCGTCAGCGCGACCATCACCGTATCAGGCACGGGCCAGCGGCCGGAGATCAATTTTTCGAGCATCCCGGCGCTGCCGGAAGACGAGTTGCTCTCGCGGCTGCTGTTCGGGACGTCGATCACCAATCTCTCTGCGCCCGAGGCGCTGCAACTTGCTGCGGCAGTTGGATCGCTGCGGGGCGGGGGTGGGGGGCTCAACCCGATCAATGCGGTGCGGCGTGCCGCCGGTCTCGATCGGCTGCGCATACTGCCGGCAGATCCGACGATCGGCGCCGGCACTGCGGTCGCCGCCGGAAAATATATCGGTCGGCGCACCTATGTGGAGGTCATCAGCGACGGGCAGGGTTATTCGGCCACGCGCGTCGAGTTTCAGATCACGCGCTGGCTGTCGCTGCTGTCGAGCATTTCGACGATCGGCCGGCAGAGCGCCAGCGTGAAGATATCCAAGGACTATTGAGCCGAGAGGTCAGCGGAGCGGCGACGGCTGCGGATTTTGCGGCCTGAAAAGCCGGCCGCGTTCGGCGATCAGGACGATAGCCAGCGCGGCCAGCGCCATCAGCTCCCAACCCAGCGTGAGGGGGAGGGTGGTTCCCGCGAAGGACTGGCCGATCACAAGACCGGCCAGCGTGGCTATGGAGGTCTGGATGAAGCCCTGCACCGACGAGGCCGTACCCGCGAGGTGCGCCATCGGCGCCATGGCCATCGCACCGAAATTCGCTCCGGTCAGGCCGTAAAAGAAAAAGGTCAGGCCGTTGAGCAGGGTGAAGAGCAACAGGGTTTCGTGACCGCCAGCGACGACCCCAAGCCGCACCAGGCACAGCAGGACCATCGCAAGCAGGGCGCAATGCGAAATCATCCGCATCCCGAAGCGCTCGACGAAATGTGCGTTGATGAGCGCTGCAACAGCCATGAAGCCGCCCATGAAAGCAAAGCAGATGGCGAACAATTCGGGTGCATGGAAGGTATGCAGGAAGATCTGCTGGGAACTGTTTATGAAGCCGACCAGCCCGCCATATACGGCGGCCATCGCCGTGGTGTAGCCGATCGAGTAGCGGTTCGTGAGGATCTGGCGCACGGCATCGCCGACGACGACCAAGCTGATCGCCCGCTGATTGGCTGGGTCCAGCGTCTCGGGGAGGCGGATCGATGCCCATAGCGCGACCATCAGGCTAAAGGCGCCGAGGAAATAGAAAATCCATTGCCAGGGCGCGACCAGCAGGATCAGCTGGCCGATCGAGGGCGCGAAGATCGGCACCGCGAGAAACGCCATGTAGGTCATGGAGGTCACCTTGGCCATCCGCCGGCCTTCATAGCAATCGCGGATGATCGAGAGCGCGAGCACGCGACTGGACGCCGCAGCCAGTCCTTGGGTCGCTCGTGCGGCCAGAAGCAGTTCGAAGCTGGCAGCATGGGCGGCGATGAAGCTCATCCCGGCATAGACGACCATTGCCCCGACCAGCATGTTGCGGCGGCCGTAGCGATCCGCGAGAGGCCCCCAGAAGAGCTGCCCCACGCCAAAACAACCGATATACACCAGGACGACGAGCTGCTCATGGTTCTCGACCGTGACGCCCAGTTCCTTCGCGATCATGGTGAGTGCCGGAAGCATAGTATCGATGCCGAGCGCGTTGACGGCCATCAGCGCCGCCATTAGCGCGACGAATTCGCCGAGCCGCATGCCATGTGCAGCCCTTTCGATCGTGATGCTCTGCGGCGCGTTCATCGAGAGTCCCTTGGGTGACGGCAGATAGACACGGCTGTACGCAATGACAACAAAGAGAAGGGGCCCCGGAGCGGTCGCCCCGGAGCCCCCTGAAGCTCAGATCGCGCGATCAGTTCGAATAGTACATATCGAACTCGACAGGGCTCGGGGTCATTTCCCAACGGGCGACTTCCGGCCATTTCAGCTCGATGTAGGATTCGATCTGGTCTTCGGTGAACACGCCGCCCTTGGTGAGGAAGGCATGGTCGGCCGACAGGCTGTTGAGCGCTTCGCGCAGCGATGCGCAGACGGTCGGAACCTCGGCGAGCTCTTCCGGGGGAAGGTCGTACAGGTTCTTGTCCATCGCCTCGCCGGGGTGGATCTTGTTTTCGATCCCGTCGAGCCCCGCCATCAGCAGCGCCGAATAGCAGAGATAGGGATTGGCCATCGCATCGGGGAAGCGGAACTCGACCCGCTTCGCCTTGGCGCCGGCGCCGTAGGGAATGCGGCACGAAGCCGAACGGTTGCGCGCCGAATAGGCGAGCAGTACCGGCGCTTCATAGCCCGGCACCAGCCGCTTGTAGCTGTTGGTGGTGGGGTTGGTGAAAGCGTTGAGCGCCTTCGCGTGCTTGATCACGCCACCGATGAAGTAGAGGCACATTTCCGACAGGCCCGCATAGCCGTTACCGGCGAACAGCGGCTTGCCTTCGCCCCAGATCGAAATGTGGGTGTGCATGCCCGAACCGTTATCTTCCTTGATCGGCTTCGGCATGAAGGTGACGGTCTTGCCGTAGGCGGCGGCCACCTGCCAGCAGACGTACTTGTAGATCTGCATGCGGTCGGCCGTGGTGACGAGCGTGCCGAAAGTCAGGCCCAGCTCATGCTGCGCCGAGGCGACCTCATGGTGATGCTTGTCGCAGGGCAGGCCCATTTCCAGCATGGTCGATACCATCTCGGCGCGGATATCGACCGCGCTGTCGACGGGTGCGACGGGAAAGTAGCCGCCCTTGGCGCGCGGCCGGTGACCGAGATTGCCGCCCTCGAGCGCCTTTCCGGTATTGGTCGGCAGCTCGATGTCGTCGAGCTTGTAATAGGACGAGTTGTAGGTCGTATCGAACTGCACGTCGTCGAACATGAAGAACTCGGCCTCGGGGCCGACATAGACGGTGTCGCCGATTCCCATCGACTTGACGTACGCTTCGGCCCGCTTCGCGGTCGAACGCGGGTCGCGGGCGTACAGTTCGCCGGTCGAAGGCTCGACGATGTCGCAGACCAGGATCATCATCGGCGTCGCCGAGAAGGGATCGATCCATACGGCATCGAGATCGGGCTTCAGAATCATGTCGGACTCATTGATGGCCTTCCAGCCATCGATCGACGAGCCGTCGAACATGAAGCCGTCGGACAGCTCATCCTCGCCGACCGCGACCGCGCACATGGTCAGGTGCTGCCACTTGCCCTTGGGGTCGGTGAAACGAAGATCGACCCACTCGATCTCCTTGTCCTTGATCATTTTCAGAACGTCAGCGGGCTTGTTCGCCATATGCTTGCCTTCCCCGTGAGAAATTCATGTGAGAAATTCGTGGATGTTTTCGGGCGATCGTTGCGCCCTGCCTTCGCTGCCGCTGGACCCGATCAGATCGCGTCCGCGTCTCTCTCTCCAGTCCGGATGCGGACCGCGCCCTCTACCGGCAGGATGAAGATCTTGCCGTCACCGATGCGGCCCGTCTGGGCTGCCGATGCGATCGCCTCGACCACGCGATCGGCCAGGCTGTCGTCGACGACAACCTCCAGCTTCACCTTGGGCAGGAAATCGACAACATATTCCGCGCCGCGATACAGCTCGGTGTGACCCTTCTGGCGACCAAAGCCTTTGGCCTCGGTTACCGTGATACCGGAAACGCCCACTTCGTGGAGGGCTTCCTTGACTTCATCGAGCTTGAACGGCTTGATGATCGCTTCGATTTTCTTCATCTGAGCCCTCCCCGGCCAGCGCTCTTTGCAGGCCACCAATAAGCGTGCGATAATGCGAGTCGCAAGCAGGCTAGGAGATATCGGATCGATATTCCGCCGCATTGCCGCAAAACTCGGCATATATCATCAGCCTGCTCGAAAAATGGGCAGGTCTTTGCCTTGCTATTAACCTCCGCGCCGCAACTGTCCGCTCAAGAGACCGGGCTCAGAGATAGGGAGGCTTGTGCCGCCCCGTCGGGCTGAGCGTGAATATTTCGCAGCCGTCTTCGGTGATGCCGATCGAGTGTTCGAACTGCGCCGAAAGAGAGCGGTCGCGAGTGACGGCCGTCCAGCCGTCTTCGAGCATTTTCACGTCCGGTCGGCCTATGTTGATCATCGGTTCTATCGTGAAGAACATGCCGGGCCGCAGTTCGGGGCCGGTGCCCGGGCGGCCGACATGGACCACCTCGGGCGAATCATGGAAGATGCGCCCGAGACCGTGACCGCAGAAATCGCGGACCACTCCATAGCGATGCTTTTCGGCATGCCGCTGGATTGCGCTGCTGATGTCGCCCAACCGGTTGCCGGGCTTTGCCTGCTCAATTCCGAGCATCAGGCATTCATGAGTAACGTCGACCAGCCGCCGTGCCTTGATGCCGACATCGCCGACCAGATACATGCGGCTGCTGTCGCCATGCCAGCCATCGAGCAGGGGGGTCACGTCGATATTAACGATGTCCCCATCCTTCAGCGTCTTGCCGCCGGGGATGCCATGGCAGACGACATGATTGATGCTGATGCAGCAGCTATGCGTGTAGCCTCGATAGTTCATGGTGGCCGGCACCGCCCCACCCGCGATCGTCATATCGTAGACGATGCGGTCCAGTGCCTGGGTCTCCACGCCGGGTACGACATGGGGCACCAGCGCGTCGAGGATATCTGCCGCCAGCCGTCCTGCTGCGCGCATCCCCGCGAAGCCGGCAGAGCCATGGAGCTTGATCGCGCCGCTGCGCGGATTGGCGGCGACTCTCTCGTCCGCGGTCACATATGTTGTCATGGCACCGATCATAAGCGAAGTGCGGGCTCATTGCGAGCGTCGTTGCGCTGCCCGGCCCTCCCGTCTTTCTGCAGACGCGACGAGTATGGGTGCCGCATCGCGCTTCCACTAGCGTGGATCCGGCACTATGGCTTTGCCAATGACCCCGCAGAACCAAGAAGAGCGAATCTGGACCGCGGCCCTGCTCGTCATTGGCGACGAAATCCTGTCGGGGAGGACTCAGGACAAGAACGTATCCCAGGTCGCATTATGGTTGAACATCCAGGGCATCCGGTTGTCCGAGGTGCGGATCGTAGCCGATGACATGGCGCTGATCGGCGAGGCGGTGGTCCAGCTCAAGGCGCGCAACGACTATCTGTTTACCACCGGCGGCATAGGTCCGACGCATGATGACATCACTGTCGACGCGATTGCCGCGGCCCTGGACGTGCCGGTGGTGATCCATCCCAAGGCGCGTGCCATCCTCGAGGAATATTATGCAAGCCGCGGCGGGCTGAACGACGCACGGCTTCGGATGGCCCGGGTGCCCGATGGTGCGGAGTTGATCGAGAATTGCATGTCAGGCGCGCCGGGTATTCGCATCGGCAATATCTTCATCCTGGCCGGCGTCCCCCACATTGCGGGGATGATGCTCGAAGCCCTGTCGAACCAGCTCCGAGGGGGCCGGCCGATGCTGTCGCGCACGATCGGCTGCTGGGTGGCCGAAAGTGAGGTGGCCGAACTGCTGCGCGAGACCGAAAAGGCGCATCCGGGATCGCAGATCGGCAGCTATCCCTTTTTCCGCGAGGGCAGGGTCGGTGCCAACTTCGTCGTTCGCTCGATTGACGCCGTGACCATCGAGAGCTGCCTTACCGCGATCGGCGCCGGGCTCGTGCGGCTCGGCTACGCTCCGGTCGCCGACGGAATCTAGAGCCGCGCTTGAGGTGGAAGCGCTTTGCGCTCCCCACCGATAGCGTTAGCCCGCTGTCGTCAAGGTCTGAGCCAGTGCCTCATGGTCACGCACGCGCCGTGTGCGCATCAGCGCCAGGAAAGCCAGCAAACCGAAGGCAGAGGCGATCACGAATGCCGCGCCGGGAAAATGCACTGGCGCGGTCGGCCCGGTGAACCAGGCGAGGGCCGGGTTGAGAAGCAGTGGCCCTGCGATCGCGCCGACGGCATTCAAACTGCCGATGAAGCCCTGCATCTCGCCTTGGGCCTCGGCGGGAGCGCGCTGCGACATCAAGGCGGTGACCGACGGCTGGACTAGAGCCGCTAACGACGAGACGACGACGAGAACGAGGCCGAAGCGGGCATCGGGAACGAGCGCATACAGCAGATAGCATATCGCTGCCACGCCGGTGCCGATCATGGCCGCTCGCCGTTCGCGCAGCCGCTTGACGACGCGGCCAAGGATGAGGACCTGCACGACCGTCATCGATATTCCCGCCAGAGCGAGCGACGCGCCGATCATGCCGCTGGACCAGCCATATTCTGCAATCGCGAAATAGGCCCAGGTCGCCGGGTAGACCATCGAAGCCACGTTCCAGAGGAGCAATATGCCGGCAAGCCCCAGCACACCGCGAAGCTTGCGGGCCGCGATGAGTGCGCCGACCGGATTGGCGCGGGCAAGATCGAACGGACGCCGTCGATCCACGGGCAAGGTTTCCGGGAACCTGAAGTAGCCGAAGGTGAAATTGGCCGCTGCAAGCCCCGCTGCGGCCCAGAAGGGCGCGCGGGGGCTGAAATCGCCCAGCAGGCCGCCGATCGCGGGCCCGACGATAAAGCCGATGCCGAACGCCGCCCCGACCAGCCCAAAACGCTTCGCCCGCTCTTCGGGCACTGTTATGTCGGCCAAGGCAGCGGTTGCCGGGCCGAAGGACGCGCCGAAGATACCCGCTATCAGGCGCCCTGCAAACAGCCAGCCGAGGCTGGGCGCGAATCCGAGCAGCATATAGTCGATGGACAGCCCAGCCAGCGCGAGCAGCAGCACCGGCCGCCGGCCGAAGCGATCGCCGAGATTGCCGGCCAGCGGGCCGCAGAGGAACTGGGTCAGTGCATAGGTCACGGCGAGCCATCCGCCCATCCAGGTCGCCTGTGCGAGGTCGAGCCGGCCAAGGTCCATCACGAGCCGCGGTAGCACCGGGATGACGATGCCGAATCCGATAGCGTCGATGAGGATGGTCGCAACGATGAAGATGGTCGCGGAACCCGGGCCGCGATCTGGAACCGACATGCTTTCCCCGAATCCCGGCGACCCCGAGGAGGATGACGCCGTGCCGCTTCATCGTCGCTCGTCGCCGAAAAGACAAGGATGACGGCAATGGCCAACTCGTCCATGAAGGGCAGGATTTAGGGGGGAGGATCACATGACCCGCGTCATCGTCGCCTATGTGGCGACCCTGGTTGTTTTCGCCGCACTGGACTTCGTCTGGCTCACCCAGGTGGGACCGTCGCTGTACCAGCCGCTGATCGGCTCCATCCTGGCGCCCGAGCCCCGGATGGCCCCGGCGATCCTGTTCTACGCGCTCTATATCGCGGGACTGGTCTATTTCGCGGTGTTGCCCGGTAACGCCGGAGCCGGCTGGCAGAGTGCGCTGCTCAAGGGCGCGCTGTTCGGTTTCTTCGCCTATGCAACCTACGACCTGACCAACCAGGCCACGCTGATAGTGTGGAGCAGCCGCATCACCGTGCTCGACATGGCATGGGGCAGTTTCGTATCGGGCGTGGGATCGGCAGGCGGATGCCTGATAACGCGCTATATCGCGAAAGGCTGAAGGTGAAGGTCGAAGGCGGTTGTCATTGCGGACTGGTGCGGTTCGAGGCGGAGGTGGGCGAGCCCCCGCTTGCGATCCTCGATTGCAACTGCTCCATCTGTTCGATGACGGGCTTTCTCCACCTGATCGTGCCCGATAGCAGCTTCCGCCTGCTCGAGGGACAGCGCGACACCACCACGTACCGCTTCGGCAGCGGCAAGGCGCGGCACATCTTCTGCTCGCAATGCGGCATCAAGAGCTTCTATCGTCCGCGCTCGCATCCCGATGGGATCAGTATTTCGCTGCGCTGCATCGATGGCTGGCAGGATCTGGACGTACGGATCACGGCTTTCGAGGGGCGTGACTGGGGCAAGGGCGAAAATGTCCCCGGAACTTAGCGGAGAAGCCTCGACCGCCGGCCGCAACCTGCTGATCATCGGTCATAGTCACGTCGGCCCGATCCGCCAGGCCGCCATCATCCGGCGGGAGGCGGATCCCGATCGGCCGCGAGCGAGGACAATCCATCTGCTCGATCCGGCATTCGCACCCGAGATGGACGGCAACGATTTTTCGTCCGGCGTGAAGCGCGTCATTCTCGACCAGATCGAGCGGCACCACCCGATCGTTGCGTCGGTGATGGGGGGCAACGCTCACAGCGCCTATGTGCTGATCCCGCGCGAGCGGTTCGATTTCAGGATCGAGGGTGGCGAAACGCTGCCGATCGACGACAGCGTACCGATAAGGTCGGAGGAAGAGATGCGCGCCATCCTCGCCGATATATTGCAGCCGGAGGTCCAGCGCCTGCGCCTGCTGCACGCGCTGATCGGCCCGTTTTGGCAGCTGGAATCGCCGCCGCCGGTGCGCCGGGCGGACTGGATCATCGCCCATGCCGAATCCTATTTCATCGACCAGCCGGACTTCCATTCGCTTGGAGTAGCACCTGCAGGAGTCCGCTACCGTACCTGGCTGCTGGCGAGCCGGATGATCCGCGAGGCGTGCGAGCAACTGGGCTGCTCCTATTTGGAAGTGCCTCGTCGCCTGCGGGGTGAGGCGGGCTTGCTCAGGCCGTCCCATGCGAGGGATGCGACGCATGGCAACCACTATTTCGGGGAGGCGATGCTGCAGGCGCTGGAGGCGGCAGCGGTCTAGCCGTTTGCGCCAGGGCACGGAACGTAGCGCTGCGCATTTAGGCGGTATCCACGCCTGCAATCCGAAGGATGTCGATGCTCTTCCTGTTCTCCCCGCGTTTGGGATGGCTCGGTCCGCGGCTTCTCTCCGCCGTCGCGACGCGACGCTGATACCCATGGGCATCGCTCGATGATCCGGCGGATCTCCGCTCTCGGCTTCTCGCTTTCGCTCATCCTTGCTGGGTGCGACCGCCCCGCGCCCGAATATGCGGCGAGCGTCAGCCAGGAAGACCGCGATTTCGGCGCGCAGCAGCATCCGCAGCTTCTCGCCCAGTTCGGCGGCGAATATCGGGGGCCGCAGGAGGACTATGTCCAGCGGCTCGGTGCCACCGTCTCCGACGCAGCGGGGCTGGGCGGCCGATGCACCTTCACCCTCGTCAACAGCGACGTGGTCAACGCCTTCGCCGTGCCGGGCTGCTATATCTACGTTACGCGCGGGCTGATGGCGATCGTATCCAGCGAAGCCGAGTTGGCCTCTGTGCTGGGCCATGAAGTCGGCCACATCGTCGCGCGGCATAGCCAGCGCCAGCAAAGCCGATCCCTGTGGAGCATGTTAGGGGTTATCGTGGTGAGCCTGACCGGATCGGAACGGCTTACGCGCCTCGCGGGCGCCGCGGCGGAGATGTTCACGCTACGATACTCGCGCAGCCAGGAATATGAGGCGGACGAGCTCGGCATCCGGTTTCTTCGTCGTGCGGGCTATGATCCTTATGCCGCCGCGGACATGCTCGACGCTCTCGGTCGTCAGGAGGCTTTTCTCACCGACAGCGGCGGCCGCGATGCGGCCAGAGGGGTTCCCGAATGGGCGCTTAGCCATCCGCTGACCGGAAAGCGGGTGGAGCGGGCTCATCATCTTGCCGAGGAGACGGGCCTCATGGACGACGCCCTCTCCGAGAATGCCCCCGCCTATCTCGCCGCCGTCGACGGCCTGCTATACGGTGACGATCCCGAGCAGGGCTTCGTGCTCGGCCGCCGTTTTGCGCATCCGATCATGCGGATCGGTTTCGAGGCGCCGGAGGGCTTCACGCTGACCAACAGCCCACAGGCTATCACGCTATCGGGCCCCGCCGGCGTACGCGGTGAGTTCGCCGGCGGACCGATCCCGCCGGGAGGCTTACCGGCCTATGTTGAGGCGATGCTGCCGCAGTTGCTGGGCGATGTGCAGGCTGAGATCGGCATAGCGCAGGCCACCATCGTCAACGGGTTGCCCACGATCATCGTGCCGGTACGCATCCTGACTCGCGAGGGCTCGCTCCCACTCGCAGTGGCGGCCTATGACGCAGGCGGCGGCCATGCCTACCACTTCGCCATCGTGTCGCCTCCATCGGACGAGAGCGCGGCGGCCATCCAGCGATTGTTCGCCTCGTTTCACCTGCTGGCGCCGGAGGAGGTCGCACGGCTTCGGCCGCGAGTGGTCCGGGTGGTCACGGTCGTGCCAGGCGAGACAGTGCAGAGCCTGGCGAGGCGGGTCGCCGATCCGCATGGTCTGGCGCTGCTGACCGCGCTGAACGGGCCGGGCGCCGTTCGTCCAGGTGCGCGTGTGAAGATCGTGACGCTTGCGGGAAAGGGTAGCGCAGGTTCATGATCGCGATCGGCGGCGGCGAACCAGCCGCTGTGCCGCGGCCTGGCAGTAACGTATATTGCGACGCTCGTAACAAGCCGCTGATACAACTGCACCCTGTTCGGATGAAGGAAACGATGCCGCATTATCGCTTCCACCTGTATAATTCGGTTGGCTTCATCGAAGACTATGAGGGCGTGACCCTGCCGGGCCCGGAGGCTGCCAGGCAATATGCAGTTGCTGCCGCTCGATCGATCATGTGCGACGAACTGCAGCGCGGCCGAGTGGACCTGCGCGGCTGGATAGATGTGATGGACGCGAGCGGATCGACGGTGATCGTACTCCCCTTCGGCGACGCGGTCGAGATTATCGACGGATTGCTTTTTGGAAGCGACGAGATCGGACCTGGCGATGCCGGGTGAGACTTTCATAAGCCGGCTGGAGCTTATCGGCCATCTCGACGATGACGATCGGCATGCGCTTCGCGCCATACGGGGAGAGCTCCGCGATGTCGGCAGGGGCGCGCAACTCATCAGCGTGGGCGATCGTCCGTCGCACGTCGTGGGGATCGTCACCGGCCTTCTGCACCGGTTCACCGTTACCGACGACGGCGAACGCCAGATCCACGCCTTCTATCTGCCGACCGACGTGCCTTCCGCCGAAACGCTGCACATGCCGGTCATGGACACAGCGATAAGCGCCACCGTACCGAGCCGGATCCTTCTGGTCGAGCACGCGGAGATTCTTGCGGTGTTGGACCGGCGCCCCAACGTCCGCGATCTCTTATGGCGAGAGACGCTGGTGCAGGCGAGCATGTTCCGGACGTGGCTTATGCGAAACAGCCAGATGGTAGCCGAGGTGCGCATGGCGCATCTGTTTTGCGAGCTGTTCTGGCGCGCGCGCGCCGCCGGTGCGGCTTCGAACGGCAGCCTCAGCTTTCCGGTCAGCCACGCGGATCTGTCGGCTGCGCTGGGCATGACCACCGTTCAGGCCAATCGCACGCTGAAATTACTGGAGGACACCGGCGCAGTGAAACTCAGGCACGGTATGCTGTCTCTCAACGATCCCGAGCAACTCAAGAACTTCGCGCAGTTCGACCCGTCCTACCTCCATCTGCGGCCTCGTTGACCACAGCCCCGGGTTGCGATGAACGCAGCCCCTGGCGCAGCGACCAGCCGAGCCCGCCGAGCCAGACCGTGCCGAACAGGACATGCGCGACGTTCGCGCCCATTGCGCCGAAGATCCCGATGAGCGGGACGACCGAACAATAGAAAATCGCCGCCGCCGCGAGGACCGTGCGCAGGACGGCCGGCTGGTGACCCATCGCGAGCAGGCCGGCGCGACTGGCTGCGCCGCTGATCGTCAGTCCGACCGCCAGGATCTGGATGCTGAGCAGCGGCGCTGCCGCACCGAAGCTCGGCCCGGCGGTCGCCTCGAGCACTATTCTGGACAACAGCAAGGCCACTACGAAACAGGTCGCCCCGAACAGTGCCAATATGACTTCGGTTTCGATCAGCAGCCGGACGAACGCCGTTTTCTTGCCATCCCCCCAGAGGCGGCTCAGGTCGGGATACACCACCGCTTCGACATTGCTGCCGACCTGCTGGACTACCCGGCTGACGCGCTTGGCGATATGAAACATGCCCGCCGCGGCAGGATCCGCCAGCCAACCGACGATCAGCGTATCGACCTGCTGCGCGCTGGACCAGATGGTGAGCGATATGTTGGCCCCCCAGGTGAATCCCCAGACATTGGGGAAACGCTGGGCCATTCCAGAGAGGCTGGCTGTGAGCACGCTGGTCACGCCGAGGCTCGCCTGCAGGCGCATGGCGCAAGCGATGTTGAGCAGGGCGCCGAGCGCCTGTGTCGAACCCCAGACGATCACGAAACCGATCAGGCCGGCCCCTGTCGCGAACGCGAACAGCGTCGCGCTGAGCCGGACAATCGCCACCGCCACCTGAAGATAGGCGACCATGCGAAACCGCCCGGACAAGCGGAATGCCGCGGTGGCGGTGCCATTCATGTTGAAAAGCAGCGAAAGCAGGAAAATCAGGGCGACCCCCACCGTCGCCCACGGAATGCCGAAGAGAAAATGCCCCGCGATGGCAAGCAGGCTGGCGACCGCCCATGCCGCGACGCTGCCAATCGCATCCAGCATCAGGCCGAACTTGAACAGTGATCGCAGATCGTCGCGATCGCGCACCGGGTCGAGCGTCGCGCCATAGCGGATCAGCGGCTGCCACGACTGAAAGCTGAGGAGTCTTTCGCAGGCCTGGCCGAGCGTGAGAATCAGCGCGAGTACGCCGTATTGCGTCGGCCCCAGCGCACGCGCGGCGAAGGTTATCGACAGCAGGCTCAGGACGACGGTGGCCGAGGTGCCGGTCAGCAGATGTCCGACGGCGCGAACGCGTCGATTGTTCAACGCGCCTATTGCCGTCACCAGGCGCGCCCATCTCTTGCTCTCGCGTTCGGTCATGCCGGCTCCCCACAAGGTCGTTGGGAATCCGATGACCCGTCCCGTGCAAGAGTGCAGCTTATAAGCTGGCTTAATCCGGAATCGTCGCCCTGCGGCGTCGCTGCAAGCGCTAAGAAGAGTCCCGGAGGCCCTCATGTCCATTACCGCTACGCAATATTTTTCGGATGACGCCGCTGCAATCACGCCCGAGGCCGAAGATCGTTTCTTTGCGGGCCTGAAGACCGGCAACAACACGTTCAAGCGGACGGCGAACGATCGCTTCAAGCGACTCGACGATAGATGTGCCGAAATGTTCACCAGTGCGAACGTTCAGCTTTCGCACGTCCTGGATGTCGGCATTTCGTCGGGAACCACGACGCTTGCGCTCAGCAAGCGGCTGGCGCTGGCGGGCCAGACCCCGCGGATCGTCGGGACCGATCTGTCGCTGGGCGCCTATCTGCTCGACATATTTCCCGGACTCCGGGTGCTGGTCGACGAACAGGGATTACCCCTGCAATATGAACTGCTCGGCCGAGCGGTTCGGGCATGGATCCGTCGTGCCGACTATGTGACCGGCATCGCCATCCTTCTGGCGCTACTCCGGATGCTGGTGAAAGCGCCGGTGCGCCGCCACCTCCGCTATCGGGAGCGTTCGACGCGAAAGCTGTGGCTGCTGAGCCGGGCGTTGCGCGACGAACCCAGCATCACTGTGGAACGCAACGACATCTTCCAGCTGACCGAAAAATTCATAGGCCGATTCGATTTTATCAGGGCCGCCAACATCCTGAATCGGGGTTATTTCGGTGAAGGCGATCTGCGTCGAGCGCTTGGTAATATCGTCCGGTACCTCTCGGGCCCCGGGGCATGGCTGCTCGTCGCCCGATCGGAAGGCGCGAAGACGGCGGGCACTTTGTTCCGGGTATCGCCGGATGGAAGCCGGTTGATCATCATGGCGAGGGTAGGAGTCGGCTCGGAAATAGAATCCCTGGTGCTCAACACGCAGATGCCTACCTCGGATGGAGCTGCATGATGCCTGTCAAAATATGCTTTCCCTTCGTCGGGAGCCTGGTTGGCGGGAGCCATATCTCGTCGGCGGCTCTCATCCGGCATCTCGACCGCGAGAAATATGACCCCATCGTCGTGGTGCAATATGAGCGGAGTGCGATAGCCGAGCTGCTGCGCAGCGAGAATATCCGGTTCGAAATCGCTCCGAAGACAGTTGAACTCGAGCATGGGCGCCCAGTGCCGGCCGGGGCTGCACTTCGCCTGCTGTCCGCGGCGCCGCGGCTCGCGCGGTTCTTGCGCAGCCAGAATGTACAGATCGTTCATTGCAACGACGGGCGGACGCTGGCGACGTGGGGCCTTCCAGCCAAACTCGCCACCGCCAAGCTGCTCTGGCATCATCGGGGGTCGCCCAATGCAGCCGGTCTCCGCCTCGTCGCGCCAGCTCTGGCGGATCGCGTCATCGCGGTTTCGCATTTCGCCGCGCCACGGCCGGGCTGGTATTCCGCGGCGCCGCGCGCCCATGTTATCCACAGCCCGTTCGATACCAACATGGTGCACGACAGGGCCGGCGCCCGATCGGCCCTGCTGGACCTGTTGCCCGCGGCTTCTTCCAGGGCACGCGTCGTTGCCTATGCCGGCGCCCTGATCGACCGCAAGCGTCCGCTGCTGTTCGTCGAGGCAATCGCGGCGATGCGGCAGGCATCGCCGCGCTCCGAGGTACATGGCGTCATGTTCGGCGAGCCGCTGGACGGCATGGCCGAGCGCGTGAAGGAACTCGCGGTGCGGCTGGGCGTGCAGGATATCGTCCATGTCCTCGGCTATCGCACACCGGGCTCCTTCTGGCTGGCAGGTTGTGATCTCTTGATGATCCCCGCCGTCGACGAGCCTTTCGGCCGTACCCTGATCGAGGCGATGCTCGTGGGCACGCCGGTGGTGGCCACTGCGTCGGGCGGCAACATAGAGGCGATTCGCGATGGTGCGACAGGCTTGCTGGTAACACCCGAGCGGCCGGAAGCCCTTTCCGCGGCATGTCTTTCGCTGCTGGCGGATCCGGCGAGGTCGGCTAGATTGGCGACAACCGCTCGCATCGATGCCCGCTACCGCTTCGGCGAGGAAAAGCATGCCGAGGCGGTCATGGCGGTCTATGAGAGCATGGTGCCGCGAGGCAGGCAGCCGCACGCCAGGATGCACTTCGACAATTCGGCCCAGGCAGTCGGGAGCAAGCGATGAGCGTTGCGGTGGGAGAGGCTGTTGTCGCTCCCATCCTGGTTCCGGCGCTGGATCGACACAAGGCCGGACGCATCCCCCTTGCGCTCTGGTGCTGCGCCGCCATCCTTCTGGCGGGTTTGTTCGGCCGCATCATGGTCACGCCGCTGGGCCATGACGAGCAGATCCACATAGCGGCCGCACAGCTCATCTTCCGGGAGCCGCTCTACGGTGCGCTGGGCTATAATCACTTGCCGGGCCTGCCGCTTCTCCTTGGCGGGCTCTACGCCGCGGTCGGCGCCGACCATCTCTTGCTGACCGGGCGGCTGCTGATCTTCCTGTGCTGGATCGCGGCCGCATCGGTGATGTGGATGATCGCCAGCCACGCGTCCGGCGGACATCGAACCGTCGGCGCGGCCTTCGTGTTGGTGTTGATGGCGGGGACGCTGCTCGGCCCCGCGGGAACATTGGTCACCAATAATTTCCTGCCCATCCCGTTCGCGATGCTCGGTGTCCACCTGTTCGCCGCCGCGCCGGATCAGCGGCCGATACGGCCCTGGATGCTGTTCGCGGCCGGCTTCGCCATAGGTTTCGCCGTTATCCTGAAGATCAGCTATGTCTTCCTGGTCCCGCCGATCGCGGTTGCGGCGCTGCTGGCGCCGCTAGGCATGACCAATGCCGAACGCTTCCGCCGCGTGATATGGCCACTGGTCGGGGGAGGCGTTCTTGGTGCGCTTCCAGGCCTGGTGCCGTTGATCAGCGGGCCGCAAACCCTCTACGCTCACACGGTCAGCTACTTCACGGGCGGCCACCTTGCCTATTGGCAGCATTCCACGGCGCCCAAGGCGATGAGCGCAGCGGCGAAGATGCTGGTGGCCGACGGGATCTGGTTCGCCGGATCGGGATTGCTCGCGGCGATGCTGGCAGGCACCTGCGGATGGACTCTGGCGCAATCCGGGTGGCGGCGACTCACCGATTGGCCGATCCTGCTCGTCGCAGCGATCACGGCACTCGCTGCGATCATGAGCTTCGTGCCGAGTCCCGCCTTTCCGCAATATTACGAGCCTCCGGTACCGTTCATGCTGATCCTTGCGCTACTATGCTATCGGCAGCTCGACGTGCCGGCACAGCGCCGGATGCAGTCGCTGATCGGCACGGCAGGCGCGATCGCGCTGGCCATCATCCTGCCGAGAGTCCTGCCGGCTGTTCCCGCCGTGGGCCAGCCCGCCCGCTGGACCGGCAATGTCGTTCACGCTCAGGGCGCGCGGATTCGGACGGTTCTCGAACAGGCGGGCGTGGATGGGCGAGTAGCCACCCTCGCGCCGATCATAGCGCTGGAAGGGGGGCTGCCGATTTATCGCGAGTTCGCCGCCGGACCCTTCGTCTATCGAGTGGCCGACTATCTGCCGCCGGCCCAGCGTCGCCACTTCGTGACGACTTCGCCGCGCGGTCTATCGGCGTTTCTCGACGCGAATCCGCCAGCTGCGATCGTTACTGGCCAAGAAGGCGAGCTCGATCGCGCGTTCGTCGACTATGCCCGCTCGCGCCGTTATGTCCCGGTCGATATCGGCCCGCAGCCGCAGCTCTTCGTGCGCGCCGCGCATCCGCCGGCGCGCTGATTCCGTCTGCTTTGCGTCGGCGGTCCGGCGCCGCGTTTGCCCATCAGTAGAGCAGGGCACTCGAGCCCCGGCTGCGCTCCGCCCGGCCACCAAGCGAAAGCTTGATCGAGGTACGCCGGCTAACCCCTCAGGATGAGAGTTGTGCCGATGGAACCGGGCAGGACCGCCCGATAGGTTCGTCCACTAATCCCCCTGCGCAGCGCCGGCTCCGCTCCGATGCGGCTATATCAAGCACATGGCCGATAGGGCCGAACATCAAGGGGGCACGCATATGCAAACGGTGCTGCTAGCGGGCGGGCTTGGTTCCCGCATCTCCGAGGAAACGGTTCGCATTCCGAAGCCGATGGTGGAAGTGGCCGGACGGCCGATCATGCTCCACGTGATGGATATCTACAACCATTGGGGCCAGCATGATTTCATCATAGCATGCGGATACAAATGCATGATGATGAAGTCTTTTTTCAACAATCTTCATCTGATGAACAACGACTTCACGGTTACGATCGGCACCGGCCGCATGGACCTCAAACCGTGTCGCCAAGTCAACTGGAACGTTTCGGTGGTCGACACCGGAGAAACCACGATGACCGGCGGCCGATTGCGCCGGCTGCGCGACTGGCTCGGCGACGAGACCTTCATGGTCACCTATTCGGACGGTGTCGGCAATGTCGATATCGACGCCCTTCTGGCGTTCCACCGGTCGCATGGCGGCCTCGCGACGGTCACCGCAGTCCAGCCGCCTGCGCGGTTCGGCAGCCTCGATCTGTCGGGCGATCGCGTGGCGGAGTTCACCGAAAAGGTCACCAGCTACGAAACCTGGATCAACGGCGGCTATTTCGTCTTCGAACCGGGTGTCTTCGATTATCTGAGCGGCGACAAGGAACAGCTCGAACAGGCGCCGCTAGCGCAGCTCGCACGGGATGGCCAGCTGTTCGCTTATAAGCACAAAGGCTTCTGGCACCCCATGGACACAGTGCGGGACCGCGAGCAGCTTGAGCAGCTCTGCGTCGACGGCACGCCGCCCTGGCTGCAGTTCGACCGGGAGCCCGGTGCGACGGTGCGGCCGAAGATTTATGCCTGACCAGCCGTCCAACGACGAGGTGGTTGCGACGGCTCTGGCGGGTCGCCGCGTCCTGGTCACCGGGCATAGCGGCTTCAAGGGCGGGTGGCTGTGTCTCTGGCTGGAGTCCCTTGGCGCCGAAGTCGTCGGTATCTCGCTGCCGCCGCCGACGGTTCCCTCCTTCTACCATTCGGCGGGAATTGGCGGGCTGGTCGACAGCCGCATCGCCGATATCCGTGACGTGAAGGCGCTGCAGCGCGCCGCCGAAGGCGTCGACGCCGACATCCTGTTTCACCTTGCCGCACAGCCGATCGTACGTCGATCGCATCGCCACCCCGCGGAAACCTTCGACATCAACGTCACCGGCACGGCGAACGTCCTGGATATCGCCAGGGCGATGCCGTCGATGCGCGCCGCGATCGTGGTGACGAGCGACAAATGCTATGACGATCGGGGATCGGCGACGCCCTATCGGGAAACCGATCGGCTCGGCGGAACAGACCCCTATAGCGCCTCGAAGGCCTGTACCGAGCTGGTTGCCGAGTGCTACCGGCGCAACTGGTTCGCCAGCCCCGGCGGACCGCAGCTCGCGACGGTCAGGGCAGGCAATGTCATAGGCGGCGGCGACTGGGCCGAGGACAGGCTGATACCGGATATCATCCGAGCCGCGCATAGCCGCTCGCCGATGGTCATCCGGAACCCACGCAGCATCCGGCCGTGGCAGCATGTCCTCGAACCGCTGTCGGGCTATCTGCTACTCGCGGCGCGCCTGCTCGGTGACGATGGACCGGCTTGCTCGGGCCCGTGGAACTTCGGTCCCGCGGACACCAGCGGTGCTGACGCGGAAACGATAGCACGTGCCATCATGCAGGCGGCGCCGGAACTCGACCTTCCCGTAGAGTTCGCGTCCGGGGTCGCTGCGCTCCATGAAGCCGCAGTGCTGCGTCTCGATAGCAGCAAGGCTTTTGCAGGACTCGGCTGGCAGCCCAGGCTGTCGATGCAGCAGACGATAAAGCTTACCGCTGAATGGTATGCCGCGTCGCTTCGGGGTGCTGCCGACATGCGCGCCATCAGCCGAGACCAACTCGCCTCATATCTGGATCTTGGATCCTCCCTCCGGACCGAAGGTGTTTCAATATGCGCGTGAATTACGGACAGAGCGTACACGGCGAGGCAGAGATCGCGGCCGTGATCGAGGTGCTCGGCGCGTCCACGCAGATGGGCGCGAAGGTGCGCGCGATGGAAGCGGGTGTCGCGGCGCTGTTCGCCAAGGCGCACGGCATCATGGTCAACTCCGGATCCTCGGCCAACTATCTCGCGGTCGAGCTGCTGGGGCTGCCCGCCGGCAGCGAGGTGATCACGCCTGCGCTGACCTTCGCAACGACGGTGGCGCCGATCGCCCGCCACGGGCTGGTGCCCGCCTTCGTCGATGTCGAGGAAGGGACGTACAATATCGACGCCGAGGCCATCGAGGCCATGATCGGGCCTAATACGCGGGCCATGATGATCCCGTCGCTCATCGGCAATCTGCCCGACTGGGACCGGATCTGGGAAATCGCGACCCGGCATAAGCTGATGGTCGTGGAAGATAGTGCAGATACGCTGGGTGCGACGCTGCGAGGCCGCAGCACCGGCCTTCGGTCCCACATCAGCACCACCAGCTTCTATGGCTCGCATGTCATCAACGCGGCTGGCAATGGCGGTATGCTGTGCGTCAACGACGACACACTTGCTCGAAGCGCCCGGTTGCTGCGCTCGTGGGGGCGGACATCGTCGCTGTTCGTCGACTCCGAGGCGGCGGAATCGCGGTTCGACGTCGATGTCGACGGTATCGAATATGATGCGAAGTTCGTGTTCGAGGCGCTTGGCTACAATCTGGAGCCATCCGAGCTCGGCGCCGCGTTTGGATTGGTCCAGCTCGACCGGCTCGAGGATAACATCCGTCGCAGGATCGAGAATTTCGCGCGGCAGCGGGCCTTCTTTGCGGATTACGAGGACTGGTTCATCCTGCCGCAGGAATTGCCCGATGCACGGACGGGGTGGCTCTCCTTCCCGCTGAGCCTGCGCGACGATGCGCCCTTCACCCGGCGCGAGATGCAGATCTGGCTCGAAGCGCACGACATTCAGACGCGGCCAGTGTTCACCGGTAATATCCTGCGCCAGCCGGCGATGCGCTCCGTCGTACATCGGAAATCGCCGCAAGGTTATCCGGTGGCCGACAGCGTGATGCGGGGCGGGATCTTGCTGGCCTGCCACCACGGGCTCGACGACGCGCAGATCGACCATATGCATGGCACCTTCGCGGCGTTCGCCGACCGGCAGGTCCAGAGCTCGCGCGTAGCGGCGGCGGAATAGGAGCGGGGACGTGGCGATGCGCGTCTTGGTGGTCGGCGGCGCGGGATTTGTCGGGTCGCACCTCGTCCGGCGGTGCGTCGCGGAGGGGCACCATGTCGACGTGGTTGCCCGGCCATCCAGCGACATTTCCCGGCTGACGCCTGTCTTGGCGTCGATCGGGCTGCACCGGCTGTCGCTGCTAGACGCGGCGGCGGTCGGTCAGTGCCTCGCCGAGACGCGCCCAACCCACATATTCTACCTCGTCGGGGCCACCAAGCGCCGGCATGAGCCGGGCGTCGCCCAGGCTGCGCTGGAGGAAGCGACGGGCTTCCTGACCCTCGCGCAGGAATCCGGCAGGGCGACCAGCCGTATCCGGTGCTTCGTGAGGACGGGGTCGATCGCGGAATATGGCGTCGCGCGGGTTCCATTCCGGGAAGGGCAGCGCGAACATCCCGATAACGGCTATGCCGCGGCCATCGTCGCCGGGACCTATTATGCCCAGGCGCTCGCCCCACAACTGCCTTTCCCGTTGATCACCGCAAGGCTGGCTCTGGTCTACGGACCCGGCCAGGCTCCCGATTTCCTCGTCCCGTCGCTGGTCGCCTCCTGTACTTCGGGTCAGCCGATCAAGCTTGGCAGACCGCTCGACCGGCGCGACCTCATCCATGTCTCGGACGCTGTCGATGCCCTCTACCGGATGGCCACCGCCGGCCTGCCCGGCGGAGAGATCGTCAATGTCGGCTCGGGGGAGGCGGTGGGAGTCGCGGAGCTTGCCGCCATCGTGGCCGCGCTGGCGGGAGCGGATTCGAAGCTGGTCCAGTGCAGCGCCCAGAGCGATCCCGTGACGCTGCAATTGTCCAGCAAACGCGCGGAGCAGCTGATGGGCTGGCGGCCGCGCATCGACATCGTCTCGGGGATCAAGGGACTGATCGCCGAATGCCGGCGCGGCGCGAGAGTGGCGGCGGCATGAAGATGCACGCAATACCCACGCTGGTCTCGATCATCGTGCCGGCCTTTGACGAGGAAGCGACGGTCGAGCGATGCTATGAGACGATCCTGTCCGTCTTCGCGAAGTTGCCGGCCTATGAGTATGAGATCGTCTTCACCGATAATCATTCGTCGGACAGGACCTTCGCGATCCTCTCCGATATCGCCGCGAAGGACCGACGGGTCCGCGTGATCCGCTTCTCGCGCAACTATGGCTATCAGCGCTCGCTGCTGGTCGGCTACCAGCACGCCGAGGGCGAGTGCGCGATCCAGCTCGACTGCGATCTGCAAGATCCGCCCGAGCTGATCCCGGAGATGCTGAAGCGCTGGCGCGAAGGGCATCATGTCATTTACGGCGTGCGGCGAAGCCTGCGCGACGGCCCGGTCACGCGCTGGGCGCGGCGAAGCTTCTACAGGCTGATCGCCGCAATGAGCGACGACGATCTGCCAATCGACGCCGGCGAGTTCCGGTTGGTCGACCGCCGCATATTGCGTGAGCTGCGCGTCGTGCAGGATACCTCGCCCTATCTGCGCGGGCTTATAAGCTCGATGGGATTCTCCCAGGTCGGCATCGAATATGATCGCGGCAGCCGGATCGCCGGGCGCAGCAAATTCTCGATCAGGCCGATGGTGTCGCTGGCAGTGGACGGACTGCTCAACCATTCGCTGCTGCCACTGCGGATTGCCTCGGCCGTTGGGCTGTTCGTGGGCAGCATCACCTTCGTCCTGATCTTCGTCTATCTGCTATGGCGATTGACGACCGGCTCCGCCTGGCCGGCGGGCTTCGCGACCACAACCTTGCTGCTGTTGCTGTCGATCACGCTCAATTCGATCTTCCTCGGCATCATCGGCGAATATCTGGGCCGGCTGTTCATGCAGGCCAAACGGCTTCCATCGCCGCTTGTTGAGGCGATGCTGAATCGCCCGGAGCCGCATCGGGAGCCGTCGATCACCGAGATTTCGGATTAGCACCGACGAATGATGCGCTATGCGGGAACTTCGCGTCCCGACGCCAGCCGCAACAGGTCGAGCAGCGGCTTGCGGCGGAACAGCGCCACCAGTCCGGCATAGATCGCCACATCGATCAGCACCATCGCCGACAGGCGGACGATGCCCGGCATGCCTGGGGCGAAATCCTCGAACAGTTTCGCCAGTCCGACCGCCATCAGTCCGGCGGCGAGGGCATAGCCGCCGTTGACCAGATAATGCCGCGGACGAACGCCGAGCACGCGATTCTGGATGATGGCGGTCACGAGGAAGCCGAGCGCGGCGGCCATCGTCTGGGACGCGGCGGCGCCTACCGGGCCATAGCGGGCGAAGACGAACAGCATGGAGATGCTGATCGAAATGGTGATGATCCGCTGGAGCGGAAGCCGGCGGATCGCGCCCGCCACGCCGAATCCGGGTTCGGAGAGCTGGCTGGGCAGGCCGAACAGCGCGCTGATCGAGAGGAGCATGATGACCAGTTCGGTGCCCCGCCACTGAGGTCCCAGCGCGAAAACGGTCACGTCGCCACCGGTTATCCCGAGCAGCAACAGGGGCCCGAGCAGGAGCAGATAGATGCATCCGATGATCAGCTCCGTCGCGCGTCCGATCTCGCCGCCGTTCGAATGGATCCGCGACAATATCCGCCAGTTGATCGTCCGCATCGGTTCATAGACGATGGTCGTGACCAGCGCGATGATGCGCGAGCTCATCCGATAGATCGCGACTGCAGCGGGGCTCATGAACCAGCCTAGCAGCAGATCCGCGCCGTAGTTCTGGAAATAGCCCAGCCCACGATCGACGATCATCGAGCGCCACAGCCGCATCATGCCGGACGCTTGCGCTTGCGAGTAGCTGAAGGACGGCATCCATCGTGCCACCGCCAGGAAGACCAGCGACGCAAAGCCCGACTGTACATAGCGGGTGGCGACGAGCGAATAGACGCCCCAGCCGGTCAGCAATCCGGCGATTCCCACGGCGAGCGCCGCTGTTTCCACCACAATGCTGGTAACGGCCATGCTGCCCAGCCGACCGTCGCGCACCAGGATCGATTCCGCCGTGCTGCGGGCGCCGGCCGGCAGCGACAGCGGCACCATCAGATATACGAGCAGGGCTACTGTGTCGGACCGGAACACCCTGCCGGCGACGAAGGCGATCAGCATCCCGCCCAGCCAGTAGGCTGCGCCCAGCATCATGTTCACCCAGAACGCCGTGTTGGGTGCGTCTCTCTCCTCGCTATGGCGGATGACATATTCGAAGGTGCCGACAGCCATGAACTGGTTGAGCATCAGCGCTACCGCCGCAGCGAGCGTGAACTCGCCGAAATCGTTCAGCCCCAGGTAGCGGCCGGCGACCAGCATCAGGACCAACGCCGAGAGCTGCGACCATCCGCGCGCCGCGAACAACAGGATCGAGTTCATGAGCAGGCGCTTTCCAGGTCCACGCCCGTTCTTGATGCGCACCGCTGACGATGCGCGCCAGATGGTTCGGTCAAGTGGTCGTCGGAATGATTGTCACCGCCATGACGGCCTTCGTGGAAGCGTGCGGCGCTCAAATCTGTTCCACATATTCAGGATCGATTCGTCCGCGTAGCACCTGCGCGATGCCCAGAAAATTGCCCTTTAGCCGGCCGCGACGGTCTATGTAGGCAGGAGGCCTTATAGCTCCGATGAAATTGGCGGCGATGTTCCTGCCGGCGAACTTCATGGCGCGGCCGAGCGGCATCGTACCCTTCTTGTAGAGATAGATGTTGTTGATGATCTGGGAAGCCCCGAGCCGAACGCCGGACACGCGCCCCGACTTGATGCCCATGTGGACGCCGATCAATTGCCTGGCCTTGACCAGCCGCCCGTGCCGGGCGAGCAGTGATCCGAAATCCAGGTCTTCCTGCCAGCCGTAGAGCGGCAGACGGTCGTCGAACCGGACCCCGCGACCGAACTTCACGGCATAGGCCATGTTGCAGCCATAGGGGGCGCCATAGCTGCGCAGGCGCCTGACGCGCGGCTTCCCGCGTGCGCGGTCCAGCAGCTTCGCCGCTTCTGCCAGGGAGAAACCGGGCCCGTTGATGCCGTCAGCCAGAAGGCTGCCGGTAACACAGGCGACGTCGGGCTCGCTTTCGAAAATTGCCTCGAGCTCTTCGATCCAGTCGTCGGCGGGGACGAAATCGTCATCGAAGAAGATGATGACGTCGCTCCGGCTCTCGGCTACATCCAGCGCGCGATTCCGCTGCCGGGTCAGGCCCTTCCGCCCGAACAGCACGACCGTCTCGAAGGCCGTGTCGACCAGCTCCACGTCGCCTTCCTTCACCGCCGATATGATCGCCAGATCGGGTGTGCGCGTCTGCCGCCCCAGTGCGGCCAGCATCGCCGGAACCAGCTCCGGCCGCCCGATCGTTGCTATGACAACCGAAATCTTCATTCGTCAGTCCCCAGAAGCGGATAGCGTCTCCGCACAGTTTCACCTCTCCCTGCCGCGCCCGGCGTCGTCGAGCGGCTTTGCCTCGACGATCATCATCGAATCTCCCATCGGCAGCGTCAGCGATGCGCCGCTCGATCGGTTGACCGGTTCCGTGCCCGTCACCGGGCTATAGACCGCAAGGTTCGAGCCGGGCGTGAAGCTCAGTCGGACGGTTGCGGGCTCAACGGCGAGTGGCCGGCGATTGGCCTGGTCCCAGAGGTCCGCTTCACGCCACAGCAGGATCAGCGTCGCGCCATCCGCTCTCGCAAGTTCGAGCAGCTTCAGGTCCGGCGGTCCGCTTTCGACGCGGGTCTGGAGCTTCCTATTGGTCGTGCGCGCTCCCGTTCCATCGCTCAGGATCGTCGTCAGGTTATGGATGGCGCGCGCCGCCGGCTTGGGTTGCCAGCTCGTATCGAACAGTCCCCAATGCTTTTCCCACGCCTTGCCGCCTGGATCGGGATAGGCATCGAGCAGCTGGTATGGAAAAGTGCGTTCTATCCCTGCGGCGGCATAGGCGGCGTAGAGGTTGAGGATCAGCTTTGCAGCCGTGTCCCGATCGACCGCTTCCCCCTTTATGTTCGTGGCATCGTTATAGCCGGTTTCGGTGATGAAGACCGGCTTGTCCGGTATCGCCGCCTTCTGCTTCCCCACCTCGATGGCCATCTGGCGGGACGCCTGATCGCCGTTGCGCGGGTAGGGGTGGGCGTTGCCGATGTCCGCATCGGCAGCATCAATAGTCGGTACGCTCACCCAGCTCGGCGCCAGCAAGGGCGTCCTGCGCAGCGGGGTGGCGCGGAGCAGCCGGCGCAGATCCCGCACGAACGCGCGCGTCGCGGGATAGGCGTTGGTCGCAGGCGCATCCTTTAAAAGCCCATAGGACAGGGGCCAGTTGTTCACCTCGTTGGGCGCTTCCAGCGACGCGATCGAGCCGGGATTGGCTGCGTTGAAGGCCAGCAGATCGTCGATGGTCGCCGCGGGCGGCCGGTTGCCCTGAAACACGAAGTTGAACTTGAGGCCTGCCTTCGCCGCTCGGGCAAGCGCCCCCTGACCCTGGGATCCCTTGAACGGGGCGCCGTCGCGTATGTGAAATATGCCCAGGTAGCGAAGCGCCTCGATCACCTTGTTCGCGTGGTTATAGTCGCCGTCGGTATAGTTCAGGTGGGTGTTGATCCCGAGCGTGTTGCGGAAGTCCGCAACGCTCATCTCCGCCGCCTGGCTGCCGCTGGACAACAGCGCGGCGGCAAGCGCCAGTCCGCGGAGCAACCTCGTGACGGGACGGATTCGCTGTGCAACCACCTTCCTGTGCGGTCGGATCATTGGAGAGGTCCCCTGATCGTTGGGGTCAAGGAGGGGCGCCAGTTCAGATACAGCGTAGTCAGATATCTGCGGACCGGTTCGTCGAAACAGCGCATCAACAGATAGGATGCCGCAATGACGAACGCGAAGATCGCCAGGCTCAGCATGGGCGCACCGGCGCTGTTGCCGAACTTCTTCTCCAGCCCCGCACCCATCATCAGGATCGGATAGTGGATCGCGTATAGCGGGTAGGAGATTCTTCCCAGAACATCGTCGAACGGCGAAAAACGTCGCTCTCCGGCGCTCATGCCGCAGACCACGGTGAAAGGCAGCAGCACCAACACGCATGCGAGGAACCACGCCACGTGCCGGATCGGCAGGAAGATAGATACGGTCAGCAGGAACAATGCCACATAGGGCCATATCGGCGAGCGGAGCCTGATCCGGTCTTTCGTCCGGAACAGGACGACCCCGAGGGTGAAGCCGAAGGTGATGCGCCCTATGCCGCCGAGATAGGTATAGGCGTTCCAGCCAAGGTCGCCGGTGCCCTTCCAGAGCGACATGAAGACGATCAGCGCGCCTCCGGCACCGCAGATCGCAACAAGGGTTGCCAACCGGGTGCCGACCAGGAACCGCGCCCAGATGAGGTTCGCGGCGACTTCCATGCTCAACGACCAGAGCGGACCATTGGCCGGGAAGGTCTCGTCGCGGGTCGCCGCCGTCAGCCACAGCTTCGGGAGCAGGAACAGGTTGAGCAGTGACGCCGCCATGATATCCGAGACGGGATCGGAAAGTTCGGGCGCGAAGTGATAGCGCAGCAACAGATAGCCAGTGCCTGCCACGACGCTAAAGACAGCCATCGGCATCAACCGGATTGCACGCAATATGAAGAACTTGGCAAGGCCCAGCTTCGAGGCGAGCCGGTCCTCATAAGCGCCTGCCAGTACGAAGCCGCTCAGGATGAAGAAGAAATCGACGGCCACATATCCGTTCACGGCGGTGTGGATGCCGCCGAAACGCGTACCGATATGGAAAAGGACCACCCCTATCGCCGCATATCCGCGAAGTGCGTCGAGGAACTGATAACGCACTTTCACTCAAGACCCTCGCGCTTACGGATCTGCCCTAAACATTACGGTGGCGCGTTGGTTCCACTTGACGCCTGCGCGCCGATTGCGGCCTGTTCCGTTCCTGCGTTTCTGGAGACTCCACGCCGATGCCAATGAGTGAGAAGCCGGCCGAAGGGGCCACGCGGAGGGTCGGCATGATGTATCGCCTTGATTCTCTCGCTGGATTGCCGGGGCGGCACTTATGACGATCAGCATCGACGCTGCTGCAGGCGCGACTTCAACCGCGCGGCCGCAAGCCACGAATGGCTCCAGGCGGCTCGAATGGCTCGACGCGGCGCGCGGCGTCGGCATCATCCTGGTGGTCGCCGGGCATGTCGAACGCGGGCTGGCGGCGGTGGGAATAGGCGATCATTGGGCGTGGTTCGACTTCGTCATCTACTCCTTCCACATGCCGCTGTTCATTTTCCTGGCGGGCGTGAACGCCGTCATACCGCTGGCGCGCGGCCGGCAGAGTTTCCTGCGCGGCCGCGTCGAGGGAGTGGCTTATCCCTACCTGCTGTGGGCCAGCTTGACCTATTGCATATGGCATTTCGTGAACGGGGCAGGGCAGCCGTTCGGCGTCGCCGATATCGTCCACCATCTCGCACTTTCGCCGCCCAGCCCGTTCTGGTTTCTCTACGCGCTGTTCGTCTTTTCCTGCTGCTATGCAATCGTGGGCAACAGAATGGTGATATTCATTCCGGTGACCCTGATGTTCGCGCTGGGCGAGTTCTACCAGAATGATACGATCATTCACCAACTCCTTCATTTTCCGTTATATTTCGTTGCCGGTGTCCATCTGTCCGGATGGGTTAAGGCTTGGCAGGGCGAGCACAAGATGGCGTGGAGCGGCGCCGCGATCTGCCTGCTCGTCGTCACCGACGGGATCGTCGGGCCGCTGACCGGCATGAACTTCAATTCGGTGTTCCTGCTGCCTGCCGCGATAGCGGGGATCGCGACGGTATTGCTGATCTCCATGTCCCTGCGCGGCGCCCCGCTCGCATGGATGGCTCGGCTTGGAGCGGCGTCGATGGCGATCTACGTGACCCACCTGTTCTTCACGGCAGCCACGCGGCTGCTGCTGATGAAGCTCCATGTCCCGCAGCTGGTGGTGCTCTATGCTCCCGCCGGTGTGATCGCGGGGGTGGCGGGGCCCTATCTGTTCTACGTGGTGGCCGAGCGGGCAGGCGCGCTGCCCTGGCTGGGCCTTGGGAAAGGGCGCCCACGGCGGGCATGAAAGCTGCCGAGGCTCAGCGGGCGGCCACCCTCGGCGCTTCCACCTGCCAGCCGCCGCCGAGTGCCCGGAACAGCTCCACCTGTGCATCCGCCACGCGAGCGTCGGATTCGGCGAGGTCGGCATCGGCTTCCGCCGAGGTCCGCTCCGCATCGAGAACCGTCAGGAAATCGACCCGGCCCTCGCGCAATTGGGCGCGGCTGATCGTCGCGGCGGTCAGCGCCTGGCTTGCAGCCTCGCGGAGTGCCTGCTGGCGCTCGAGTTCGTGCGCGTAGGCGGACAGCGCCGTCTCGGTTTCCTGCAGCGCGCGCAACACCGTGCCGTCGAAGCCGGCGAGCGCGGCCTGGGTCGAGGCGCGCGCCTGGGCGATGCGGGCACGGCCAGCCTCCTGGTTGGGGAAGTTCCAGCTGAGCAGCGGCCCGAGCAGCCAGCGCAGCGGTCCGCCGCCGAACATATCGGCGAGCGATGGTCCGGTCGAGCCGATCGAGCCACCCAATGTGATGCGCGGGTAAAGATCGGCGGTGGCGATCCCGATCCGCGCGGTCTCGGCGGCGAGGCGGCGCTCGGCTTCGCGAATGTCGGGCCGGCGCGCGAGCAGCCCTCGGCCGTCACCAACCGGTATCGGCCGGTCGAGCCGCAAGGTCGTCTGGCGCTGCCCCACCTTGGCGGGAAGGTCCGCCGGCGTGCGGCCGGTCAGCGTTGCCAGCCGAAACAGCGCGGCGTCGCGTTGCGCGCGCAACGGGGGCAGGGTGGCACGCTGCTGCTCGCGCAGCGCCGAGGCGCGCGACACGTCGAGCTTCGATGTCCGGCCCGCCTCGAAGCGCTTGCCGGTCAGCGTCACCGTCCGATCGAGCAGCTCGAGGGTGCGTTGCGCGACCGTCAGGCGCTCGGCGGCGGAGGAGGCATCGGCATAGGCGCGGGCGGTCTCGGCGACGATCGCGACCCTGACGGCATCGCGTGCGGCTTCGGCGGCCTGCGTATCGCCGCGCGCCGCCTCGACCGAGCGGCTGACGCGGCCGAACAGGTCGACCTCATAGCCGATGCTCAGGCCGGCGTCGTAGGACCAGTCCTCGCGCTTTGCGCCCGGGCTGCGCTGGCCCTGGGGGCTGCGGCCATAGGTTGCGCCCGCATTGATACCGGTCTGCGGCAGCCGATCCGACCGGGCTTCGCGCAGCGATGCGCGGGCCTTGTCGAGATTCGCGACCGCCACCCGCAGGTCGGTGTTGGCGGCAAGTGCGTCGGCCACGAGCTGGTCTAGCACCGGATCCTGGTAGAGCCTCCACCACGCGCCTTCGGGCTCGGTGGCCGTCACCGGTGCGGCGGGTGCGCCGAGAAACGGTAGGGTCGCGCTGGGCGGAGCGGCGGGCGGGACATAATTTGGTCCGGCGGCAGCGATGGTCAGCAGACTGGCGAGGCCCAGCAGGCCGGCGGGCAATATCTTGGCGGTCATGATGTCCTCCATCATTCTGCAGGAAGGAGCGCGGGTTCGGCGCTGCCGTCGGGGCCGAGCCTGTGTCCGAAACGGCGGGCGAAGCGATCGGAAAGGCTGCGCGCGGCAACGTAGAAGGTCGGTGTGAACACCAGCCCAAAGAAGGTCACGCCGAGCATGCCGGAGAAGACCGCTGTGCCGAGCGCCTGGCGCAGCTCGGCGCCCGGGCCGGTCGCGATCACCAGCGGCACCACGCCCAGGATGAAGGCGAAGCTGGTCATCAGGATCGGCCGCAGCCGCGCCTGCGCCGCGTGAATCGCAGCCTCGACTGGCGACAGGCCTTCCTCTTCGCCCTGCTTGGCGAACTCGACGATCAGGATCGCGTTCTTCGCGGCTAATCCGATCAGAACCACCAGGCCGATCTGGGTGAGGATGTTGTTGTCCATGCCGCGCAGGTTCACGCCCGTCATCGCTGCCAGCAGCGTCATCGGCACGATCAGGATGATGGCGAGTGGCAGCATCAGGCTTTCGAACTGCGCCGCCAGCACCAGGAAGACGAACAGCACGGCCGCGGCGAAGACGATCATCGCGGCGCTGCCAGCCAGCTTCTGCTGATAGGCGATCTCGGTCCATTCGGCCGACACGCCCGCTGGCAGCTTGGCAACGAGCTTGTCCATCGCCGCCAGCCCCTGGCCCGACGAGCGGCCGGGCGCGGCTGCGCCCTCGACATCGATCGATGGATAGAGGTTATAGCGCAGCACCCGATAGGCGCCGGCGCGGTTCTCGATGGTGGCGACCGCGCCCAGCGGCACCATCGCCCCGCTATTGGAGCGGGTCTTGAGCTGCTGGATGTCGGACACGTCGTCGCGGAACTGCGTGTCGGCCTGCGCGGTCACCCGATAGGTGCGGCCGATGAGGTTGAAGTCGTTGATATAGGCTGAGCCGAGATAGACCTGCAGCGCCTCGAACACGCGGCTCGGAGGTACGCCGAGCATGTCGGCCTTGGCGCGATCGATATCCGCATAGGCGCGGGGCACGCCATATTCGAACTTGGTGTGCACGCCTGCGAGGTTAGGATCCTGGTGCGCCTCGCCGATCATCTTCCAGGCCACCTGGTTGAGCTTTTCGAGCCCCATGCCCGAACGGTCCTGCAGCACCAGCTTGAAGCCGCCGCTTGTGCCGATGCCGCGGATCAGCGGCGGCTTGAGCACGAAGATCCGACCCTGGTTGAAACCCTGGGCATATTTCTGGGCCTGGGCGAAGATCGCGGCTTCGGTCTGGCCGTGCTTCGCGCGCTCCTCGAAGCTGTCGAACACCAGGAAGGCGGCGGCGGCATTCGAAGCGGCGGTACCGGTCGGTCCGTGGAAGCCCGCCAGCATCACCGCGCCCTTCACGCCGGGTATGGTGAGCATCTTCTTCGTAACCGCCTGCATCGTCGCGTCGGTCGATGCGAGCGATGTGCCCGGCGGCGTGGAGATCGCCGTCAGCACATAGCCTTGGTCCTGCGCAGGCACGAAACCGACCGGCGTCGCGCCGAAAACCAGCGCGGTAAGGGCAACGAGGCCGGCATAGGAGAACAGCACGCGCTTCGGCCGCTCCAGCAGCTTGCGCGTGCTGCTCGCATAAAAGGCACTCAGGCGATCGAAACCAGCATTGAAGCGCTTGCTGCCGCGATGGGCCATACGCGCCCAGCGGCCGTCGGGTTCGTCCTTCGCCTTCGGCTTGAGCAGCCGGGCGGCCAGCGCCGGCGACAACGACAGCGACAGCAGCAGCGAGATGATCGTCGCCGAGGAGATGGTGACAGCGAACTGCCGATAGAACTCGCCGGTTAGCCCCGTCAGGAACATCGTCGGCACGAACACCGCGCACAGCACCAACACGATTGCGACGAGCGCGGTCGACACCTCGTCCATCGATCGAAACGCGGCCTGCATCGGGCTGAGGCCCTGCTCGAGATTACGTTCGACATTCTCCACCACGACGATCGCATCGTCGACGACGATGCCGATCGCGAGCACCAGCCCAAACAGCGACAGGTTGTTGAGCGAATAGCCGAAGGCCGCCAGCACCGCGAAGGTGCCGATCAGCGACACCGGTATTGCGATCACCGGGATGATCGCCGCTCGCCAGCTTTGCAGGAAGACGAGGATCACGATCACCACCAGCACCACAGCTTCGAGCAGGGTGTGCTGCACGGCGCTGACCGACTCGCGGATGAAGCTCGTCGGGTTGTAGATCACCCGATATTCCAGCCCTTTCGGGAATTGGGCTGAAGCCGCCTTGAGCTCGGCGAGTACCGCATCGGCAGTTGCCAGTGCGTTGGAGCCGGGCCGCTGGAAGACGCCGATTCCCAGCGATGGCTGGCCGCTGAGATACATGTTGATCCCATAGTCCTCGGCGCCAAGCTCGACTCGGGCGACGTCGCGCAGCCGGGTAAGATGGCCCGCGTCGTCAGCCTTGATTACCACGTCCGCGAACTGCTCCGGCGTGTTCAGCCGGCCCTGCGCCTCGACGTTGAATTCGAAAGCCGCGCCATTAGCTTCGGGCGGCTTGCCGATCGAGCCGGCGGCGACCTGGACATTCTGGGCGCGAAGCGCCGCGACGATCTCCCCCGCGGTCATGTCGCGCGCAGCGGCGCGTCCGGGATCGATCCAGATCCGCATGGCATAGTCGCGCGCCCCGAACAGCCGGACTTCGCCCACGCCGTCGAGCCGCGCGAGACGGTCGCGGATCTGGCTCAGCGCATAGTTGGAGATATAGCCGCGATCGAGTGAGTTGTCGGGCGAGATAAGGTTCGCCACGAGGATGAAATCGGGCGAGGTCTTACGCGTCACCACGCCTTGCCGGCGCACCTCCTCGGGCAGGCGCGGTTCAGCCAGCGCCACCCGATTCTGGACGAGCACCTGCGCCTTGTCGAGGTCGATGCCCTGCTTGAACGTCACGGTAATCAACAGTCTTCCATCGCTGGTCGACTGGCTGGACAGATAAAGCATGTCGTCCACGCCGTTTATTTCCTGCTCCAGCGGCGAGGCGACAGTGTCGGCCAGCGTCTCGGCCGAGGCGCCCGGATAGGTCGCGCTGACCGTCACGGTCGGAGGCACCACGTCCGGATATTGCGAGATCGGCAATCCGAAATAGGCGAGCGCGCCGACGATGGTTATGACCACCGCGATCACGCCCGCGAAAATCGGCCGCTGGATGAAGATATGGCTCAGGCGCATCAGCTTAGTCCCTGTTGGCCAGCGCAAGACCGGCCGTTCGCCCTTCTTCCGAAGGACGTCACGCCGCCACGCGGGCGATAAGTCTTTGGTTTAGCGGGCCGCGGCCAACGTGGCCTGAGAGGCGACCGGTGCGGTGACGGCAAGCTTCGGCATCGGTGGCGCCGCCTCGATCCTGCCTGCGATCACCTGGACCTTCGGCGCTGTCGCGGCGGACTGCAGTCCGGAGATCACGATGCTGTCCTGGGGCTTCAGCCCCGATCGTATCACTCGCAGCCCGTTGATCAGGGGGCCGGCGTCGACCGGCTGCGCCGTCACGGTGCCGTCCTTGCCCGTCACCACATAAACCACTTTGCGGGCCTGGTCAGTCACCACGGCGGCGTCGGGCACCAGCAATGCCGGGCGCGCGGCGCCCGATGAGAGCCGCATGTTGCCGAACATGCCCGGCGTCAGGAAGTAATCGGGATTGGCCAGCACAGCCCGTCCGCGGATCGTGCCCGAGCCGTCGTTCAGCGCATTATCGGTGAAGTCGACCTTGCCGCGCCACTTGTAGTCGGCCTCGTCCTGAAGTCGGATTTCGACATGATCGCTGCCGACTTTCTGGCGGCGCTGCTTGAGGTACAGCGCTTCCGAGCCGTCGAAGGCGAAGTAGATCGGGTCAAGCGCGTTTACGGTGGTCAGGATGGTGGCGTTCGCCGCCGAGTCCCCTGACACCAGGTTGCCGATATCGACCCGGCGATCGGAGACGCGACCACTGATCGGTGCCCGTACCTGGGTGAACTCGACATCCAGTCGGCGCGCCTGGACCTGAGCGCGGGCGGCGGCGAGCGCAGCCTCGGCCGACTGGACAGCGGCTCTGAGCGAGTCGACCTCCTCGGCGCTGACCGCCTGGTCGGCGACGAGCCGATTGGCGCGTGCCAGTTCGCTGCGCGCCAGCGTCAACGCGGTTGCAGCGCTTGCCAGCCTGGCCTGCGCTTCGGCCAGCGATGCAGCGAAGGGGCGGCGATCGATGGTGAACAGCAACTGGCCCTTACGGACGATATCGCCATCGCGAAAGTGGATCGACTCGAGCGCGCCCGACACGCGGGGACGGATCTCGACCGCCTGGCTCGCTTCGAAGCGGCCGACATAATCGTTCCATTCGACGATCGATTTCTGAAGCGGCTGGGCGACCGTGACGACGGGCAGGGCCTGGCTATCCGCCTGGGCCTGGTCGTGGCCGACGAGGCCGTAGCCCGCGAACAGCACCAGCCCTGCGATGGGCAGAGCGGCATAGGCCGCGCGCTTCTTCGATAGCCGCTGCTTCGGTGCGGGCGAGGGCTCCGCGGTGCGCGCGGCAGGATCTGCCTTCAGCTCGGATAGATACATGCTGCCTGTCCCTGCATTGCAAAAATGTTACAGAACGGTACGTCCTGATTTGGAGGTACCGATCTGTCACATCTATTGCAAGTGCGAAGGACAAAAGAACGGATGCAAAATAACTATCTGGTCGAAAAGATTATGGTTTTGACAGGAAAGTCTTCTCAGAGCCCGCCAGTTCGTCATTCGAGAGGAAGCCGGAAGCTCAGGAGAATGACGCGCGCCTTTACCTCTGGAGACCGCGGCCTCCGCCGGGGTGACGACAAGAGGAGCGTGGCCGCCGCGGGCGGCCACCACCCAACCGAAGCCGTAATTCGCCAACAAAGCCACAAAGGCGCGGGTGGTGTTCGAGTAGTCAGGCGCGATGTCGGGGGCGCAGCGGCCCGCGACAGTGCCCTCCTGGGCGA